>JBBRVX010000011.1:0-45532 GCA_038246475.1 Thermomicrobiales bacterium | reverse complement strand
TTTGCCGATCCGCCCCTGGTCGACGATGCGGCCGCATTGCTGGCTGCCGCTCCGCTTCATGCCATTGGCTTTGCCTTCACGGGTTCGAGCTATGTGCGCGGGACGGAAGACGACAAGGCGCTGCGGCGGCGGTTGGAACTTCGCACCCGCGGCATCCCGGTCGCTATCACCAGCGTCTCGGCGCTCCTGGCCCTGCGCGCCCTCGAGATTGAAAAAGTCGCGCTCGTTGATCCCCCCTGGTTTTCAGAGGAACTGGCCGCGTTGGGGGCCAGCTATTACCGCGCACACGGCCTCGACATCGTCTTCGCGGCGGCGGCGGCGCTGCCCAGCGAGCAACTCGCCATCAATCCCGGTCAGCTCTTCGAGTGGACCAGGAAAAACGTGCCGCTCTCGGCGGAAGCGGTCTATATTGGCGGCAACGGGCTGCGCGCGGTCGGCATCATCCAGGCCCTGGAAGAGGATCTACGCATCCCCGTGATCACCGCCAATCAAGCGCTCCTCTGGCATCTGCTGCGGTTGGCGAAAACCCGCGCCTCCGTCCTCGCCTATGGCCGTCTCTTCACGCGCGAGCTCCCGGCAGATGATCGCGAGCCCAGCCGCATGGATTAGACCGATGAGCGATAACCGGGTCGTTCTGCGCTCCGGCCGATCGTACTGGGAGAGGTATGCCAAGATGCGCCGCTCCAGCGACGCAAGAGCCCCTCGCTCACCGCGGTCTGATACGGACTTCGGTTGATCACTGCCGGAATCCCGGTCTGCTGGAGCCTGATTCCCCCTCTCCCGGCCCGACGGGGCTAGGGGAGGAGAGGGGGTTAGGGGGTGAGGGCTCGCTGCGGCGCCGGAACTGATCATCCGGATTCCGTATGACAGGGGCAGGTAGACCGGAAACACCGCCTCGCACACGACAAGAAGCCCCTCTCCCGGCCCGACGGGCCGGGCGCCCGCTTGCGGGTGGCGGGTGGCGGTTTGGGGTGAGGGCTGGTCGCGACCGGAGCGGCATTTCGCCTCGACCTCCCCCTGTCAACCTGCGCACAGGGAGACGGTTTGGACGAGGGCCGTCGCCACGACGAGAGGGCTTTGGGCGAGACCAGTCGCATTATCCCTGTACCTGTGTGCTCGGACATGCCGCCGCAAGCGGCAAGGTGAACGTAAACGTGCTCCCCTTGCCCGGCTCCGATTCCGCCCAGATCTCGCCCCCGTGCGCCTCAATCAGCATGCGCGTGATATAGAGTCCCAGCCCCAGCCCCCCTGAGCTCTCTCGCTGCTCGCCGCGGAAGAAGCGCTCGAAGAGATGGGGCAGCGATTCCGCTGCTATGCCTTCCCCCTGGTCGATCACCCGCACCCGCGCCGCGTCGCCGGCCGTGGTGACCTGAAGGGTGACCTGGCTGCCGCTCGCCGAATACTTGAGCGCATTGCCAAGCAGGTTATCGAGCACCTGGCCCAGGCGGTCCGCATCGCAACACGCCATGAAAGGATCCGCGGGTTCTTCGATCCGGATAACGTGCTCGGATGATGCTATGCGCGCCCGCTCCTTCGCCTCGCGCACCAGGGCGACGAGATCGATGTGGTCGCGACGCAGCGTCAGCGTGCCCGCCTCCATCTGCACCACCTCGCGCAGATCGGCAATGAAGCGCTCCATCCGGTTGGTCTGCTCGATGATCGAGGTAACCGCCGCCTGGTCGTAGCTCTGGCGGCGCTGCATCAGTTGCGCCCGGGCGCGTAGCACCGTCACCGGGCTCGCCAGATCGTGGCTGGCCATCGCCATGAAATCTTGTTGCATGCGCTGCAGCTGCTTACGCTCGGTGATGTCGCGGGCGATCGCCGAGATGCCGGTGATCTCTCCGGCAGCGTCGATGATCGTCGAAAGGCGAACTTCGACGTTGACCTCGCTTCCATCTTTCCGCAAGAGAACGGTTTCGAGGAAGGCATCCGAGGCTGGCAAGGTCTCGCCGCTTTGCAGGCGGGTAAAGAGCAGGCCGGGTTCCTGAAGGCGATCGGCGGGAACCAGCAGCATGATGTCGCCGCCCATGGCCTCGGCCGCGCTGTAGCCGAACAACGCCTCGGCGCCCCGGTTCCAATCGATGATCGTCCCATCCGGCGCACAGCTCAGGATCGCGTCGCGCGAGTTCTCAACGATGCTGGTGAGGCGAGCGGTCACGGTCTCGGTTCGCTTGCGCTCGGTGATGTTGGTGAAGAGGGCGGCAACCGTTCGGCTCTCGGCATCGCCCAGGCGAAAGGCGTAGACGTCGAACCAGCGGCCATCCATGGCTTTCGCTTCTTCGACGAAGCGCACGGGTGTCCCGCTCAGCGCCACCACGCCATAGATGCCGTACCACCGCTCGTCGAGGTCGGGCACGATCTCGCGCGCGCGTTTCCCGATCGCGTCATGCAGGCCCGTCTGCGCCGCGAAGACCGGGTTCGCTTCCAGGAAGCGATAGTCCGTTGGTTTGCCATCCGCATCAAAGAGCACCTCGATGACGCAGAAGCCCTCGTCTATGGAATTGAACAGGGTGCGGTAGCGCTCTTCGCTTGCTCGCCTGCGGTCTTCTTCCGCCCTGCGTGGCGAAATGTCCTGGAAATGGACGGCAATCCCTTCAGCCGTTGGGTGCGCCCGCCCGGAAACCCACCGGTTCAGCGCCGGCGAGCGATCCTCGAACTCCTCGACCGAGCGCCGTGCCATGGCACGGTGGATGGCGTGGTAGTTCGGCGTGCCTACGACCTCGGGAAACGCTTCCCAGATGTTCCGCCCCAGAAGCTCCTCCCGCTCTCTCCCCCAGACGCGCTCCGCGGCGGCATTGATGTACGTCAGACGCCAGTCGTGATCCACGGCCCAATACGCATCCGTCATGTTTTCCACTGCCGCACTGAGGCGTTCGTTCTCATCGGCCGCCGCCTGCTGCTGGGCATGCAGCAACACGTTGGCCGCGTCGAGCCGTGCAATGCGTTCGCGCAGCGTCCCGAGGTGATCCCGAATCTCGGCGGGCAGGCGCCGCTCCAACTCTCCCAATTCGGGAATGGGTGAAATGATGGCCTCCGCCTGCCTGGTGCTCGTCATCGCATCGGGCCTCGCCAACGGTGATCGCGAATCGATGCGCCACTCGATTCGACCTGCATCTGAAATCTGACCTGTGCTGGCATTGTACTCCCCATGTACTCCCCATCCGGACGCGGAGTACGCGAAGCATGTTCGCAATATGGTTAGAAAATGAGTGTCTCAATGTGTTCAGTGAATACATATGGCCCCACTCAATACCGATGCCTCCGCTCGGCGCCCCCAGCCAGTTTTGGACGGCTGAATCGGATCGCGGTCGCTGCGGCCCGCCCAGCCAGTTGGCGCTTGCCGGCGTCCGGTTTCGGTCCTGGCCGGCGCGGCGTGGGCCCTCACGCCGTGCCCTGCCGGGCATGAGGAATCGATGACCGCCGCATGTCCGTCGCATGACGACGAAGTCTATGCCAGGTATACTGGGCAAAACGGCCTTCGCATCTGCTCATCGCTTAACGTCTCTGAGAGAGAACGTTCGGCTGTCATATCTTGCCTGATGTCGTGAGACGACGATGTGAAGCCTTCCCGGCGCTTGCATGGATGTGCAACAAGGCTAGGCGTGGCTGGCATGCGTCGAGGAAGGTGGCGCTCTCGAGAGACGAGCATGAATCCGGGATCCGCTCGCGTGGCAAAGCGATGATCTTCCGTGGCAACGGTGCTCCGGGAATGGGCAGCTTGACGATCGGAGGCAAACGATGAAGAGTCCGGCATACAGCGAGCTCGTGCGGAAGATGCGCGGCGGTCGCATCACCCGTCGCCAATTCATGCAGTCCGCGTCCCTGTTAGGGGTCTCCGCGACCTCCATCAGCTCGGCTCTGCGCGCCAATCCGGCCCGCGCCCAGGGCGCCTCGGAAGTGACCTTCTGGACGACGCATACCGAGCCCGACCTGACCCCCCTGCAGTCGATCGTCGACGCCTTCAACGCCGAGAATAGCGATGTTCAGGTCAAGCTGGTCCAGGTCGTCGGCGACGAAACCGATACGACCAAGTTGATGACCGCCGTGCGCGGCGGCACCGGTCCCGATGTCTACATGCTCGACCGCTTCATCGTCGCCCAGCGTGCCGCCGAGGGTGTCCTCCAGGACCTCAGCGAATTCATTGGCAGCGAGGATTTGAGCAAGACGTACATCCCCTTCGCCTGGGCCGAAGCGAATTTCCAGGGCGCCCCCTACGCGCTGCCGTTTGACACCGATGCCCGCGCCCTCTTCTACAACATCGGCCTGCTCAAGGAAGCCGGCGTTGACCCCGCCGAGCTCGATGTCGCCAACGGTCCGGTGACCTTCGCCAAGCTGGCCGAGATCGCGAACCAGTTGAACGAGACCGACCAGGATGGCAACTTCAGCCGCGTCGGCTTTGTGCCGCACATCAACCAGGGTTGGCACTACACCTACGGCTTCGCCTTCGGCGGAACCTTCTTCGACGCCAGCTCATGCCAGGTTACACCCGATCAAGCTGGCGTCGTGGCCGGGAGCCAGTGGGTGTATGACTATGCCAAGGCGCTCGACGCGCAGAAGCTCAACGCCTTCGCCGGGCCCTTTGTCGTGGGCCAGGAAGTTCCCGAAGAACAGGATCTCTTCGTCACCAACCGCGTCGCCTTCGTCGTCACCGGCGACTGGTTCCTCAATACCCTGGCCAAATTCGCGCCGGACACTGAGTACGGCCTGACCCTCATTCCTGTTCCGGCCGAGGGCGACGAGTCAGTCACCTGGGCGGGCGGCTGGTCGATGGTTATTCCGCAAGGGACGAAGAATCCCGAGGGCGCCTGGCGTTTCCTCCAGTACATAGCGGGGGAGCCGGGCCAGCGCGCCTACACGACGCAGTCGGCGCACTTGCCGACGATCAATACGTTGCTCAAGGATGCCAGCCTCTTCGAGGACGAGCAGCATCGCTTCTTCGCCGAGCAGCTCCTGCCGACCGCCAAGAGCCGCCCGCCGCTGCCGGTTGGCGCCCGCTATTGGGACGAGCTGACCTCCGCCTGGCAGAAGATCTACCTCAACGAGGAAGAGCCGGCCGCCGCCCTGGCCACGGTCAAGGAGCGCGTCCAGCCCGACTTGCAAGGCTTCTGCCCGCTTGAGGCGTCGTAACATCGGCCCTCACCCGACCGGGGGTGATCGGGTGGTAGGGTGATGGGGTGATAGGGAGCTACCATGGAAGGTGGCGTGGCAAGCAGGCACGATCGGGTGTCGGAGCCTACCCATCACCCTATGACCCCATCACCCCATCACCCATTCCGTCTCTCCCGCAAGCAGCGTCGCAACCTCGTCGTCGGCCTCCTCTTCGTCAGTCCCTGGATCGTCGGGTTCCTGGCCTTCCTGGTCTACCCGATCATCTACACCCTGCGCATCAGCTTCACCAAGTACTCCGGCTTTGGCGTGCCGCAATGGATCGGGCTGGGGAACTACCAGGCCCTCCTTGACGACGAGCTCTTCTGGACTTCCCTCTACAACACCCTTTACTACACCGCGCTGGCCGTGCCCCTCGGCGTGGTCGTCGCCATGGGGCTGGCGCTGGCCATGAACCAACCGCTGCCCGAGACGCCGATCTACCGCGCCATCCTCTATCTGCCCTCGGTGATTCCGCTCTTCGCCCTCTCGTTCATCTTCCTCATCCTGATGGACCCCACCAAAGGCATCTTCAACCAGGTGCTGCTCCGCGTTGGGCTGCCGAATGTCAATTGGTTCGGCGATCCGGCCTGGACCAAGCTGGCCTTCGTCTTCCTGGCCCAGTTTGGCGCGGGGCAGGTCGCGCTCATCTTCCTGGCCGGATTGAAAGGGATCCCCTCCACGCTCTACGAAGCGGCCATGCTCGACGGCGCGGGCGTCCTCAGCCGCTTTCGCAACATCACCCTGCCGATGATGACTCCGATCATCCTCTACGACCTCATCCTTGGCTTGAGCCTGGGCCTGCAGGTCTTCACCCAGGCGTACGTCGTCACCCAGGGCGGGCCGGCAGATTCCAGCCGGTTCTACGTCCTCTATCTCTACGACAATGCCTTCCGCTACGGAAAGATGGGCTACGCCTCGGCCATGGCCTGGGTCCTCTTCCTGATCACCTTTGTCCTGGCCATGCTGGTCTTCCGCTGGTCACGCCGTTGGGTCTACTACGAGGGCGCCTAGCGCAGGGGAGGGACCATGGCCAGAGAACAGCCAGTGATGAGCGCGGCCACGCCGCCATTCGTCGCGCCGCGCATCGCCGCCGCGCGCTGGGCGTGGCTCTCGCGGCAATTGCAGCGCCAGGTCGTGCCCCGGATCGTCCTGCTCCTGGTCTGTGCCCTCTTTCTGCTCCCCTTCTACTGGATGGTCAACACCGCCCTCAAGAGCCATCAGGAGCTGCTCGCGTATCCGCCGACCCTCTGGCCCCACGAGCTGATCTGGTCCAACTTTCAGGACGCCGTCGATTACTTTCCGTTCTGGCGCTACCTGGGCAACACCTCCGTGATCACGGCGCTGACCATCCTCGGCTCGGTCATCTCCAATCCGATCATCGCCTACGGCTTCTCGCGCATCGACTGGCCAGGCCGCGACAAGGTCTTCTACGTCGTGCTGGCGACCGTCTTCATCCCCTTCCCAGTGCTCATCGTCGCCCTTTTCGACATCTTCGCGCGCACGCCGCGCCCGGTCATCGAAGCGGGACGACTGGCGTGGGAGGGGAACTGGATCAATACCTATCTGCCGCTGGTCGTGCCGATGTTCTTTAGCAATGCGTTCTGGATCTTTCTCATGCGGCAGTTCCTGATGCAGATCCCGACCGAAATCTCGGACGCCGCCCGCATCGACGGCGCCAGCGAGTTTCGCATCTTCGCCGAGATTATCCTGCCGCAGGCCCTGCCGGCCATCGGCGTCATCAGCATCTTCGCCGGGTTGCACGCCTGGAACGATTTCCTCGGCCCTCTGATCTACCTTCAGGACGAGGCCAAGTACACCCTCTCCATCGGACTCACCTTCTTCAAGTCGCAACGAGAAATCCAGTTCAGCCTGCTCATGGCCGCCTCGACCCTGATCGTCCTGCCCGTCGTCGCCCTCTTCCTCGCCTTCCAACGCGCCTTCGTGGAGGGGATCAGTTTGGGGAGCATCAAGTGACGGAGGGTGATGGGGTGATGGGGTGTTAGGGTGATAGGAAGAGACGAGGAGCCAGGATGAAAGACGACTTCGTGCCGTATGCCAGAGGGCCGATGGGACACGGGACAATCACCCCATCACCCCATCACCCCATCACCCCATGACCCTCGACGAGCGGCGCCAGGAGCGGATCGCGCGGCGCCTGGAGGAGCTGCGCGCCTGGCGCAATGCCCGCGAGCAGCCGATTCCGGAGTGGTCCTTCACTGCGGGCGGCGAGACGACGCCCCTCGCCATTGGCGACTTCTGGCCGGTGGTGGCCACGCCGGTGCACTTTGCCGCCACCGGTACGGTGCCCGAAGCGTGGGCTGGGGAGCCGGTCGAACTGGAGCTCTGGCTGGGCGGCGAGGGTCTGCTCCGGCTGTCGACCGGCTTCCAGGGCGGCCTCGACCCCTTCCACCATAGCTTTCGCATTGCCGAGCGGGTCCACGGCGGCGAGGAGATCGCCGTCAACGCCGAGGTCGTGCCGAAGGGGATGTTCGGCAGCCACATCGCCGAGCCGCGCCTCGAACGGGCCCACTTCGTCGTGCCGCACCGCGACGTGCGGGCGCTGGAACGGGATCTCTCGATGCTGGCCCAGGCCGCGCAGGAGCTGGGCGATCACGAGGTCGTGTCGCACCTGCTCGACATCGCCGAAGCCGCCTTTGCCATTTACGGCCCAGCCTGGCCATCGGCCACCGACGTGGCGCAGACCCGGCTGGCCCTTGGCTACGTCAACCCCATCGGCGCCGGCGTCGATTCCGTCTCCGGCAGCTATGCGCTCGAAGCGTACGACGTGCACCCATTCTCCAACCCGATCTGGCACATGCCGCCGCCGCCCCGCGCTCTGGAGCCGCTGCCGGAGACAACGTTGGAGGCCATCCGCGCCGCCCGCGCCGAGGTCGCCGCCCGCCTGGAACGGCTGCGGCGCAACTATCCGCCGGTGGGACGCCTGGCCCTCACCGGCCATGCCCACCTCGACCTGGCCTGGCTCTGGCCGGTCGCGGAGACCCGGCGCAAAGGCCAACGCACCTTCGGCACGGTGCTCGACCTGCTCGATCGCTACCCCGATTTCACCTTCAACCAATCGTCAGCGCAACTTTACGCCTGGATCGAGCAGGACGCCCCCGAGCTCTTCGCCCGCGTCAAAGAGCGGGTGGCCGAGGGGCGCTGGGAGCCGGTCGGCGGCTCGTGGGTCGAGCCCGACTGTCAGGTCACCGGCGGCGAGTCGTTCGTGCGCCAGCTCCTCTACGGCCAGCGCGCCTTCGCGCGGTGGTTCGGCACGCGCGCCACCGCCGCCTGGCTGCCCGACGTTTTCGGTTTCTCCGGCGGCATCCCGCAACTGCTGCGCGGGGCCGGCATCGAGGGCTTCTTCACCATCAAGCTCAACTGGAACGTAGAGAACGTCTTCCCCTACGACCTCTTCACCTGGGAAGGGATCGACGGCAGCCGGGTCACGGCTAACATGTTCCGCAACCTGTCGCCCGCTCACGGCTACAACGGCAACATCGCCCCGCTCGATACCCTCGGCACCTGGCGCAACTTCGGCGGCAAGCGGCAGCACCCGGAAAGCCTGCTGGCTTTTGGCTGGGGCGATGGCGCTGGCGGCCCTTCTGTGCGCATGCTGGAGAACTACGCGCGAATCAAGGAGTTTCCGGCCCTGCCGCGGCTGCGCATGGCGCACGTCGAGGAGTTCTTTGCCGCCTTGCCCAAAGCGGGTTTGCCAGTGTGGGTGGGGGAGCTGTACCTGGAGTTCCATCGCGGCACGCTAACCACCCAGGCCGCCGTGAAAGCGCTCAACCGGGCGGGCGAGCATCGCCTCCTGGAGGCCGAAGCGTTCGCCACGATCGCGGGTCTTACCAGATTCCCGTATCCGCACGACGAAATCGAGCGCGCCTGGAAATCGCTCTTGCTCAACCAATTCCACGACATCATTCCCGGCTCCTCCATCGCCGAGGTGTATGAAGACACCATCCCCGAGTTGCAGGTAGTCGTCCGCACCGCGGCCGGGGTCCGCGACGCGGCGCTGGCCCATCTTGCGCGGGCCTCGTCCAGCGCGACGACGGCGGATCATCTGGCCGTCGCCAACGCCTCACTCGTGGCGCGACCGCTCACGCTGTTGCTCGCCGGTCAGGAGGCCGCCGTGACCGTCGCCGGAGGCGATGGCGTGCCCCTGGCAACGCAACCGACGGAGGATGGGCTACTGATCCACGATCCCGAGCGGCGTGTCCCTGGTCTGGGCTGGCTGGGCCTGTCAGTGGTGGCCGGAACCTCCGCCTCCGCCGTCCCCCTTGCCGCGGGCGTTACCGCGGAAGCAAGAGAGGGGGGCGCGGTCATCGAGAACGAGCTTCTGCGCGTGGAGATCGGCGCCGATGGCGCGCTGCGGCGGATCATCGACAAAACGGCGGACCAGCGCGAGGTGCTTGCCGGCCGCGGCAATCAGCTCTGGGCCTTTGTCGACAAGCCGCGCACCTACGACGCCTGGGACATCGAGGAGAACTACGAGCAAGAGGGCGAGGAGATCGGTGGCATCGAATCGATCGAGGTCGTCGAAACAGGGCCGTTGCGCGGCGCGGCGCGGGTGCGCCGCCGCTGGCGTGGCTCGCGCATCGAACAGACCTACCGCTTGCTGGCCGGTTCGCGGCGGCTGGACATTGCCACCCGCATCGACTGGCACGAACGCCAGATGCTTCTGCAAGCGCGCTTCCCGCTCAATGTCCACACGCACGAGGCGACGTACGAAACGCTCTACGGCGTGGTCCGTCGCCCCACCCACCGCAACACTTCGTGGGACCTGGCCCGCTTCGAGGTCAGCGGCCACCGCTTCGCCGATCTCTCCGAGCCGGGCTACGGCGTGGCGCTGCTCACCGACGCCAAGTACGGCTACTCCGCGCACGGCAATCTCTTGACGTTGAGCCTGCTGCGCGGCTCGCTCTACCCCGACCCCGGCGCCGACGAAGGCGAGCACCACTTCACCTACAGCCTCTACCCGCATTCCGGCGATTGGACCACGGCCGGCGTCGTCAACGAGGCGTTCGCGTTGAATTCGCCGCTGTTCGTGGCGCCTGCCGGATCGGGCGCGGCCATCGGGGCCGAGATGAACGGTTTTCTTTCGGTCGACGGCCTGCCGCTGACCCTGGGGAGCCTCAAGCGTCCGGAAGAGGGGGAGGGGATCATCCTTCGCCTGCACGAGCCCCACGGCAATCGCGGCCGCGCCACCCTGCGCTTCTTCCGACCGGTGCGACGCATCGAGCGGGTCAACCTGCTCGAAGAGGCAGCGGCGGGCGGCGACCTGATTGTGGAAGATGACGGGCGGGTGGTTGCGCTCGACGTACGGCCATTCGAGCTGATCTCGTTGCGGGTGGTCCTTGATGGATAGGGGAAACCGGCAGGCACGCCACACGGGGCGTGCTTGCCGGTCTCAATTCCGGGGGAGGATGCGGCCTCGGTTTCTTCCATACCACGATTGGACCCACGACAGACATTGCATCGACGTCGTCCGATGTGTGGCCCGTGAGAATGCCCGGAGGTTTCCGCCGTTACTCGCTACCACCGCCGGATGGAGGCGCCCCCAGTTGTTGAAATAGCCCTAACAGATCGTCATGATGCCACATCTCAGCGATCCGCCCGTCTGAGACGCGGAACAGTTCCAGCCCGTCGACCTTCGCCCGTTTTCCTGTTGGTGGCATACCGGCGAAATCGCCGCCGTGGATCACATGGTGGGTGTGCCGCACCGCCACGCGGTCTCCCTCGGCGATTATCTCGTGCACCTCGACGCTTTGCTCTGGGAACGCGGAGAAGAATGCGCCCAGAAAGGACCGGAAGCCGTCGATGCCGGGCGCGATCCCCGGAATTTGGGTGTGAATTACTATGTCCTTCGTGGCCAGGGCGAGAGCGCGCTCCTGATCGGCCGTGTTGACGGCGTCGAAGAGCAGCCGCACAGTGGCCTTGTTTTCCTCAGTTGACATGTGGCCCTCGTTTTCTAGATCAACGTCAAGCGGTTTTCGCCGCGATTCGTCGATCGCGCGTCAGCTATTCGGTGAGCTGCATCGAGAATACGGGCAACGGCGCGCGCTGGATCACGGCCTGGAGCCAGAATGGAGCGGCCCAACGGGCCGGTCCGCGGATGGTTGCTGGCAGCGTCAGCTTCGGGTCGGAGCGAGGGAGGATTACCCGCGCGACGGCGAGACACCTTCGCGGGTGCTGATCGCCAATCCCGGCCCGCATGGTCTGGCCCCGCTCGGACCGCTCGACAACATCGGACGTTCCCCGCCCAGGAACCAACACGCACGGCAAAGGGGATCACTCTCCCCCCTCGTGATCTTCTTGATCCCCTTGATCCCCTTTGGGCACGTTGAACCCGGCGAGGACCTTGAGCACCTCATGGGGAGAGGAAACCCCACGTCATCTCCCCGCCACCCCATTCGTGGCCCCCGCGCCCCTCCGCCTGTCAGCCGGCCCGACGAGAGATGGGATGCGGTGAGGGCTCTCGTCCGGCAACACGGGGCGGGAGCCGCTTCCCCTGATCGACTTTGCGCGCACGAAACGGCACGTTCTTACGAGTCACGACACCCTACCCTCGTGAGGACGAGCGGGCTTCGCTCGCCGCTTCCGGCCAACCAAGAGGGCGCGCATGACAGGACACCGGCCGTTTCGTTTCGGGATCATCAACGAGCGGATGACCACCCGCCAGCGCTGGCAGGAGCAGGCCCGCCGCGCCGAGGCGCTCGGGTACGCGACGTTTCTGATCCGCGATCACTTCGTGCCCGACTACTTCGGCGATCAGTTCGCCCCCTTTGCCGCGCTGATGTCCGCCGCGGATGCCACCACCACCTTGCGCGTCGGCAACCTGGTGATCGACAACGACTACCGCCACCCTGTTGTGCTGGCTAAAGAGGTCGCCACGCTCGACGTACTCTCGGACGGCCGTTTCGAGCTTGGCCTGGGGGCCGGCTGGCTACGGGGGGAATACGACCAGGCCGGAATCCCCTTCGACCCACCCGGCGTGCGGGTCTCCCGCATGGAGGAGTCCATCCAGGTGCTCAAGGGCCTCTTCGCCGACGGCCCGCTGACCTTCACCGGCGCGCACTACGCGATCGCCGGACTGGACGGCTTTCCCAAGCCGGTGCAGCGCCCTCACCCGCCGCTGCTCGTCGGCGGCGGCGGCAAGCGAATGCTGGGGATCGCCGGACGCGAGGCCGACATCGTCCACCTCCTTTCCCGACCCATCGCCAACGGCATGCTCGTCGCGGAGCCGGGCGACTACCGGACAAGCTCGGTCGTCGAGAAGCTAAACCACCTGCGAGAGGCCGCCGGCGATCGCTTCGCGGGCATCGAGCTGAGCCTCATGCCCATCGTCGTCATCACCGACGATCGCCGTGCCGCCACCGAGCGTCTGATCCTGGAGCAGGGCTGGGGAGGCGTCCCTGTCGAAGCGGTCTGGGACATGCCCGCGTTCTTCATCGGATCCGTCGACCAGATCGTCGCTGAGATGCGCGAGCGCCGCGAGTCGCTTGGCTTCTCCTACCTCATCGTCACCGACGATCAAATGAAGGAGTGCTCGCCGATCGTGGCGCGCCTGGTGGGCACATGAGCGATGGGTGTTTTTGCGATTGTGTCAGGCAGCACATAGACGAGGGTACTCCAGGCACTCACCCGCGCGGTGCGGTTGCTCATCAAGTGACCTGATTCTCAAGGCCAGAAAAGTCGTGGTGATGTTGTGTAGACATATGCTATACACATGGGTGGGATTATCAGATAGTGTGATCTAGAGAAGAGAGAGCATTATGGCGCTAAGAGAAGCAGCTCCAGAGAACCGGGATCAGGCCATCAATATCCGGGCGACGCGCGGACAACGCGATCTCATTGACCGTGCGGCGCGCGTCGTGAACAAGAGTCGTTCCGAGTTCATCCTCGAAACGATGAGCAGGGAAGCGGAGAACGTCCTGCTCGATCAGGTCTATTTTCGCCTCGACGACGACGCCTACGCGCGATTCAGCGCCATGCTCGATGCGCCACCCGCGCCAACCGCCGAGTTGCGTGACCTGCTAAATACTAAAGCTCCCTGGGAGTGACGAGCGTTGGGTTGACTCCCCCATCGCGCATTACAGCGGCCCACGATCTTGCCCAGTTCGACTGCGGCGAGCCAGTGCTCAACGACTGGCTCGCTCGCATGGCCCTCAGGAACGAAGCGAGCGGCGCATCGCGCACCTATGTGGTGTGTGCCGAAGGCGTCGTGGTCGGGTACTACTGCCTGGCAAACGGAGCAGTTGATCGCCATGAAGCTCCCAAGCCGATGCAACGGAACATGCCCGATCCGATCCCCGTGATGGTCCTGGGCCGACTGGCCGTTGATCAGGCCTTTCAACATCGGAAGATCGGGAAGGCGCTTCTGCGCGATGCCATTCTTCGTGTACTCCAGTCGGCCGAGATAGCCGGTATCAAAGCGATCCTCGTGCATGCCATCTCGGACGACGCCAGGCGGTTCTACCTCCGGCACGGATTTCTGGAGTCGCCGATCAATCCGATGACGTTGTGTCTGGCCTTGGAATCAGCGCGAAACGCGATCCACGAGAGCTGTCGAAACCACCATATGATGCGGAATGCGGATGAAGACTGCTGTTTTCGCTCAGTCGCCGGGATCGTGCCCCTCTCCCGGCTCGACGGTTTACCGGCGGTAACTTTGCCAACGTTGCCGCATTGATGTCCGCCGCCGCCACCGCGACCTTGCGCGCCGGCAATCTGGTCATCGACAACGACTACCGCCACCCTGTTGTGCTGGGCGCCGGCGACCGCTTCCGGGCTTGACGGACTGTCCTGAGCTTCAGCGCGATCGTGGCAGTGAGATGAGCTTCGCAACTGGCATCGGATAGTCGGCCACGTTGCCAGTGAGCAGTGTCGCTTGATGCTCATGGGCGATGGCCGCGATCAGGCAATCGGTCGTGGCCAGTTGCTTGCCACGACGCGCGAATTCGTGGCGCCAGAGACCTGCTTGCCTGGCCGCGTCGCGGGTCGCGGGGAAGAAGAGCATGGCCTCCAGGAGATGCTCTCCCCGCTCACGTTCGACCGGTCGAAGCCCCGAATAGAGCTCGGCGACGATCACCGCGCGGCGATTGGCGCTGTTGCGCGTTGATGCCGGAACCGCCCCCCATAGCGGCGGGGTGCTCATCATCGATGAGACCGGAGACCGCAAGGTTGGCGACCGCACTGCCCACGTCGGGCGGCAGTATCTGGGCAATCGGGGCAAGATCGAGCAGGGGGTGGTCAGCGTCGGCAGCATCTGGGCCGATGACGGGGTCTACTATCCCCTGGCCGTGGAGCCCTACACGCCAGCGCCGTGGTTTCCCGGCGGGAAGCACGACCCCGCCTTCCGCACCAAACCGCAGATTGCCCTGGAGCTGGTCGCGCAGGCTATCGCGCCGCGGTGGCCGTTCCGGGCGGTGGTGGCCGATTGCCTGTATGGGGAGCATCACGGCTTCACGGCGGAGTTGCAGCAGCGGAACGTGCCCTTCGTGGTGGCCCTGAAACCCTCCCACGCCTGGTGGGCGCTGGTCGCGGACATCGGCGCGGTCTGGGAGGTGGCGGCCGCGGGCGAGTGGGTCAGCCCGGAGCAGCCCGGGGGGTGGCATCCGGTGGAGCGCCACTTTCGGGATGGGCATACGACGATCTGGTGGGCCTTGGAAGGGGTGGCGGGGCCCTATGGCCCGGATCGCGCGCGCCGGCTGGTCATCGCCACCCCCGATCCGGCCGTCGGGTAACCGGGTGCGGGATGGTGGCTAGGCGCCGCAACCCTCGCCATGAACTGGTTGACGTCGAGCAGCAGCGTCGATGGCCGGCGCGAAGACCGGAGAGATTGGGCCGCCCAAGTGCACTGAGCCAGACAGTCACGGGCCTCGCGGACGAGGGCGGGTCATTCCGCAGTTCCCCGATCGGTCGTTGCCAATTCGGCGTTCACAGCGCGCAAACCGATTGCCAAGCCAAGCGCGAGTAGACCACCAACTAAGACCGTTCCTGCCGAAGCACCCAGCCGCTCGAACCACTGCGTGTAGAAATGGATACCGCCGAAGATTGCCGCCGCATTGACGACCCATCTCCGGTTATTCCTCCATCCCCAGGCACCTGTGGCAACTAATCCAATGGCCCAAATGATGGCAAAGACCCAATCCGGGATGAATAGGTCGCCCGCTTCCACCTGATCTCCCCACAGCGAGCCGATCCAGAACCCAAAGTTGACGAGAATGACCCCCGTGCGCGCGGCCGTAAGAGCAAGCGCCTGATAGTCCACGGCCAGGCGTTTCGAGAGGTGATACGTCGCCACACTAAAGACACTGAACAGGACCACGGTTAGCGCCGGCTCATTGATACCCAGAAAGTACGTGGCGTGGAGGTACCCCGTTCGAGCACCGAGCCACGATGACAGGGCGAGCACGGCAAGGACGATGAGGAGCGAGTTCCGCGCGAAGATTCCCCCTACTGCGAACGCTGCGGCGACAATCAGAAACGATCCGACCGAACCAGTGCCAGCAACGATGACGCCTCCTCCTAAGAGGAGCGCTCCCACGACCACACAAATGTTGGCAAGGACCATCCAGCGCTTATAGCGAGCGTAGGTCAACGCGATCCCAATGGCACAGATTACCAAGCCAAGGATGATCGCCGTGGTCGGAGTGGGGAGAAGCGCCAGGGCAGCAGCGCTGACGGCGATGACACCGAAGCCGACCAGGATGTTGAACGCGAGGCTCGCGGTATCGCGTGCCGCAAACTGGCTGAACTTGTCGTGTTCGTCCTGGCTGATCTTGCCTTCTGCGAGCAGCTGGTCGAGGTCAATCGTGACCTTCACGCGGCGCTCTCCCTCCCAGGCTCACGATGGAGTGTGCCGATCAGCAGCCACAAGTTCTACGCTCGGAAAATACTCGCGCATCTATAGCACTGTTCACCTCGGCCATCGATGCTGCTCCTTCCTGGCAACCACTTCGGCTCTTCCACAGAGTTGGTGATCGCGGCCAGCTGTGGGAGGTCGGCGCAGCGGACGCCCCCAGCCCTTGTGGTCCGAGGGCGGCCGTCACCAGAAGTGCGGAAGAGCCCCCACTTCATGGCGAGGTGTGCAGGTGCACAACGTGTCGCCCTGCCGGTAGAGATCCTCGATGATTTCGACGGTGGAGGATACGTCCTTGAAGAAGTCGATCAGGGCATCAGTGTCAAGGAGAAACCGGGCCACGGCTATTTCTGACGGCTGAGCTTGCGTTCACTTGCCGCGCTGTCTACCGATCGCAGCTCTCGCACCCAAGCGGAGGTTTTCTCTGGAGTCGCCCATTCTGGGTGCGCCTCGTCAGCGAGAAATCCCTTTGTTGCGGCAAGCGCTCTCCCGAGGCGTTCTCGACCAAGCTTTTCCTCGACGGCCTGAACAAAGAAAGCACTGCGCTTTCGTTGTCCAACAAGTTCATCGACTTCTTCCACCAGTTCCCGTGGAAGCACGACATGCGTTCGAATCGTCTGGTCAACCATGGCTTCCATCCTCCGTACCAGCATCTTCGCTTGATATAGTACATGCCCATGGGAGATACAAATCCCACGCAAGGGCCTGGGATCTATTCTGCTCCATGCGCTTTCGGAAGAAACCAAGCCGTATTCCTTACCGCGCGACCGGCTGAAATCACGAACCGTTCATTCATGCCTTGCTCGCCCCAACGCCGCGTAATCGACCGAATAGTGATGGGCATACGCATCCACACACGCGTCGACCAACTCTTCCTCGTCGAAATCGGGCGCGAAGCGGCTGATCGCGAAGATGTCGAGCGGGATATCAGATTTGCCGGTGAGGATCAGTTGGGCCAGGTTCTCGCCCAGGCCGGGCGAGATCGACAACCCGCCGACGATGCAGCCGGTCAGGGTGTAAAACCCTTCCGCGCCCGGCACCGCGCCGGCGATGTGCTTGCCGTCGGCGGTCATGGTCGGCAGGCCGCCTCGGTAGAGTTGCAACGGCGCGTTCTGAATCACCGGAAATTGATCGGCCACGAGATCGGCCAGGCCGCGCAGCACCGTCACGTCGAGGGGCATATCCTCGATCTGGAACTTTGGCGCCGCGTTGCGCATTTCGAACGGCAGCGGATTCGTCTCGTAGCCGCCCAGCATCAAGCCGCCCCAGCAGGGGCGCACGTAGACATTGGCATCGATCACCCGGCAGATCGGCTGCTCGTTGCGGATGCCCGGCAGCGGCTCGGTGATGAAGAGCTGATGGCGCATGGGGACCACCGGGATACGGATGCCCGCTTCCTCGGCCACCTGTCGCGTCCAGGCGCCGGCGGCGTCGACGACGATCGGCGCCGAGATGGCGCCTTGACTGGTCTCTACTCCGGTCACGCGGTCGCCCGCTTCCCGTATGAGCCCGGTGACGGGCGTCTCGGTAAGGATGGAGACGCCTAATGCTCGGGCAGCGGCGGCGTAGACCTGTGGCACCTGACGCGGCTCCAGGAAGAGGTCGCTGGGGGTGATCCACATCGCCCGCACCCCCTCGGCGCGTGCCCAGGGGGCGCGCTCGGCCAGTTCGTCAGCGTCGATGGGGCGGATATCCAGCCCCAGCTTCCGCCCCTCGCGGATCTCCCACTCGACCTGGGCCACACCGGCGTCGTCCCGCGCCATCTTGACGCTGCCCGACTGGTGAAGCTCTAGCGGGATATCGGTCTCGTTCGTGAAATTGACCAGTTTCTCGACGCTCAGCTTGGCCAGGCGAGTCGTCTCCTCCTCCCGCCGGATCTGTTGGGTCAGCCCGGCCGCCCGCGGCGAGGTCTGCCCCCCCACCCCAAACCGATCGACCAACACCACATCCCGCAACCCCTGCTTCGCCAGGTGATACGCCAAACTCGACCCAAACGCCCCCGCTCCAATGACCACTGCTTCCGCGCTGATGATCACGTGTACGGTCCTTTCCGAGGCTATCGGCTATCGGCTATCGGCTGACGACTCACGGCTTCCGTCCTCCGTCCCCCGTCCTCCGTCCCCCGACTCACGACCCACGACTCACGACTCCGTGCGCAAACCTCGCCTCCAGCCGCCGCGTCAGGAAGGCGACGGGCAGGCTCATCACCAGATAGATCGCCGCCGCAAGCAGGAAGACCTCCATCGGCAGAAAGCTGGAGGAGGCCAGATCGCGCGCCCGCAGCATCAGCTCCGGCGCCGAGATGATCGAGGCCACGGAGGTGTCTTTCAGCAGCGCGATGCCGAAGTTCGCCAGCGGCGGCAGCACCACCCGCAACGCCTGCGGCAGAATCACCCAACGCATCGCCGCCATCGGGGTCATGCCGACCGTCAGCGCCGCTTCCAGTTGGCCGCTGTGAATCGAGGTGATCCCCGCGCGGAAGATCTCCGCCATGTAGGCCGCGCCATTCAGCCCGAAGCCGATCACCGCCGCCGGGAAGGCGTCGAAGATGATGCCGAAGTCAGCCAGTCCGAAGTAGATCAGGAAGAGGACCGCCAGCGCTGGAATGCCGCGCATCACCTCGATGTAGCCGCTGGCGAAGAGGTGGAGCGGCCTGATCGGCGAGAGCTTGGCCAACGCCAGCACCAGGCCCACCACGAACGCCAGCACGAACGAGAGCGCCGTCATGCGCAGGGTATTGCCGGCCGCTTCGATCAGTTGCGGCAGCCATACCCCGATGTGTTCCTGATACACCGCGAAAAGATCGCTCATGCCGCGCTGGGCCTTCCCGCTCCGGACGCCCCGCTGACGGCCAGTCGCCGTTCCAGGCGGCGCGCGATGAACGCCAGGATCAGGCTCATGATCAGATACATGATCGCTACGAGTAGATAGATCTGGGCGCTGAGGTACGTCTCCATCACCAGGTTGCGCGCCTTGAACATGATCTCCGGTGCCGCCACAGCAGAGACGATGGCGGTGTCCTTGAGCAGGGCGATGCTGTAGTTCGTCGTCGGCGGCACCACGACGCTCAGCGCCTGCGGCAGGATCACGTAGCGCATGGCCGAGAGGGGCGTCATGCCCACCGTCAGCGCCGCCTCCATCTGCCCGGCATGAATCGACTCGATGCCGGCGCGGAAGACCTCGGCCAGATACGCGCCGCCATTCAGGCCGAGCCCGATGATGGCGGCCTGCACCGGCGTGAAACGAATGCCGATCTCAGTGAGACCGAAGTAGAGGATGAAGAGCTGGGCTAGCACCGGGGTGCCGCGAATGATTTCGATGTACGTCCGCACCACGATGGTGATGATCGCCACCCTGACGGTTTGCAGCAGGGCCAGCACCAGCCCGACCACGATCGCCAGCACGAAGGCGCCGGCGGCGATGCGCACCGTCATCCCGGCAGCTGGAATGAGCACCTCCAGGAAGTAGGGGAGGTTGTCCCGGAAACGTTCCCAGAAGAGCATCGGCCGCTAGTGCTCCACGACCTGACGCAAAAAGTCTCGGGTGCGGGTCTGCTGAGGACGCTCAAAGAGCTGCGCCGGCGGTCCCTCTTCGACGATGAGCCCATCGTCCATGAAGATGACCCGATCGGCGACATCCTGGGCGAAGCGCATCTCGTGCGTCACCACCAGCATTGTCCGCCCTTCCAGCGCCAGCGCCCGCATCACATTGAGCACCTCGCCGATCAGCTCCGGATCCAGGGCCGACGTCGGCTCGTCGAAGAGGAGCAGCTTCGGCTGCATGGCCAGGGCTCGGGCAATGGCCACCCGTTGCTGCTGACCCCCCGAGAGCCGCTCCGGGTATTCGTTCGCCTTGTGGCTGAGCCCGACCTTGTCGAGCAGCGCCTGGCCTTCTGCCCTGGCCTGCTCGGTCGATTTTTTCAACACGCGGAGCGGCCCCAGCGTCACGTTCTCCAGCGCGGTGAGATGCGGCCAGAGGTTGAAGCGCTGGAAGACCATCCCCATCTCGGTCCGCTCTCTGGCCAGCTCCCGGTCGCCAACGTGCTGGAAGGTCTTGCCATTCCAATGCTCGCCTATGAGGCGATCCTCGATGTAGACATGGCCGCTGGTCGGCCGCTCCAGATAGTTGATGCAGCGCAGCAGCGTCGTCTTGCCGGAGCCGCTCGGCCCGATGATGGTAATCGTCTCGCCCGACCTGACCTCCAGATCGACGCCGCGCAACACCTCATTCGCGCCGAAGCTCTTGTGCAGGTCATCCACCCGGAGAAGCGCTGCCGTGCTGCCGTTGTTCATTGCGCTCTGTTCGCTTCCTGACGCCCTCTGAACGAGCGCGACACTTCACCATCGTGTCATCCCGAGCGAACGAGGGATCTCGGCTCATTCGCGCGAACGTGCAAGTGCACGGAAACCACGAGATTCCTCCCTCGCTCGAAATGACACGTCTTGTGTGGGCCGCTTCAATTGCACGCGTAGAACGTTATACGCATTCCGGTTGCACACTTCCTGCAATCATGGGAGGTATGGGTCTTCCCCCCTCTCCTCACCGCAGTGGGCCGGGCGCCCTCTGGGTGGCGGGCAGGGGGGTGAGGGCACGCCGCCGCATACGTCCATTGATTTCCCGGATTCCATATTAGTTACGCCGCCGGCGTCCCCATCGCCCCCGCGTTCGCGTCGCATTCAGGGTTGAGCGTCGGCGAGACCCAACCCTCGTCGCGGTCAACCCCGATGCGCGGATTCGGGTCCGGCGGGATGAAGAAGCTGGGGTTGGTCACGCCGTATTCCGCCATGAAGGCCTGGTTCTGGCAGGTGTCCCACAGCTCGGCGATGCCGGCGTTGATGGCGTCCGCCAGCGCCGTGGCATCCTTCCTGATCCCCATCACCACGTTGTATTTGGTGGACATGATCGGGAAGGCCGGATCGGGCTCCAGGGCGACCTGGTGCAGGCTCCACTCCGGGTGCTCGGCGATCGCCAGCTCGACCAGCGGCGGATCGAGGATGCCCATGTCGATGCGCCCGGCGACAAGGTCGCGCATCACGCCGTCAGAGGTGTCATACAGCTTCGCCTCGCCGATGCCGGGCACGGCCTTCAGCTCCGGCACCAGGGTGAAGCCGGTCACCGTGCCGACCTTTTTCCCCGCCATGTCGGCGAAGGTGCTGTAGTTGTTCTCGGTCTTCTGAGCCAGCAGCGTGCCGAAGTAATAGATCGGGTCGCTGATGGTCATGACTTTGCTGCGCTCTTCGGTCCAACCCATCGCCCCGAGCATCACGTCGTTACGTCCCGACGTGGTCGATTCGATCACCGCCGCCCAATCCGCTTGCGAAGGCACGACCTCCAAACCAAGGTCGGCGGCGATCTTGGCGATCATCTTGCCATCGCTGCCGATGAGCAGCCCATCCTTGAGCGAGGTCATCGGCATGTCGCCGTTGAAGCCGACGATCAGCTTGCCTGGCTCGATCGTATCCAGCTCCTGCGCCAGCGCCTGGGCGGCAGCCGAGAAGGCGAGCAGAAGGGCGAGGAACGAGAGAATCGCGAGCCGCGCTTTGGCGGCCGCGGGTGTCGTGCGAGAACCGTCTCGATACATGGTGTCCTCCACGTGCCGATAGCGATCGCGCCCATGCGCGAGCGAACGTTATCTCTTGCCGGCCTTACCCCCTTCCCGCGAGCGGCGCCGTTGCGCGCCGTACCGGCCCCGCGACCTCTGGCGAGGCGGGGGCAGTGGTCGCTTGCATCCCGATAGGCCGTTCCGTGAGGCCCCGGCTCTGCAAGACCGCTTGCAGTTGATCGAAATGGAGCAGCATCGCCTGGCGCGCCGCCGCCGCGTCCTGATCGCAAATGGCGTCGAGGATGGGCCGATGCAGCGCGAGGATCTGGCGCGCCGGGTCCGCCGTGGCGTGGAGCATCTCGAAACATTCGGCGAAGGCATCGTTCAGCGAGGACATCGTCTCCGCCAGCAGCGGGTTTCCGCTCGCCCGCGCCACGGCATGATGGAATGCCCACCCATGAACGTTCTGTGCGCGGGCGTCATCATCGGCGCTGGCGTAGGCGTGCAGCGCCGCCGCGATCTCCTCGAGATCCCGATTGGTGCGACGGTCGGCGGCGAGTTGCGCGGCCTCGACCTCCAGGGCCCGCCGGAACTCGGAGAGCTGCCCGGCCCTGATGGCGCGAGTCTGAAAAAGTAAGGCGATACTGGCGGACACGGTCGTCAATGGCGGAGTCGTCACCACGGCTCCGCCGGAGCGCCCAGGCTGGATGCTCAGCAATCCCATCTGGGAGAGGGTTGAGAGTCCCTCGCGCAACGTAGCGCGGCTGACCTCGAGCTGGCTGGCCAGCTCCCGTTCCGGCGGCAACGACATACCCGGCTGCAGACTGCCGGAAAGAATGCGTCCCCGCAGATGCTCGACCACGCCTGCGGCCGCCGTTTGCGCCTGCACCATGCTTCCCCTGCCCCAGGGAGCGGGCCGCTCCACCAGGACCCTGGCGTTTGGTCTGACCAATCGATTGTCGCATTCTCCCGGAGCGACGGCAGGAAGTCAACAGAACATGCGCACATGGATGCGTCTAAAAGTCGACCGCGCCGCGGACTTCCTTCGCCTCGACCCCACGCCCAGCGCGCCAGGCGCCGGTCTAGCGCTGGCGCCATCGCTTAAGCGAGGCGCTCCCTTCTCCCTGCGCACAGGGAGAAGGGTTGGGGATGAGGGTGGTTCGGCGCACCCGTGACCGGCTTTTGGCCGCATCCTGCGCATATGACCTGACGCGTCGCTGGGGATGCCGCGCCGTGTCAACGAGTTGACAGCGTTTCAGTCAATTCCTTGACTGCGCCGTCTGCACCCAGGCCGTATCGTAGGGGTGTGGTCGATGGGGCGTGCAGCCGGGCCGGACATCTGCAAGAGTTCTGGCCTTCCGGGTTACGGTACGCACGCTCCCTTGGCCACATTCAATTTCCCCCCATCCCCCACACACTCCCGACTCCCGACTCGTCTTGCCGTCTCGCCGTCTCGCCGTCCTGCCGTCTCACTCCGCCGTCCACATCGTCAGCGGCTTCGGCCATTGCGTGAGCACGATGCGATACGGCGTCAGCTTGAGCACGCCGAAGGGGAGCAGCCCCTCAACCTCGGCGCCGATAGGGCTGTACATCGTTCCCGGATCGAAGCCAAGCGGCTCCGGGGTGCTTCGCAGCAGATTCCAGACATGCTCCAGCATCGCGGGATCATCGACCCACTCGGCGCGACAATCGGCGTATGCGGGGGTGGCGACCTCGCTGACGTACGCCAGCGACACATACGGGTTCTCCGCCAGATCGCGGCTCTTGAGCGAGCGCGGATTCGTGGTGATCCAGCCCGTCTGTCCCTCCCAGATCGGATGCAGGATGCGCGATCGAGGCCGTCCCTTGCTATCGACCGTGGCCACGTTGCACCAGACCATGCGGTGGGCCCGCTCCAGAAACGCGGGCGCGATCTCGTTGAAATCGTGCGTGTGCATGCCTGTTCCTTCCTGGTATCGCGCCGGACGCTTTCGGGCACGGTGACGCATCGGCGAGGTTACCGCGTTCGGCCGACCTTCCGATCGTGGCGATTGTCGCGCCAGGCAGCAGTCCGCTCCTGGCGACGGCGCGTCCAGACGATCACCGCGCCCAGGAGCGCTGCCGTGCCGGCGATCGATGCCAGGAACAATGAGGGAGCAGGCATGGCGGGGACTCCTCGGCTCTTGCCGGAATCAGGCTCCTTCCGGTGCGGAGCAGGGCGGCGGTTCCACGGACAGCGCGGTTGATGGTTCCTCCCCGCGTCCGCCGCTACTCCGTAGCCATACCGAGGGATTATCACCCTCTCGCCGTCTTGCCGTCTCGCCCGCCAGGTCGTCGGCCCCGCGTTGCCCCCGGCGGAAAGGAGCGATCCTTGCAGCTTGGGTTTGTGTACGTACACTACACGTGTGCCGCCGGAACGGCGGATGGCTCATAGAGAACAGGGAGATGAGTGTACAAATGAGCGCACGAGCGGAAGCGTTGGCAACCCAGTTCGAGCAGGCCAATCAGGATCTGATCGAGATGATCTCCCGCGATGCGGATCTGAGCGTTACCTGCCCAGCAGAAGGGTGGACGGCAGCCGCGCTCGGCGCTCACGTTGGCAGCGGGCACGGTGGCATTGTCGAGTATCTGATCAAGCCGATCGTGGCCGGTCAGGAGCTGGAACCGATGGGCCCGAATTCGTTCGATGAAGGAAATGCGAAACAGGCCCAGGAGAATGCGGCGCTACCCCAGGACCAGGTGCTGACGCTCCTCCGCGACCATGGCGCGGTGGCCGCGGCCTACCTGCGCGGCCTGAGCGACGATGACCTCGACCGCACCACGAGCATGCCTGCCTTCGGCCCCGAGCCGGTCACCGCGGAACAGGTGATCGACATGGTGCTCATCGGGCACCCGCGCGCTCATGGCCAAAGCTTGCGCCAGGGACTCGGGCATTCCGAACATGCGCACGCACTCCACGGCGCGCCCGCGTAGGGTATCGAGCGCCTGGTGGCGTAAGAACGATGCCGGGAGCGGAGGAGGAGGATATCCACCTCCGCTCCTCACCTGATGTCGTCGATGGCTATCTGATGGCCAGTGTCGTTTCCGCATCGAACAGGTGCATCTTGTCGGGTTGTGGCTGCAGCCGGACGCGGCTCCCTGGCGAGGGGAAGAAGTCGGGCGGGGTCGTGGCCAGCACGCGGTTTTCGCCCGCGCTGGCATAGACCACGTTGAGGGAGCCCATCGGCTCGACGATCTCGATCGTCGCGGGAACTCCTGTTCCTTCGCCGGTTGAGACCACAATGTCCTCTGGGCGGATTCCGAGAACGACCGCCGCCGTGCCGGCCTGCGTCGCGAATCTGGCCAGCCGTGGCGACAGGGGCCACGCGTGCCCATGCGCGTCAAGCGTGACGACGTCGTTCTCACTCTTGAGCTGGCCTCCGATCAGGTTGATGGATGGACTGCCCAGAAAACGGGCGACGAAGGTGTTGGCCGGTGCGTTGTAGACCACCAGCGGCGTGCCGATCTGCTGGATTTCCCCATCTTTCATCACGACCAGGCGGTCACTTAGGGTCATCGCCTCGGCCTGATCGTGCGTGACATAAACGACCGTGCCCCCAACGCGCTGAAAAAGGAGCTTTAGCTCGGCGCGCATCTGGGTCCGCAGTTGAGCGTCCAGGTTGCTCAAAGGCTCGTCGAGCAGAAAGGCCTTCGGGTTGCGGGTCAGCGCCCGGCCAAGCGCCACCCGTTGCCGTTGACCGCCGCTCAGCTCCCGTGGCCGCCGATCGAGCAGGTGACCGATGTCCAGCATGCGCGATGCCTCTTCTACCCGGCGCGTAATGTCGGCCGTCGCCATGCCACGCACCTTCAGCCCGAAGCCGATGTTCTCGCGCACGGTCATATGCGGGTAAAGGGCGTAGCTCTGGAAGACCATGGCGATGTCCCGCTTGCCGGAGGGGACGGTATTGACCACCTGGCCATCGATGCGCATCAGCCCTTGCGTCGGATCTTCCAGTCCCGCGAGCATGTTCAACGTGGTTGATTTGCCGCAGCCGCTGGGCCCCACCAGCGTAAGCAGCTCCTGATCGGCAACCGTGAACGACAGGTCGCGCACCACCTCCTGGCTGCCAAAGCGCTTGCTGATGCGGTCGAACTCAATAGTCGCCATGCGATGTCACGCTCCTGAATGGGTGACAGGAGACGGGTGACGGGTGATGGGTGATGGGTGACGGATGACGGGCTATCGGCACCAAGCGTCTTCCGTCTTCCGTCCTCCGTCCCCCATCCTCCGTCGTTCCTATCACCCATCACCCATCACCCCTTTACTGCTCCGAAGGTTAGCCCCCGCACCAGGTACCGTTGCGCCGCGGCGGCGAAGATCAACACGGGCACGATCATGATCGAGCCAATTGCGGTCATCTCGCCCCAGCGCAGGAACTGGTCGGAGATGAATCCGGCCACGACCACCGGGATCGTCTTGGCGTTGAACGAGGTCAGGATCGAGGCGTAGAGCAGCTCGTTCCACGCGTAAATGAAGGCGAACACCGAGGTGACGGCCAGTCCCGGCAGCGCCAGCGGGAGAACCACTTGCCGGAATCGCTGCCAGAGCGAGCAGCCGTCGACGATCGCCGCCTTTTCGATATCGGCCGGCAGATCCTGGAAGAAGCCGAGCATCAGCCAGATCACGAATGGCAGGCCATAGGAGACGTAGGTCAGGATGAGCGCCAGATGCGTATCCCCGAGCCGCAAGTTCTTGATGATCACGTAGTAGGGGATGGCGGTCGTCACCGGCGGGAAGATGCGGGTGACCAGGATCCATACCAACAGCCCCTGCCGCAACGCGAAGGAGAGATACGACTTGGCCAGGGCATATGCCGCCAGGGAGCCGAGAAACGTAGTCAGGAGCGTGCTGATCGCCGCCACGATGACACTGTTCAGAAAGGCCTGCGCCACGCCCGGCGTGGCCAGGGCGGCGCGATAGTTGTCAAGCGTGAAACGGGTCGGCACGATCACCGGCGGCGCGGTGGCGGTGTCGGCGGGAACCTTCAGCGATGTGGTGACCAGCCAGTAGATCGGAAAAGCGATGATCACCAGCACGACGACGGTGAACACGTAGAGCAGGATCATCGCCGCACGCCGTCGCCACGGGAACGGCTCAGGCGTCACGAAGAACCTCGGCGTCCGTGGCCCCAATCATCGCCGCTCATTCGGCCCGCTGCACTTTGCGAATGAAAAAGAGCGAAATCAGGAAAATCCCCACCAGGAAGACCCACGACATCGCGCTGGCCTGGCCGATCTGGAAGAAACGCAGGCCCGTTTTATAGATCAGCATCGACAGCAGCTCGGTCGTCTGTCCGGGACCGCCGTAGGTCATGGTGAAGACGATGTCGAAGACCTTGAAGGCGTCCATGATCCGCAACAATAGCAGCACGAAGATGACCGGTTTCAGCAGCGGCAGGGTGATCCGGGTGAAGATCTGCCACGCGCTGGCCCCATCGACGTGCGCCGCCTTGTACAGATCGACCGGCAGCGACTGGATGCCCGCCGCCAGGATAAAGGCCACCACCGGCAGGTTCTGCCAGATCTCGACGGTGATCACCGCCGGCAGGGCCTGATTCGGCGAGCCGAGCCACTCCTGGGGCGGAATGCCGAGCAGCCCGATCGCCGCGTTGATCACCCCGTACGTGGGGTGAAAGAGCGTCCGCCAAAGGACGCCGGCGATCACCGGCGCGATCATCAGCGGAAAGAGGAGCACCGTCCGCACCACCCCCATGGCTCGCACCCGCGACGTGGCCAGCAGGGCCAACCCCATCCCCAGCACGAACTCGATCGCGACGGCGGAGATCACGAAGATCAGCGTCACGCGTAGGCTGTTCGCGAACGCCGGATTGACCAGGAGCTGCCGGTAGTTCTCCCCGCCGATCCAGACCGGACGGCTGTTCGGGATGGTCATGTTCCAGCTATGCAAGCTGAGCCAGAGCGAGTAAATGAGCGGGTAAACGGAGGTCAGCAACAGGAACAGGATGGCAGGAGCCAAAAAGAGCAGCGAGACGAGGCGCTCGCCCGTGTGCCGCTGCACTAGGACAGGGGTGACGGGTGACGGGTGACGGGTGACGGGTGACGGGGTCGACGAGGGTGATAGGGTCATGGGATGGTAGGTGGGACGGATCCCAGGCTGTCAGCGAACAGCCTCCGTCCTCCGTCCCCCGTCCTGCGTCTTCCGTCGTCCGTCCTCCCTATCACCCCATGACCCCATCACCCTCCGTCACCCATCACCCTCCGTCACCCATCACCCACGCTACTCCTTGTACTCCCAGTCCGGCGGCGCCTGCGCGATTACCGTGCTCCAGTTGGCCGCCACGTCGTTGAGGGCGTCCTGCGGCGACTTCTGCTCCGACATCGCCGCTGACAGCCCCTCGGCCAGCCCGATGAAGAGCTCCAGCCACTGCGCCAGGCCAGGGGTGAAGGGGCGGCCCACGTCGTAGGCTGCCACGACTGTCTCCAGATAGGGCTGGGCCTTGAGGACATCCGGCTCCGTCCAGACCGTCTTGCGCGGCGATTCCTCCTTGAACTCGTTCAGCAGCGGCAGCGCCGTCTCCGGCCCGGTGCAGTACGCCATGTAGTCGAAGGCGGCGTCGACGTTCTGCGACGTGTTGAAGATGGCGAAGTTGTGCTGGGTGAAGTTGCCGGTGCCATTCTCCGGGTACTTGGCGACCGACCACTTGTCCACGACCTTCGAGGCGTCCGGGTCATTCAGGCTTGGCAGGATGAAGCTGGCCCACCCTTCGAGGACGGCGATGTCGCCATTCAGGAACGCGTTCGAGGCGTCGGGGTTGTCCCAGGCCAGGATGCCCGGCGGACTGTACTGCTTCATCTGGTCGAGCAGCATCTGCAGCGCGGCCACGCCGGTCTCGCTGTTAATCTGCGGCTTCCAGTCCGTCGTCAGCAGCGTGCCCCCCTGCGACCAGAAGCGGGCCAGGAAGAGCTTCACCAGCTGCGCTGGCACGCCAGCAAAGCCGAGCCCGTGCCCATCGCCCGTTGTCTGCTCGCCCAGCATGCTGTTGTAGTCATCCCAGGTGGTCGGGAACGTGTCGATGAGATCGGTGCGGTAGAAGACCCATGACGCGCCGACGCGGATCGGGAGGCCATAACGCACCCCTTCCTGGCCCCCGGCGATCCCTTCGCCATAGCTGTAGATCGGCTCGAAGAACCCCTCCATATCGTAGCCGCGCTCGGCGATGAGATCGTTGATCGGCAACAAGGAGGGATAGATCGTGTATTGGAACTCGATGTCATTGCAGAAGAAGTCGTACTGCGCCGTGCCCGCCGCCAGATCCGCCTGGAGCTTCGGCATCGTCTGCTCCCAGGGCTGGAAATCCCACTCAACCTTGGCCCCGGTGGCCTCCTCGAACTCCTTGGCGAACTGCTCCACGGCCGGGTTCCAGGCGGCCCCGGCCAGCCCGAGGCCGCGCAGCGTAATTCCCGCGTACGATGGTGATTGAGCCAGAGCCGGGCGGAAGCCAAGCCTTCCGCCGAGCGCTGCGGCGCTGGCCCCAGCGCCGAGCAGCTTGGCGATGTCTCTCCGCGTGAGTCGACGTGCTTCGATCATCCCTCGATCCTTTCCATATGGGCATGCGGGCCCGCCAATCTCCCTACACGCGCCGCGCGCGGCATTGTGGCCCTTTGCTTCGCCGGTCAAGCCGGGATCCTGGAGGCTCGCCGGCTCGCCGGATGTGGCACAAATCCGAAATCGCGGTCGAACGGAAAAAGCGGCCGCTCGACGTTGACGAAAGGCAGCGACTCCAGCCGGTCGCTGCTCATCCCTGGGCTATCGAGCAGGATCATCGAGCGGGCGATCTCCCCGTATCCCGCCCGAAACTGAATGTGCGACTTGACCACGACGATGCCCGCTTCGCTCGGCTCCAGCCCGACCGCCCGATACATCGCGGGATCGACGGTCATCACCGCGTTGCCCAGGATGAGGAGGAACACCTGCCCCGCCTGCACCACGGCGCAGTCGCCCATATCCATCTCGATGCCGGTGTATCCCTCGCCGCTGAAACGGAAGCGCGCTGGCCCGGCGAACGTCACCCGGCCCTCGATGGTGACAGGCGTGTTGTAGAGATGGTCGAGCTTCCCGCCGACCTCCAGCGCGATCTCCGCCCCGACGCCTGCCGCGATCGCCCTCCGCGCCGCCTCCGGATCGCGCACGCAGACCAACGCCGGCTTTGCGAGATCGGCCGCCAGGAGCGCGGCGATGACGGCGGTGGCGTCGCCGGGGGAGCCAGCGCCCGTTCCATCGGCCAGGTCGGAGAGGACCACCGGCCCCTCGTCCGCACTCGCCCTCGCGATCGCCTCCGGGATTGGCACGAGTTCGGTCGCCATGAACGCCTCGCGCTCGGTCCAGGCACGCTCGGCCAGGTCCGTGGCGATACGCTCGGCCAGCGCGGCGTCGCCGTCGGTCACCGCGACCGTCGCGAACCCCATCTCCGCGATGTCCAGCCAGGGCTGGACGGCGAAGACGCTGGCCGAAAGGACGGCATCACCTTCGGCCGCCGCGGCCGCCTGCATGAGGCGCTGGAACGGGCCGGGCAGATGGTGCATATGGGTCGAAGCGGGCACGACCATCGGGATTTTCACCATCGCCATGGCTGGCCGCACGCCGTCGTGCAGCATGCGCAGCAGCAGGCGCGCCCCCCGCTGACCGGTTTCGCGTAGGTCGATGTGTGGCGATGTCCGGAACCCGACGATGGCGTCCGCCTGCTCGATGCACTGTCGCGTCACGTTGGCGTGCAGGTCCATCGTCACCACCACCGGAGTCTCTTCGCCGATGAGCGAGCGCACGGCGGCGATGATGGCCCCATCCGGGTCGTCAACCTCGTCGCTGACCATCGCCCCATGCAGCGCCAGCAACACACCGTCGCAGGGGCCGTGACGTTGCAATCCGGAGAGGAGTTCATCGAGAAGCGCCGCAAATGCCGCTTCCGTGACCCGCCCACCCGACATGGCGAAGGTGGCCATGATCGGCACGGGCGTCAGCCCCGCGGGTTCCAGCACGTCGAGGAAGCCTGCTATCTCGCAGTTCGTGTCGCGCGAGCCAGCAATCACCGCGTCATCGCGCCAGTGATGCCAGGCGGCAAAGTCGGCCAACGTCGTCGGCCGCGAAACGAAGGTGTTGCTCTCCTGCTTCAGCTCCGCGATCGCTACGCGCATCTCGCCTCGCATCCAGCGCACCCATCCCTGGTCCGCATCTCGCGCGGCGCCACGGTGCGGTTCGCTCCGGTCAATCCTCTTTCAACCGATCGAGATCGTAGCTGGACTGTATGGCGATGCAGTCGGATTGTCAATTGTCGCGTTTGAATTTAGTTGGCCTGTCGATATGGTCCTTTCGCGGGGCGCGGCGAATCCCATTGCACGGCACGACGATGACCCGGGCTCTCGCCACGAGTGGTGATGGGCCGTTGGCGGCGAAATCCGCTCGTTGCGCCAGGGGCGCGGCCCGAGTGCGGTGGCCCAGGCCCGGCATTGCGGGGTTTCGCCGAGCCTCATCAGCCAGATCGAGCGGGGCCTGACCGCCCCCGTCGTTTTGACGATCAGGGTACGGCGCCCATCCTCATCCCGTCTGCCTTCGCACCAGGCGCATGGCGGGCAATGTCGTCGTTCTCAGCCCCATTGATGGGGCATTCGTTGGCCCAGCGGGAGGATTTATCCTCCCGAGATCGGGCCAGGGAGTTCCCCCTGCCGGCACGCTTCTGGGCACTGGAGCCTCGACAAACCATGCTGAATGAAACGGTGATCAGGTAGGCTCACTCTCCGCAACACCCCATTCGCAAAGCGCTCTATCCGCGAATGCGCTTGACCATCTCGGCGATGGCGTCGATGACCACGTACGGCCGCGCCTGATGGATCATGTGCCCGCTCTCTGGCACGGTCCTCTCCTCGCCAGACGGCGTCAGGAGCGCAATGCCCTGTTCGAGGCGTTGCCAGAGCTCCTCCTGCGCGGCGATCGGCCATCCCGCGGGACAGCATGCCGCGTCTGGCGCCTGCCCGTGGGTGAGAACGAGCAACGGGACATCGGGAAGGGGCCCAGCGTCCGCGATCTCTCGATAGGTTGCCGGAAAATCAATCACCTCGTTGTCGGGGTCGGCGGCCAGCAGGCTCTCATAGGCCGTCCATTGCGCGCTGGTGACCATCCCCTGGAGTTGGCTGTCGAACGTTTCTGGCCAGGGATCGAGCAGCAGCAGCCCGACCACCTCTGCCGGGTACGTCGCGGCGAAGAGGCGGGTAAAGAGCGCCCCGTAGGAATGCCCCACCAGCAGATACGGCGGTTTGACGTTGGCCTCCTGCAAAGCCGCGTGCAGATCGGCGACCACGTCCGCCCCGGTGCGTGGGTAGTGATCGGGCGGGTCGCTGCGCGCCAGACCCGCCCGATCGTAGCTACAAACACGCACAAACTCCGAGGCGTGAATCTGCACCGGCGCCCAGATCGTGCCGTCATCGCCGTAGCCGGCCTCCAGGATGACGGTCGGCCCTCCCGAGCCGATGCAGCGCAGGAAGAGCAGCCGATCGCCGATCACGATCGGGCTGCTGATCGTCGCGCCCTGATCGTCGGTCACGGGTGACGCCAGAGGCGTCGCCGCCGCGATCGGGTTCCCCTGTTCATCGCCAAAAGGCGGGTAGAGCCGGTAGGTCTCGGCCGCGGTGAAGAGGCTCTCCGGCCGTGCCGATTGCCAGTCGATCTCGGCCGCGCGCTCGGCGCTCAGGACCGCGCGCAGCACGCGCAGCTCGCGTGCGCCGCGGGTTCCGGTCACGGAATAGGTGCCGAGCACCGTTGCCGTCCGCACCGGGCTCTCCGGGTTGGTATAGACGGCCTTCAGGATATCGAAGACATCCTCCTCCGCCGCGGCACGGAAGCCGTCGAGATCGTCCATCTCGCGCAGGGCAAAGACGACCGACAGATCGCCGGTGTCGTCGATCCAGACCTCCGGCAACCGGATGGCGCCGCGGCCAGTTTCGGGCGCGATAGCCGCCTCGATCCATCCTCGGATGGTGGCGTCAACAGGGCTGTTCCCGATCACGGGGTCGTCCTGGGCCGCGGCCAGGACAGCCGAGGTCGGAACCGCTATTGGCAACTGCAATGGCGCGAAAAGCATCCCGGCGAGGATGAGGATGAATTCGGCGCTCATTCGCCGGCCCATCAGCGGGCTCCTTTCCGATTGTGGTGAGTAGGCGCGCGGAGCTGGAACAGCTCTCAAGCCGTTCCAGCTCCGCGGCACAAGACCAGCGTGCTGCCGCGCCGTCTTTGACGTTTGACGTTAGCTCGTCGGCGTGGCGGCGGCGGCCGCGGGAAGCTCCTGCGGCGCCCCCTGCTGGTTCGCGGCAGCCGCGGGCTTCGGCGCGTTCGGATCGACGATCACCTTGCCGCGCATGAACGGATGCGGCACGCAGAAGTAGTCGTAGGTCCCCGCCTTATCAAAGGTAAAGCTGTACGAAGCGCCGGGTTCGAGGATGCCGGAGTCGAATTTCACCGGGTTGGTTTCGGAAACCGTCGATGTCGCCGAATGTGGCTGCGCTCCCGTGTTTGTCCAGGTCACGGTCGTGCCGGGCGGCACGATGATCGTCCCCGGCGAGAACGCGAAGTCGACGATATCCACGTGGTCAGTGGCGTAGGCGTTCGCGGCTACTTCCGAGCTGGGGGCCGGGGGCGCTTCTACCGGGCCCAGCGTTCCTTCGAGCGAAAAGACCCACAGGGCGTCGCCCTTCGGAAAGCCGAGCTGGAAGTTTCCGCCGCTGGCCACGGCGATGTACTGCGTGCCGTCGATCTCATAGGTTATTGCGGGGGCGTTCACGCCCGCCCCGGTCTGGAACTGCCAGAGCACGTCGCCGCTCTTGGCGTCGTAGGCGTCGAAGTTGCCGTTCCCCTCGCCAATGAATACCAGGCCGCCGGCCGTCGCCAGCGAGCCGCCGATGCACATCTGATCGAGCTGATCCTGCCAGGTGATCTTGTTCGTCTTGACGTCGATGCCGGTAAAGGTTCCCCACGTCTTGCCGCCCGGGGGCGTCAGGAACGCGCTGCCGAGGCGGAGGGTGCCGGGCTCGAGCTTGTCGGGCTTGAAGGTCCAGATCTGCGGCTGATGGATGCCGCAGGTGTACATCATTTCGGTCTGTGGGCTATACGACGAGGTCGACCACTCCGACCCACCATTGGCGCCGGGGCAGATCAGCACCGGCTCGCTGCCGAATGGCGTGTAGATGGCGCCCATCGGATAGTTGCCGATCGTCTCCGGGCACTCCAGCGGCACGAACGCGTCGCCCTGCGGGAAGGGCTGCGTGGCAGCCGTGAATTGCTCCGCCATCTGCGGCACTGGCTTTTCTTCCATGCCGAGCAGGGGCTCGCCCGTTTCGCGGTTCAGCAGGTAGACCCAGCCGGTCTTCCCTGCCTGGCCAAGACCCTTGACCGTCTTGCCGTCCATCTCGACGTCGAAGAGCACGTTGGGGCTGACCGTGTCGTAGTCCCAGATGTCGTGATGGACCTCCTGGAAATGCCACTTCCGCTCGCCGGTCTTAAGGTCGAGCGCGACGATCGACTCGGTGAACAGGTTGTCGCCGGCGCGCATCGTGCCGTCGAGATCGGGGCTGGGGTTGCCGACCTGGATGTAGAGCATGCCCAGGTCGGGATCAAGCGCGGGCGACTGCCACATCGACCCGCCGCCATACTTCCACATCTCGTTGTCTTGCGGCCAGGTGTCGTGCCCGAATTCACCCGGCCCAGGAATGGTGTTGAAGCGCCAGACCTGATCGCCGGTCTTGGCGTCATACGCGGTCACGTGGCCGCGGATCTCGTACTCGGCGCCGGAGACGCCGATGTAGACCAGGCCGTCGTAGTAGATCGGGGCCATCGTCTCGGAATAGCCCGCCCGCGGATCGGCGACCTCGACGCTCCAGGCCACCTCCCCGGTCTCCTGGTTCAGCGCCATCAGCTTGGCATCGACCTGGCCGACGAAAACATGGCCGTCGCCGATGGCCACGCCGCGATTAACCTGGCCGCAGCAGAGCGGCAGGCCAAGCACGTCGATCCCCGGCGTGTACTTCCACTTTTCCTGCCCGGTGCGGGCATCAACGGCGTAGACCTGGCTTTGCGGGCCGGTCAGGTACATCACGCCACCGACCACGATCGGCGACGCCTCGAACGAGGTGCCGCTATTGAAGATGTTGGTGTGATAGACCCAGGCGCCCTTCAGGTCCTTGACGTTGTCGGTGGTCACCTGATCCAGCGAGGAATAGCGCTGGTTGTAGAGATTGCCGCCGTAAGTGGTCCACTCCGCCCCGGCGGGCTCGCCGGCGGGGGCGCTGGACGCGGTGGTTGGCGTTTGCGCCCGGACCAGGGCCGGCGCGGAAACGGCCATCGTGATCAACGAGACGATCGATAGCATCGCGAGCATGATACGAGGATGCATGGTCTCATTCCTATCTCATGGAGCAATCGAGCCGCGACGACCGACAGCCGAAAAGGCTTCGGATGCCAGCGCTCTTCGGAAAAGTCGCGGATGTTTCCTCTGCCAAGAGGGTTCGTTACCGGCAGCAGGCGCTCTGCGAACGCGGCGCCAGAAGGCGCTCGCTTGAATCGTCGATCGCGGGAGATGGAGACGGCGGACGCGGGGGAAATCGCCCGACTCCACCTGGCGGCCGAAAGGCCGGAAGGGGAGGAGATGCGCTCGGCGCGAGAGCCATGATCAAGCGCGAACGGCGAACGATGGCGCCAGACAGCAGGACAGCCAGGTTCGGCGTCTACCTCCTTTATTATGAAGCCCCACGGGCAACACAATGACGTATGGGTAACACTACTGCAAATGGCGCCGCCGCGCGAGGGGTGACGGGAGGAGACGGCAAGACGGCAAGACGGCAAGAAAAGTTGTCAGTCGTGGATCGAGAGTCGTTTCCCCGACCCCCGACCCCCGTCCTCCATCCTCTGTCCGCGATTGCTTCATTGCCGGCAACACGATGAGGCCCTGGCACATTGCCAGAGCCTCGGCTCGATTGATAGGCCGCGCGTTCGCGTCTGTGCGCTCGTGCTAATTCGTGTTGTCGCACTCCGGCACGCAGACCCGGCCCGTCGCCGTCCCGAACCCGCAGCCGCAGAACTGGCCCTTGGTGTTGGTCTTCGCTTCCTGGCAGAAGAAGTGGAAGCCAACCTGGTTGCGGCACGAAGCGTGCGTTCAGCTCCGCGCCGGTGCGACACGGCGAGGTGTGCGGCCGGCGCAAGCGATCGCCGCAGCCGGACTCCTTGGCCGCCTGTTCCAGCCACCGGTAGCCCGTGGGCCGGCTGATTTCCCCGCTGGCACGCTTCCGCAACGGGGAGGCCCTCCAGCCGCACCTTAAGCACGAATTCCTGGCGTCGCGACATGACCGACCGCTCATGCCACGGCATGCGGTCCCTCCTTTCGGAGACTGGCATCCCCATCGGGTGTAACGAATGTTTCCGAACACCCATAACGGATGTCCCCGGTTTGCACACGAGGGAGGGTTCTCGGCCCACCCGAGCAAACGCTCCAATGGGCCGAGGTCCTGCACTGCATTCATGCTAGGGCTGCCTCGGGCGCCTGCGACAGGGTGTCTCACTCCGTCTGATGAAACGTCAAACTCTTCACGACCTCAGCGGCCGCGACTGTTCGTGGATGTCGCGGGGTGGCCCAGCCCGATCCAGATCAAGATCGCGGCGCAGATGATGGTGAGCGTCGGGTCCATGGCGCATCCTTGCTGTCCCCGTCAGGGGGGAGACAGGGCCACCCGCTGCTGGCTGGCCCTGTCCGGGAGGGAGGGAAGGCCACGCCGGGATGGCGGCGTGGCGGGAGGTTTGCGGCCCCGGTGCTTGGCTGCTTGCAGCGGGGCCAGGTGGGGAGCGGAGATCGCTTATGAGTGGAGCCGCATCTGTACCGCTCTTGCCGCGGCGTCGCTGCAGCCCCAGCGCCAGTCCATCTGGCGTGCCTCCATCATGAAGCGCGGCCCGATCCGTGACATCCGGAGAAGTACGTAGTTTGATACGGAGATCGCTCAACGATGCGATAGAAGTAACTTCATTTGGAACCGCGAGTACAGAGATAGAAATGGTGCATGTATTGCTATAAAAAGGTATTGACACACTAGTTGGCCAACACTATGATGAATTTTGAAGGATTTTCCATCTTCGGTGTATCTAAGGGATTCATCCAGGCAAGGGAGGTCTCGCGCTATGTCATCCGACAACCTCGTCGCGCAGCGCCGTTCCGCTCACCTCGATCGCCGCACGCTCGTGCTCCGCCTCGCCGCGCTGTCCGTGCCAGCGATTGGCATAACGTTGTTGACGAATCCCGCGCTCGCCGGCGGCAAGAAGGCGAAGCGGAGTCGCAAGAAGAACGGCAAGAGTGGCGTCAGCGCAAGTTGTGGCGGCGGCTGTAGGTGAAGCCACTTGCGGGCATCGCGTGCAGGTAGCTACGGGAAGCATCGCGGGGCCGAGTCGCAAATGTGGCTCAGCCCCGCGCGTGCTCGAATCATGCGAGACCTTCTTCAAGGAGCCGATGTCGCTCGATGCGCATTGCGCCTCTACATCCCGAATCCTTCATGAAGTTCGGTGAACAATTCACCGTCGATGCGCACATAAACCCTGGCCGGGCCACCGGGCGTTTGCACGTCGAAGCGGTAGAACGGCCAGTATTGCGAGAGAGATTCTCCGCAGGGTCGCCAGACGAGATGTTGGTAGAGATCATTTGCCGCCAGCACGACAGTGGCGCCTCCCACCTCGACTTGTTGCCCCACGAACTGCTGCAGCACAGCGTCCCGATTCAGGGCGCGTCCGAAATGCGTTGAACCATTCGGCGCCGCTATCGAACCGGCCAGCCCTCCTGACGCGTACGCGTCGACGAGCGTGAGCACGGGAACATCGTTGTCGCGCACAAAGGGCACGATGTAGTAGAAGCGCGGCGGATCGAGGTCCTCCCGTTCGATAAGCAGTGGTTCACCGACCTGCGTGCCATTGAGCGCCGTGCTCCAGGCTGGCCGCTGTGCTTGCCCAGTCGAATCGAGGCCTGATGTCGCGCGAGACTTGATCTCGTCGAGGTCTGTCACGAGGGAATCGTTAAGATCGATCGAGGAACCGTCCACGTTAGGCGGTGGATCTTCATCACAGATGGCGACGAATTTACCGGCCCAATTTCCACTCTTGACCGAGGTCATGTATTCGGTCTGCCAGCCGTCGCCTCCCGTGGCGCCAGGCGGCACATAGAAGGATGTTTCATATTCGTCGCCCCGGTAGACCGCACCGAAGTTATATCCGGTCCCACAGTGATCCTGACCATTGGGTAAGTGCGGCGGAGGCCCCCCGGCCGGCGTAACCGGGAAGGGATTGAACACGTCGAACGATTGAATGGTGTAGGCGGTGTCCATCGAGCCGGTGGGCACGGCAGAGGCCGTGAAGCCAACCACCACCAGCCAGTGCGCGCCGCCCTCGACCAGCGCAATCGGCGCCACGCCGCGTTGGATCGCCCAGCAGAGTTTTCTCGAGATCGCCTCCTCGGTATCGAGCGCCCACAACGTGAACGTGGTGGGGAACCCAACCGGCTTATGGTTGTTGAGGATAAATTCGAGCCCGTCCGGGGCGGTGTACCACGTCATGCCGAGATCAGGGGCGCTGTGCGCCTGACTTTCGGTATAGAGCACCTGCTGATGGAGTAAACCCGCGGAGATCGAGTCGAGCACCATCTGGGCCGACGCCGCTCCACAATAAAAGTCAGTGCCGTGGTCATCTTGTTGGTGAAATCTCACGCCATTCGTGGGAACGACGCTGTAGAACGCGCCCTCGTTAACGGAAAGCGTTGGATGAAAGAACTGGTGGGGCACGGTGTCCTCCGTTCATCAAAGTGGGACAAAGGGCCTGGAGATGCGCGCTGGAGGAACATTGCGAGGGACGATCTGAAACGTACATGGTCAAGAGCCAGCTTCTTCCACGAAGCCAACCTTCTTGCGCTTTCGGGTTTTATCAGTTAACGTGAAGATGTTCCAAGGCAATATAGCACCTCCGAGCTCGTTGGACATCGTCGATGGAACAGGAGGGGAAGCATGCGACGCGGTGTCATTCCCTTTGTCTTGGTAGCGGTGGCGATCCTTGGTCTCGTTGGAGTGATGCCGACGCGCTCCGTGGCCTTATTGGCTTCCGCTCTCGCCACGCCGACCGTTTCAAATATCCCGCCGTGCGTTGACGTTACTTGGCAGGCCGCGGACGTGCGGCCCCCTGATCCTCAGGATTCGTTTGTCATTCCTGCCCAGATCGTGCCGACACCTGGGGGCACGCCGCAGACCGATGAAGCCGGTCGCGAGTTGTACATGGTGGTGATCAACTTGCCGCCGGGACAGTGCATGCCGTACGAGGCTCCCGGGAACCACAAAAACGGGGCGGTCGTCTGGATCGTCCAGCAGGGGAAGGTGCTGTACGCCTGGGAGCCATTTCCCGGCGCTGATCCCACTGCGACGCCGCAGATCGTGCGCGGGGATTCCGAGGGAAACCAGGACGACTTGAACGACTCGGATGATGGCCCGGGCAGCCCCCAGATCCTGTATCCAGGAGATTGGGTGACCCAGGACCGGCAAGTGCAGGTCACCTATCGCAACGTCGGCGGTGACACCGCAATTGTTTTGAAGGCGGTCTTCGCGAAACCCTCAGGTGGGGGATGCCCTGGCGACTGTAGATGAAGTCAACTGTGGGGCGTACTATAGATGTCATCCGATTGGCGGACATGATGTCCCAATGTAGTGGTGCTGATGACCGTGGGTACTCCCGGGATTCAGGCTTCGCACTTCCCGGTTGCACTGACCCCTCTTATCGGGCGCGACCGCGAGGTCGCCGCGGCCGAGGAGTTGCTGCGCGATCCCGCAATCCGCCTGCTGACCCTCACTGGACCGGGAGGCGTTGGTAAGACCCGACTCGCTGGCGAGATGGCGCGCCATCTCGCCAGCGAGTTCCCTGACGGAACATTCTTTGTCGCTCTCGCCAGCGTTGCTGACCCGAACCTCGTAGCCTCGACGATTGCCACGACCGTCGGCATTCGCGAACGGGCCGATAAGCCGCCTGCCGAGGCACTGATCACCGAGCTTCCACACTGGCACTCACTCGTCGTGCTCGACAATTTCGAGCAGGTCGATGCCGCGGCTCACTTGGTGGGCGATCTGCTCGCCTCCGGTGTAGCGCTTAAGCTGCTTGTGACGAGCCGCTCGCCGCTTCGCCTGAGCGGCGAACACATATTTCCCGTACCGCCGCTCGCCGTACCGGACGCTAAACACCCTCTCCCTCTCGAGGAACTGGCAGATGTGGCTGCCATCCGCCTCTTTGCTGAGCGCGCGCGCGCAGTCAGCGGCGACTTTGCCCTGTCAGAGGATAACGCCGCGGACGTTGAGCAGATCTGTCGCCGGCTCGACGGTCTCCCTCTCGCCATCGAACTCGCCGCGTCGTGGACGCGCCTTCTCACCCCGGCCCCTCTGCTCGAGCGACTGAACGCGCGGGTGCTGGCGCTCTGTGGCGGCCCCCGTGATGCGCCCGCGCGCCAGCAGACCATCCGTGCCACCATCGCCTGGAGCTATGACTTGCTGTCGGCGGATGATCAGGTTCTTCTTGCCCAACTAGGAGTCTTCGCCGGGGGCTGGACGATACAGGCAGCTGAGGCGGTGTCGGGGCCGGACTTGTCAGACATCCTGGGCGGCCTATCGCGGCTCATCGATCAGAGTCTCGTGCTGCGGATCGTCAGATCCAGCGCGGAGCCGCGCTTCACCATGCTGGAGACGATTCGTGAGTACGCCAAGCAACGCCTCGCCTCAAGTGGCAATCAAGCTGTCATCGAACAGCGCCACAGCGAACATTTCCTGGCGCTTGCGGAGCAGGCAGAGGAGCTGATCGACGGCCGCGACCAAGCCATCTGGTTGGCTCGGCTGGACGCCGAACTCGACAACATGCGAACTGCACTCGAGAGGGCGATTGCACACAAAGACGCGGATACAGCGCTTCGCCTTGGGGCGGCGCTTTGGCGGTTTTGGAGACGGCGAGGGCACCTTAGCGAAGGGCGTGCATTTTTGGATAGGGCCTTGGCAATCGATGGCCAGGTCAACGACTCCGTGCGAGCCACGGCCACGCATTATCTGGGCAATTTGGCCCTGGATCTCACCGAGTTCCCAGTGGCGCGCGATCACTTCATGAAAAGTCTGGACCTCTGGCGGCGGCTGGACGATCAGGATGGCGTCGCATACACACTAACTAGCCTCGGGATGGTGGCTTGGTTCACAGGAGACTATCCATCCGCCGCTGAAAGCTTCCGTGAAGTGCTGGCGACCTGGACCTCAGCTGGTGACACTCCAGGTATTGCCATCATAGAGCATGATCTTGGTTTGCTTGCGGCGAAGGAAGGCCGGTACGAGCTGGCTCGATTGCACCATGAGCGGGCCTTGAAGCTCCGCCACCAACTCGAAGACGCGGGTGGTGTTGCGTATTCCCTCTGGGCTTTGGCCATCGTCGCCCTGTTCGAGGGCGATGCGGCGACTGCTGAGAGCCAGTGTCATGAAAGCCTCTCAATCTTCAGAAAGCTTGGCGATCGCCAAGGAGAGGCGTATGCGTTGCATGGGCTCGTGCGTGTCTCGTTGCACACCGGGAGTGACCTCGCAACGTTGCGACTCTTCCATGAAGTCTTGGAACTTCGACAGGCGCTGGGCGAGCGCAATGGCGTCATCGAGAGCTTCGAAGAGATCGCTGCGGTACTCACGAACCTTGGACAGATCGAGCCGGCAGTGAAGCTGCTTGGCGCGGCGGCGGCCCTGCGCGCGGCCATCTCGCTCGCGCCGTGGGTGGCCGAGCGCGAGGCGGTCGAGCAGACGCTGGCCAGCGCGCGGCGTGCCCTCTCGAAAGCCGCCTTCAGCGCCGCCTGGACCGCCGGCCAGCGCCTCACCCTCGATCAGGCGATGGCCGAGGCCCTGGCCCTGACCGAGCAAGCCGCCGTCGCCACACCGACGCCCGCTGCCCCGTTCAACCTGACGCGGCGCGAGCTCGACGTGCTGAGGCTCCTCACCCAGCGCCGCACCGACCCGGAAATCGCCGCGCAGCTCTTCATCAGCACCAAGACCGCCTCCAACCACGTCGCCAACATCCTCGGCAAGCTCGGAGTCAAGAACCGCCGCGAGGCCGCCGACGTCGCCACCCGTCACGGGTTGGTGTAGACGGGCTATCGGCGACCGGCCATTTGGTCTTCGAGGATAAGGCTGCCCGCAGGCGCTTGCCGGCTTGCCGATAGCCGATCGCTGGTAGCCGCGCTGTTGCTCCCGCTACGCAAAATCTAGGGAGAAATCTAGGCAGGTTCTCCTCATGTCCGCTCCGCGCCCCGGTTGCAAGATCGGTAGGCGCCAGACGGGCTGGTCGGAGCGTCCGCCAGAGCGGTGCTGGGCCGACAGAGAGGAAAGGAGAACAGGCCATGATGCACCAACCGGCCGACGCCGTTCGCCAGCGTCTCGCCGAGCTCCACCGCCGGAATCTCGTCGCTGAGGCCGCGCGGATGCGGCTCGCCGATCAGATTCCGGCGCCAAGCCTCTTTGCCCATGGCGTGACGATCGTCGGCGGGTCCCCCGGCGGATCTTCTGCCTGGCCCGAGCCCTGAAAAGCCTTCGCCACGGTCTTGGCGAACGCTTGCGTGAGTCGGTTCCCGACGAACCGGCCGCCCTGGCCTGAATGGCCGCGGCGCATTCCCTGCCTGGCACTCGGCGCCAGGGCAGGACCCGAACCCTAAGAAGGAGGCGGCAGTGAAGACGCATCCTCGGCATCCGCTCTTGAAGAAAATCTCGGCACGACGCGCCCGCGCGGGTCAACCCGCTATCTGGTCGACCTGGGTGACGCTGGACTTGGGCGAAGAGCCGGCGGTCGCGGCGCAAGGGCACGGCATCGGCTTGTTGCGGCCGCGCATCCTGACGCCGCGCGAATTGGAGATACTCCAATGGGTCGCCCGCGGCGAGACCGACCAGCGCATCGCCGACCAGCTCTACCTGAGCCGGCGCACAGTCAGCAGTCACGTTTCGAACATCCTGGCCAAACTCGACGTCCCGTCGCGCCGCGCCGCGGTCATCGCCGCCCTGCGCATCGGCCTATTGTGAGGGTGAGCGGATGACGGGAAGAACGGGCCAGCGTTTATGGTCGCCGATTCTTTCCACCCATCACGCCATCACCCCATCACCCTCGAAATGCCGAGCGCCCGGTTGTCTCCCCGGGCGCTCGGCGGACTTGGCAGGAAGGTGGCGTCGGTTAGTAGGCGTTGGCGTTGTCGCACTCCGGCACGCAGACCCGGCCCGTCGCCGTCCCGAACCCGCAGCCGCAGAACTGGCCCTTGGTGTTGGTCTTGGCTTCCTGGCAGAAGAAGTGGAAGCCGACCTGATTGCGGCACGACGTCGCTTCGTCGCCGGAGGTGCTGGTGCATTCCACGGCGTAGTCGCAGACATTGTCGGCGCCGGAATTGATGCAGACGTTGTTCCCTTCCACCGCCCGCTCGCAGCCGCAGATGCCGCCACCGGCCACCGTGCCGCAGGGGGTGGGATCGGCGTTGCAGATGCCCACCGGGCCGGAACAGCGGTCCTTGTTTCCGCCGCCGCCACTGCCGCCGCTCGAGCCGCCGTGACCGTGCGAGCCACCATGGCCGTGCGCGCCGCCCTTCTTCTTCCGCTTCTTCTTCGCGTCGCCCTCATCCGCGCCGAGCAGGGTCATGCCGCCAACCCCGAAGGCGGCCGCGGCAAGCATGCGCAGGGCATTGCGGCGGGTCTGTGTCTGTGCGAACGAGCTGGCCATCCTGTCGAATCGCTGCGTGTCCATGATGCTCTCCCTCTGGGTGATTGCCCGTCCGGGACAACCCCGGTCGATGTCTGCATCCTAGAGGGAGGGCCGGCGGTGCAGTGGCGGCGGCGACACTCTGCCGCTGTGCTCTTCGGCACAACATGGAGAGATGCCAGAAGCGGGGTTTGACAGGACATGCCTTTGTCGCGTCCTGGTCGTGAGGCGCGGGGCACCGCTTTGGAGGTCTGGCCCCTGGCGCGTGCTCACATCCGCCCGTGCGTCGACCTATCATGCGTTGGAGGCGCGGATAGGCGAGAGGGGAAACGACGATGAACGATTGGTGCGACACGGAGATCGATACCAGCGAGGCAGGCGCGCGCGCCCTCGACGCCGCCGATCCCCTGTCGCGCTTTCGGGAGCGCTTTTACCCCCTGCCGGGCCGCATCTACCTCGATGGCAACTCGCTCGGCCTCCTCTCCCACGATGCCGAGGCCGAGACACTGGCCGCGCTGGAGCAGTGGAAGCAGCTCGGCATCGATGGCTGGCTCGGCGCCGACCCGCCCTGGTTCACCCTCGGCGAGGAGCTCGGCGCGCTGCTGGCCCCGCTCATCGGCGCCGAGCCAGAATCCGTCGTCGTCACCGGAGCCGCCACGATCAATCAGCACGCCTTGACAACCACGTTCTATCGGCCGGAGGGGAGGCGCCGCAAGATCGTCGCCACCGCGCTCGATTTTCCTTCCGACATCTACGCCCTACAAAGCCTCATCCGCCTCCATGGCGGCGACCCGGATCGCGATCTCGTCCGCGTCCCATCCGGCGATGGCCGCACCATCGACGAAGCGGCCATCATCGCCGCGCTCGACGACGAGATCGCGCTGGCGTTGCTGCCAGCCGTGCTCTACCGCTCCGGCCAGCTTCTCAATATCCCCCGGCTCGCCGCGGCAGCCCGAGCCCGCGGCATTCCTCTCGGGTTCGATTGCGCCCACTCCATTGGCGCGGTTCCGCATCTGCTTGATACGTGGGATGTCGATTGGGCGTTCTGGTGTTCCTACAAGTTTCTCAATGCCGGCCCCGGCGCCACCGGCGGCCTCTACGTCAACCGCCGCCACTGGGGCACGTCGCCGGGTCTGGCCGGGTGGTGGGGCTACGACAAGGCGCGCCAGTTCGACATGGTTCACGACTGGCAAGGCGCCGGCACGGCCGGAGCCTGGCAGATCTCGACCCCGCCGCTGCTGGCCACGGCGGCGCTGCGCGGCTCGCTCCGTCTCTTCCACGAGGCCGGTATCGAGTCCCTGCGCGCCAAGTCGTTGGCGCAAACCTCCTATTTGGCGCAGTTGTTGCACCAGACCGGGCTCACCCAGCCGCCCTACGACTTCGCCATTGGCTCGCCGGCCGCGCCAAAACGTCGCGGCGGCCACTTGGCGGTAGAGCACGAAGACGCCGCTCGCATCGCCAAAGCGCTGAAAACCCGCGGCATCATCCCCGACTTCCGCGCGCCAAACGTGATCCGCCTCACCCCCGCCCCGCTGTACACGAGCTACCACGAGCTCTGGCGCTGCGCGAAGGCGCTGCGCGAGATCGTCGACCGCGGGGAGCATCTGCAGGTGAAAAGAGGGCGAAATCTCGTTGCCTGAGCGCTATGGACATTTGGGAAAAAGCGTAGAGAGCGGAGAGGAAAAGCAGCACGCGCTGGACGAGGTTCAGCGCGTGTTCCAGCGGTTGCGCAAGGCTCCTTGGTCGTGTCCGCTCAGTTGACCTGTACGGTCCCCACCATCCCGGGATGGATCGCGCAGTGATAGCCGTAGACCCCCGGCGTCCAGAAGGTGATGCTGGCCCCGCCGCCTGAGCCGAGCGTGCCGGTGTCGAACGCGCCAAAGTCGGACGTTGCCGTGTGCGGCGCCGCGTCGGCGTTGTACCAGGAGACCGTGCTCCCCGCGGGAACCACGATGTACGCCGGCTGGAAGGCGAAACCGGCGATCGTCACGCCAGCGCCCATCTGGTAGCCGGCAGCCGCGGACGGGTCAACGGCTGGCGGGGCGCTGCCATTGGCCATCGCCAGAGCAGGGAGTGTCAAGACGGCGATGAACGCGAAGAGGATGGCGATCCGTTTCATGACGATTTGCCTCCTTGCGGGTTTGAAAGACTTCGCGCGGCGATCGCCTCCATCTCGGTGCGATCACCATGAAAGACGACACAACGC
>JBBRVX010000010.1:0-45859 GCA_038246475.1 Thermomicrobiales bacterium | reverse complement strand
GGGGGGTCATGCGGGGTGGAGGGGCCTGGTGCCCATGCCATGCTGGCCGTGGTCAACCGCGTCGTGCTTAGCGCCCTGCAGGGTGCTTCCGTCGTTCCAGCGGGAGGATTGATCCCTGATCGTTACCCACATTTTTTCACGAGGCCAGAATCCCGCGACATGACGTGGGGTTTCGTGACCGCGTCTCGTGCACAGTCCGCGCCGCACGAGGCAAAACCCGCGCCATTGCGTGCCTTGTCAAAGATGTGGGTAACGATCAGGGATTGATCCTCCCCAGATCGGGCCGAGCGCGTTTCGGTACCCGACCACGGAGCGCCACGCACCGTCAGCGCACGCATCAGGCAACCACGTCCGATCGAGCCATCATCACACCCCCGCGCCAGGAGGCCGCGGGGCAGCGGGAGCCGGGATCGTATCACACTCCGTTTCAGCGCCTTAGCGCTCGGTCTATCTGTGCACCGTTTCGTTGTCCTCGTGGTCTGCTCACGCTTCGAGGCCGCCATTGCCTCGCGCTTCGAGGCCGCCATTGCCTCGCGCATCCCGGCGCCCGCTGCCCCGCGTCCTGCTGCCGCGTCCGTGTCCCACGTCCGCGCCGCTCACCGTGCCCGTCGTTCTGCCGAGGCCGAACCGCGGCGCGCCCGATTCTCTCTCATCCGCGAACCCGGCGGCGTGACCCGCCCCAGGGCGCTATCTGTTCCGGTCTAGGTCGCCACCAGGGAATCGTGCGTGCGATACGTCGCGGAAACGCTGGCGCCCGTATGAATGCGTTGGATCGTCTCACCAAGCAAGGGCGCGACGGAGAGGACCTTCAGCTTTGAAAATCGCTTCTCCGGCGGTACGGCGATGCTGTTTGTGACCACGACCTCTCTGATTGCGCTCTCTTCTAATCGCTGCACCGCTGGCCCCGAAAGTACAGGATGGATCGCCGAAGCGTAGACCTCGGTGGCGCCGGCATCGAGGCAGACCTGCGCCGCCTGCGTAATCGAGCCGCCGGTGTCGATCTCGTCATCCACGATGATCGCCTGGTGCCCTTCCACCGAACCGATGAGGTTGAGAATCTCGGAGTGATCGCGATTACCGGCCCGCCGCTTTTCGATGATGGCCAGCGGCGCATCGACGATTTCGGCGAAGTTTCGCGCCCGCTTGGTGTTGCCCAGGTCGGGAGAAACCACGACCGGATCACGTAACCGCTTTTTCGAAAAGTAGCTCGCCGTAAGCGACATTGCGCTCATTTCGTCGACGGGAACGTCGAAAAAGCCCTGAATCTGCCCCGCGTGAAGATCGAGCAGCAGCGCTCGGTCGGCGCCGGAAACCCCGACGAGTTTTGCCACCAGCCGCGCGGTGATCGGGACGCGCGGCTGATCCTTCTTGTCCGTACGCCCATAACCAAAGTAGGGAATCACTGCCGTGACGCGGCCAGCCGAAGACCGCTTTACGGTATCGATCATGATCAGCATCTCCATGACCGAGTCGTTGATGGGGTCTGAAAAGGACTGCACAATGAATACGTCGTTCTCCCGTACGCTTTCGTTAATGCGCACAAACGTATTGTCATTCGAGAACTTGAACACGTCGGCGCGTCCCAGCGGTATCCCGATGTAGTCGCAAATCTCAAGGCTTAGCTCGGAGTTCGAATTGCCCGCGAAGACGGTCAATTGATCGTAGTGACCCGCCACATCCCACCCCCTGGTCCGGCGCCGATCTCGACGTTCGATGCGGTGAGGGCATCCCGTGCGCCCGCCAGGGACATGCTACCCCGATGCTCGGGACTCAATCGTCCGGCCGCGCTATGGCGTGTTCATCAGCGCTGCCTTCGCGCAGTCCTGCGGCAAGCGACTTGAGCGCGTCCGCCGCCGCCGCCTGCTCTGCCTCGCGCTTGGACGGTCCATGGCCGCTGCCGAGCAACGCGTCGTCAAAGTACGCCTCAACGATGAAGGTTCTCGCATGGTCGGGACCCTCGGCTGATACGGTGCGATACTCCGGTGCTCGCCGGAATCGTTCCTGCAACTGCTCCTGCAAGCGTCCCTTGGGATTGGCCACCCCTTCAGCTTCCGCCAGAATCTCCGTGGCATCCCGCTCCAGCAACCGCATCAGGAACTTCCTGGCCGCGCCAAAACCGCGATCGAGCGCCACCGCGCCGATGACTGCCTCAAAGGCGCCCGCGAGCATGCGATCGCGCGCGCTGGGACCTGGTCGTTCTCCCGCGCCCAGGTACAGGTACGAGCCAAGATCGATCTCCCGTGCCCACCGCACCAGGGCCTCGGCGCGAACCAGCGCCACACGCTGGCGGGTGAGCTGGCCCTCATCCGCGTTTGGGTCAAGGTTGTAAAGATATTCGGCGGCCACCGCGCCCAGTACCGCGTCACCGAGAAACTCGAGGCGCTCGTTCGTCAGGGCCGAACTCGTGCCTGTCATGCCCGCCAGCGCGGCCTCGTGCAGAATCGAACGATGCGTGAGCGCTGTTCGCAATAACCCCAGATCGCGGAAGCGAAAGCGGAGGGTCCGGGCAAGTCGAGCCGCGTGATCCGTCCCCTCGGGCTTCGGCAGTCTTGGCCCAGGCCTTGCGCCGTCCGGGCTGGCTGATTCCGGTCTATGTCGATTGGGCGCCAGCATCAACCACCTGGTATCGAGGCCGTCTGGGCCAGCGCCGCCGGGAGATCCACGCCAGCCGCGTCCGCTACGCCATACAGCGGATCCCAATTGACCGATATGTAGTAGGCATAATGTCCCGGCTCGGTTTCCTCGCTGCGCGAGTCAGCCAGATCAAAGGGCGCCAGAAACGTAATCAGCGCATCGGCGATGGCGTTCTGTTGAGGGTCGCGGTCGTCCAGGCGAATCTCGGAATGCCCCGTTCCCTGGGCCTCGAACGCCAACACGAGTCCCGATCGAAAGGATGGCCGGAGATTTTCGGCCCGATCGACCGCATCGGTCACGATCCGCTGCTTCTGCGCCTCGATCACCGCGGCCGACACCTCGGCCGACGCGTTCAGATCAACATCCTTCTGCGCGTCAATGATCACGTATTCTCGGTTGATGAAATCAAGCAACGCCGCAAACGGATCAGCCACATTTCTCCTCCTGGGACTCGCCTCGTAGCCGCGCTGTCATTGCCGCCGTTGCCGGATGTTCGTCGTTAGGCGGCGCCAGACATTGCTTGATTATACGGGGCTTGCCGTGCCTCTCTTTGGTGCATCCGCGAGCACGCTTTTTCACTATTGACAGCCCCTCGCCATCGTGATTAAGTCTCGCAACTTCCATGGAGGGAGGCAGGCTACCGGGCGCAATGATGTGCCTAATCCGCAAGGAGGCATTCCATGTCGAGCGATAAAGCATTCTGGCAGTGGATTGAAAAGCGGTCCGAAGCGAGAGCACGGCTGACGGCCGACCGGCGAACGCTGCTCAAGGGGGTTGGGGCCACCGCCGCGACCCTCGCCGCTGCTCGTCTCGGAGTCAGCCCGTCGCCCGTCCGCGCCCAGGAGAAGCCAAACTTCGACGGCGTCACGATCAAGGTGTTCGCCCCCACCGGCCCCACCATTTCCGGCCCCGTCAAGTTCCACGCTCCGCAGTTCAAGGAACTCTACGGCGCCACGGTAGAGACCATTGAGGTGCCAGGCCCCGATCTCTTCCCTCGCGCCCAACAGGCAGCGCAGTCTGGAAGCGCCGACTTCGACATCCTCCTTTTGGCGAATACCTGGATGCCCGACTTCGTGAATCTGCAATACGCGATTCCCCTTCAGCCCTACATCGACCGCGACGCCGAGGATCCGCTTCTCGCCTGGTCCGACATCCCCGACGGCATCAAGCGCAAGAATTCCTGGGATGGTCAGACCTACACGTTCATCGTCGATAACGACAACCAGACCATGTTCTACCGCAAGGACATCCTTGGCGACCCGAAGTACCAGGAGGCCTACAAGACCGCCACGGGCACCGACCTGCCGAACCCCCCGCAGACACTTCCTGAGTTCATCGAAGTCGCCAAATTCTTCAGCCCTAACGGCGGCGGCGCCGGCTGGAGCGACCAGGGCGACGCCTACGGGTTCATCACCTGCGTGCTTCGCGGTCAACAGTCCTACTGGTACTCCTATCCCTGGACCGCGCCGTACTCCGTCATCCCCACCGACAAGGCGCCAGCCCAGGGCATCTACATCTTCGATCCCGACATGGACCCGCTCATCAACACCGAGGGTTACGTGCGTGGCCTGACCGAGTTCGTCGAGGTCATCAAATCGGCGATGCGGCCCGGACTCGACGCCGACCGCAATGCCGTCATGTTCGATGTCGTTGGGGGACTTGCCCTGATGTCGCTCGACTGGGGCGACACCGGTCCGTTGTCTGTCAGCGCCGACTCGTTGGTCAAGGGCAAACTCGGCTTCGCCCAGACACCGGGCGTGACCGAATACTTCGACTGGCAGACCAGCACCTGGGTCACCATGCCGGCGGGCGAGGTTCATCGCACCCCGACCCACGCCTACAACGGCTGGTCCTATTACATCACCAGCCAGTCCGCGAACCCCGATGCAGCCTGGGAATGGATCAAGTGGCATGCCAGTCCGGCCATCAGCGCCGTTGACGTCGCCTCGCCGCAATCTGGATTCCAGCCGTGGCGCACCTCTCACAGCACCAATCTCCAGCCCTGGATTGACGCCGGCTGGGATGAGGCAGAGGCCAAACTCTACATCCAGAACATTCTCGACGCTACGAACGATCCGAATGCCGTCCTCGACCCGCGTATTCCCGGCGCTGCCAGGTACCAGGAAACCCTGGAGCTCTATACCAATCAGGCCATCGCGGGTGAGTCGCAGCCGCAGGAGGCCATGGACAAGTGCGTTGCCGAGTTCAACGCCATTACCGATGAACTCGGCCGGGACAAGCAGGTTCAGGCCTACCGCGCCCACCTCGGGATGTAGACACGAGCGGCCGCGGCATCGGCGAGAAGTCGTCCTGTTCTGGCCGGCGATGAAGCGCCCGGAAACTCTGGCGCACAACGTTCTCTAGCTCGTGGCTCGTCTGATCGATCACACGGGCCACGAGCGCCCATCGCTTCACCATGGCCGTGACGGCGTCCTTACGGGAGGAGGCAGCCTGTTGACAAGTTCACCTGCCTACACCCCGGCCGCCGGCCGAGCTTCTCACCATCGCCGCGACTGGTCCGAACAGAATGCCAAGTACGTCTTTCTCATGCCGGCGATTCTCTACTTGCTGGTCCTCGGCGTCTTCCCGCTCATCTTCTCCGCCTACCTGGTTTTCTCCTCCTGGCAAGCGGGCAGCGGCATCACCTTCGTTGGCCTTGATAATATCAAACGCATTCTGGTCGACGATCGCTTCTGGTCCGCCGTGAGCCGGACCCTCATCTATGTTGCGCTGGCCGCCGGGCTGGAGCTCCTCTTCGGCCTGCTGATCGCCCTGTCTCTCCAGGCGGCCACCCGGGGCAAGGCGCTGCTCCGTTTGACCCTGGCCCTGCCGATCCTCCTTCCCCCGATCGCCATTTCTTTTGCCTGGAAAATGCTGTTCGATTTCAACCGTGGTCCGGTGAACTACTTTCTCGACGTGATGGGCCTGCCGCCGGTCCTCTGGTTGGCAGGGCAGACCTCGGCGCTGCTCTCCTTGATCGTGGTCGATATCTGGCAGTGGACGCCATTCGTGGCCTTGGCCACGCTCGCCGCGCTCGAATCGCTTTCGACGGAAATCTACGAGGCCGCGGTCGTCGACGGCGCTGGCGTCTGGGCGGTCTTGCGCGATATCACGCTGCCGCTCCTGGCGCCCTACCTCGTCGCCATCGTCTTGCTCCGCGCCATCGACGCCTTCAAGGTCTTTGACACCGTCTATGTACTCACGGGAGGAGGTCCAGGCACCGCCACCGAGTTGCTCTCGTTCTATGCCTACGCCGCCGGGTTCCGCACCTTCAATATGGGCTTCACGGCAACCGTCGCCTGGGCCATCGTCATCCTCATGAGCATCATCTTCTACTTCTATCTGCGCGCCTTCCGTCGCATCGAGGAGATGTAGCATGCCCGCGACACGAAACCGCGCACTTCAGGTCGGCATCTACCTCTTCCTGTTGATCTGGCTGCTCTTCACGCTCTTCCCGATCTACTGGATCTTTGTCACGTCGATCAAGAGCGCCATGGCGGTTCAGGGTCCTCGGCCCACGTTCATTCCCTGGGTCGATTTCACCCCGAATCTCGACGCTTTCAAAAGCATCTTCGGTAGCGGCGGCGGCTACGGCGTTAGCGGGCTGGGCAACCTCACCTTGCTGATGCGCAACTCCTTCGTGGCCGCCTTCACCTCGGCGCTGATCGCCGTGGTGCTCGGGGCCATGGCTGCCTACGCCCTGACCCGCTTTCGCTACCGTCGTTGGAAGAACCGGGACATCGCGTTCTGGATCGTCTCGCAACGAATGTTTCCACCCGTGGCGTTAGTCGTCCCCTTCTACATCCTGTTCAATCGGTTCGATATGCTCGACCGCTTGTCGTCGCTGATCATCGTCTACACCGCCGGCAGCCTGCCCCTTGTCGTCTGGCTGCTGCGCGACTACTTCGCCGACCTCCCCATCGAAATCGAGGAGGCGGCGATGGTCGACGGCGCATCTCGCTTCGGCGCCTTCTTCCGCATCGCCCTCCCCCTCTCGCTCCCTGGGCTCGTCGTTGCCTTCCTCTTCGCCTTCGTCTTCGCCTGGAACGAGTTTCTGTTGGCCCTGACCCTCACCCTCGATCGCGCGAAGACGCTCCCGCTGCAGTTGGCCGGGAACGTCAGCGTGCAAGGAACCCGTTATTGGGACATCGCCGCCCAGGGGTTGATTGTTATGGCGCCACCCCTCCTCATCGCCCTGCTGCTCGGCCGCTACCTTGTGCGCGGCCTCACGCTCGGCGCGGTGAAATAGCGGGACGCTCAACAGCCCGCCGCTATTTGCGGCACGGTCACGATGCTATAGCCCTGCGCCAGGAGATCATCGAGAATCCATGGCAGCGCCACGGCGGTGCCGTCGATGCTCCGTTGGGCATCCATATGAAGCTCGATGATGGCCCCATCGAAGATTCCACTCATCACGTTGCCGTAAATCGAGTCCGCGGACGCCCAGGGATTCCAATCGTCTGAACCAACGCTCCACCCCACGGTGATGAGCCCAAGTGAACTGGCAATCGAGCGCACCCGATCGTCGCTGGCGCTGGCAAATGGCGTGAACCAGGGCCCCGGGTTGTAGCCGAGCGCCCAATTCAGGGCGTTCGCCGCGGCTTGCAAATCCCAGGAAACGTCGTCATCGCCACGCATCGTCAACTCCGGCGGCAAGTAGCCGTGACTTCCCACATGGTGCCCATAGGCTGAAATCGACTGCACCAACCCTGGATTCTGTTCAGCGAGCCAGCCCATCACGAACATCGACGCGGGCACGCCGTAGGCGCTCAAGGTATCGAGAATCCCGTAGGCCGGTTCATATCCAGCGCCGACATTGAACATCAGCGCAACTTGGCCGCAACCTGACACACCGGACGAAAACTCAAACGCGCTTTGCGCGGAGGCAATGTGATCGCCGCCACGATAGGCTGGCAAGAAATGCGCTGCAGTGATTCCGGCGAGCGAGCCTAGCGATCCTCGCAAAAGCCCTCGTCGGTCGATTCCTGACATCCCCAAACTCCCCGCCCTTTGTTCACTTATGCAAAATGGAGCGCACCGCGACGCATATCGCCGCGTCCACCATCCACAAACGTCACGTGCCACTGTACGGAACTTGAGCGGGGCGCACCAATAGTACCAACTACGAAACTCGCGCTCCCTGCATCGACGCTCTTGCTCCATTGCGTGCATTGCCGTATAAGTCGGGCGATCCCATTCGAGCGTGATCGCGGCGGAGCGAGGCGCGGGTGCGAGGCAACGAGGCAAAAGCGACATACAGGAGGAAACCATGTCGGCTGCAACGGCTGGAGCAATCGATCTCGACCGCGAAACCCTGTTGTCCATGTACGAGCGCATGGTTCAAATCCGGACATTCGAGGATCAAGCCGGAACGAACTTCGCCGCCGGACTGATCCCCGGGTTCGTCCACCTCTACGCGGGCGAGGAAGCGGTCGCCGTCGGCATTTGCTCACAATTGAGCGATAACGACTACATCACCTCAACCCATCGTGGCCATGGACACTGCATCGCCAAGGGCGTTGACATTTCCGGAAGGGTTGCGGAGCTGATGGGCAAATCGACCGGCGTCTGCAAGGGTAAAGGCGGCTCCATGCACATCGCCGATGTGGAAAAGGGAATGCTGGGGGCCAACGGCATCGTTGGCGGCGGCATCCCCCTCGCTTGTGGCGCGGCCCTCACCGCCAAAACGCTCAACACCGGCGGCGTCGCCGTCTGCTTCTTTGGCGACGGCGCATCCAACCAGGGAACATTCCACGAGGGGCTCAACCTTGCCGCGATCTGGAACCTTCCGGTCATTTTCGTGTGCGAGAACAATGGCTACGCCGAAGCAACGCCCGTCCGCTACCACTGTTCCGCCAGCGACATTGCCAACCGCGCCGGCTCCTACGAAATCCCGGGCGTTGTTGTCGATGGCCTCGATGTTTTCGCGGTTTATGAGGCCGCCCGCGAAGCCATCGCTCGTGCGCGCCGCGGCGATGGCCCGACCCTTCTGGAGGCCAAAACCTACCGCTTCTACGGCCACTTCCAGGGAGATCAGGTCACGTATCGCACCGCGGACGAGCTTGATTCGTACAAGAAACGGGATGCCATCGTTTCCCTGCGTAACGCCCTGATCGAGCGCGACATCGCGAGCGAGGAGGAACTCAGCGCGATCGATTCTCGCGTCTCCGCTGCCCTCGACCAGTCCTGGGTCGACGCCAAGGCTGCGCCATTTCCGGAACCGGAAGAGACGCTGACCGATGTCTACGTTAGCTATTAGGGCCAGTCACGGCAGCAAGCAAAGTCACGCGGGAGGCACCAATGGTTGTTGAGGCAGCAACGCGGACGATGACCTATCAGCAAGCGATCAACGAGGCGCTGCGCATTGCCATGCGCGAAGATCCGACTGTCATCCTCATGGGCGAGGACATCGCTGGCGGCGCGATGGTCGATCACCTCATCAATGACGACGCCTGGGGCGGGCCAATGGGCGTCACCAAGGGCCTCGTCCAGGAATTTGGGCGAAACCGCGTGCTTGACACGCCGATCACCGAGGCCGGGTTCATCGGAGCCGCCGTTGGCGCCGCCACCACGGGCCTGCGTCCTGTCGCCGAGCTGATGTTTGTCGATTTCTTCGGCTGCTGCATGGATCAGATCTACGACCAGGGCGCCAAGTTTCGCTATATGTTCGGCGGCAAGGCTCGCTGTCCAGTCACGATCCGCACCCAAATCGGCGCCGGGCTGAGCGCGGCGGGACAGCACTCGGGATGCCACTATTCGGTCTTCACCCACATGCCCGGCATCAAATGCGTCGTTCCGTCGACACCGGCGGACGCCAAGGGTCTTCTGCTCAGCGCCATTCGAGACGACGATCTCGTGATGTTCTTCGAGAACAAGGTCCTCTACGGAAGCAAGGGCGAAGTGCCCGAGGGTGACGAAGGCATCCCCCTGGGCAAGGCGGACATCAAGCGCGCGGGCGATGACGTCACCATTGTCGCGATCTCGCGGATGGTCAACCAGGCGCTGATTGCCGCGGAAACTCTGGCCGCCGAAGGCATCGAAGCCGAGGTCATCGATCCGCGCACCCTCTCCCCCCTTGACGACGAAACCATCCTTCAATCCGTGGCAAAGACCCACCGCCTGGTGGTCGTCGATGAAGACAACCCACGCTGCAGCGCGGCCACCGATATCGCCGCGCTCGTGGCCGACCGGGGCTTCGATACACTCGATGCGCCGATCAAGCTCGTCACCGCGCCGCACACCCCGGTACCCTTCAGCCCGCCTCTGGAAGCGTTCTACGTTCCAAGCCCGGAGCGGATCGCTGACGTGGTGCGTGAGATCATGTAGCTACCGGAATCGATTCCTTCACCTGTTTCCGTACCCCTTATCGAGGTGCGTGCCAGCCGGATCGCCGTTGTCCCTGGAGAAAGTTGATGCCAACGATTGTCACAATGCCGAAGTGGGGCCTCACCATGGTCTCCGGGATCGTCACCGGCTGGTCACGCGCCGAAGGTGAATCGGTCACCGAGGGCGCCCCGCTGCTCACGGTCGAAACAGAAAAAGCTGTCGACGACATCGAGGCTCCAGCGACCGGCATTCTGCGCAAGATCGTGGCTGCCACCGGCAGCGAGGTGCCCGTCATGGGCGCGGTCGCCATCATCACCGCCCCTGGCGAAGATCTCAGTGACGATGAGCTCGCCGGCCTGATCGCCACGTCAGGTGCTCCGGGGACCGCGGCCGCCGGCAGCACGGCCGCTGCCCGCCCCCCCAGAGAGGGGCGCCAGGCGGCCCGCGATGCGAGCGGCCGCGTGAACGCGTCGCCTGCCGCCCGCAAGCGGGCAGGCGAGCTTGGCGTCGACCTGGCCACGGTCGAAGCCACAGGCGCCAATGGCCGGATTACCAGCGAAGATGTCGAACGGGCAGCCGCCTCCAGCGTCGCCGCCGCGGCCGCCCCACGCACGGAGCTCATCGAGCTCGCAAGCGGCGTGAAGGTTTACGTCTTGGTCGCCGGCCCCACAGACGCTCCGGAAACCATGCTCTTCGTACACGGCCTCGGCGGATCGCAATCGTCCTGGGCCACGGTCCTCGCGGAGTTCGCCGGCGGCTATCGCGTGGCCGCCGTCGACCTTCCTGGCCATGGGGCCAGCGACAAGCCAGATCCGGCGTCATTCGATTACTCTCTGGCCGAGCTCGCCGCGGTGGTTGGCGAAGTGGTCGAGAAGCTGGAGCTTGCTCCGGCCGTTGTCGTTGGCCATTCCCTGGGCGGGGCCGCGGCGTTGCAACTCGCGCTGGATCGTCCGAAACTCGTCCGCGGACTGGTTCTGGTCGATAGTGCTGCTCTTGGCGTTGAAATTAGCCCTGACCTGCTCGATCGTATGCAGTCAGAACCATCGCGTGAGGAAGCAAAGCGCCTCCTCGAGCTCTTCTTTTCAGATCGTCGCTATGTACTGGATCGTGGCATTGACGAAATGTTTGCCGCGCGGAGCGCTCCAGGCGCGGATCAAGCGGTGAAGGCTATTTCAAATGCCGTTTTCTCCCGTGATGGGCAAAGGGCCCTCTTGCTCGATCGCCTCGGTGAGCTGCAGCAACCCGTGCTGTTTATCTCGGGCGAGCTCGATCGCGTGATCCCGGCCAGGCATTCAATCGTTGCCGCCGATTCCCTGCCGTCGGCATGGCTTGAAATTCTGGAAGGCGTTGGGCACGTGCCGCAAATTGAAGCGTCATCGTCCTTTGTTGCGGTCGTGATGCGGTGGCTCGCCTCGCTCCCTCGATCATGACGAACCTGGCGCTGGTCGGCATCATCGCCAACCCGGCGTCGGGAAAAGATATCCGTCGCCTCGTGGCCCATGGATCAACGTTCGATAACAACGAAAAGATCAATATCGTCCGTCGCGTCCTGCTTGGCCTCGAAGCGGCGGGTGTCACTGATGTCGCCTATCTCCCTGACGACTATGGAATCGTGGAAAGAGCTGCCGTTGGCGCGAAGCCTCGACTGACGCTCACCCCCCTCGCGATGCCAGTGATCGGCCACTCGGGCGACTCGACTGAAGCCGCCGAGCGCCTGCGCGATCTTGGCGCGGGCTCAATTGTCACGCTCGGAGGCGACGGCACGAATCGTGCCGTCGCCAAAGGATGCGGCGATGTCCCCCTGATTCCGGTATCCACGGGCACAAACAACGTCTTTCCCCGCATGATCGAAGGCACCCTCGCTGGCCTGGCAGCCGGCCTGATTGCCAGCGGAAAAGTGTCCAACCGCCCGCAGGGGGCGCGCGTGATCAAACGCGCGCCCCGACTTGACGTCTTGGTGAATGGCCAAGAACGGGACATCGCGCTTATCGACGTGGTGACGACCTCACGGGCATGGATCGGGGCCCGCGCCCTATGGGAACCCGCGGAGTTCCGCGAGATCGTGCTTTCATGCATCAGCGCCGCGGCCATTGGCATCGCCAGCATCGGCGGCGCCCTCTTTCCGGCGGCCTGTGAGAGCTGCTCTGGCGCCTGGATCGTGATTGGAGATGACGTTACCGCTCCTGAAGCGGTGAACGTCCCTATTGCACCCGGCCTCATGCGGTCGGTTCCGATCGCCTCTGCCCGCCTCGTCAATCACGGTGAAACCATTGCCCTGGCCGGAGGTCCCTGCACAATCGCGCTCGATGGTGAACGCGAAATCGAAATTCGGGACGCATCCGCCACTCTGGCAGTTCGCCTCAATCCCCGCGGACCACGCGTGGTCGACGTCGAAGCAACCCTTCAGGCTGGAGCTGCCGCGGGCGTGTTTCGATCGCGCATCCCGCGCTGGTCTTCCGGCAGCGGTGGCTTCGTCTGACGCCATGGCATCGCGCGCTCAAACGCGGCAGCGGCACGCAAGACCGTGGCGTCCTCTCGCCAGCGGCCTACGATCTGCAGGCCAATGGGCAGACCGTCGCAATCGAATCCGCATGGCAGCGTCGCCGCTGGCTGGCCGGTCAGGTTGAAGGGGAACGTGAACGGCGTCCAATCGAGCGGCGCCAGCGTCGTTCTCTGCCAACCATCCGGCTCATCCAGACCGGCGGTGAACGCGGTCCCTGGCATGGTCGGAGTGACCAGGAGGTCGAAATCCTCCATGAACTCCCGCATGCCGGCATAGTACGCATTGCGCGCTTGCATCGCGCCCGCCAGATTCGCCGCCGTGAGCATGGCCGCGCGCTCGACAACCTCACGCAACCCAAAGTCAATCAGGTCGCCGATCTCGTCCATGCGGCCCGCGAAGTAGCCTCCCATCGCGCCCGCCCAGATGACATCCAGGATGTTGGCCGGATCAGGCAGTCCCGGATCCACCTCCACAACGTTGCATCCAAGATCGGCGAGTGCGCGCACGCCTCGTTCCGTTGCAGCCAGAACGTCGGAATTCACCGGGGCATAGCCGAGAGTTGGTGACCAGGCCACCCGCAAACCCCGAATTCCGTCGCTGAGCCCGGCCGTATAGTCCATCCCGCTCGACCAGGACAGCCGATCGCGCGGATTGGCGCCGGCCATCACGTTCAACATCAGCGCGGCATCGCTCACGGTCCGCGTCATCGGACCAACATGGGAAAGGTCGCCGACCGCGCTGGCGGGATACTGCGGCACGAGGCCGAACGACTGCTTGAAGCCCAAAATGCCGCAAAATGAAGCGGGGATGCGAATCGACCCCGCTCCATCGCTCCCCTGCGCGATGGGTCCCAGGCCAGACGCCACCGCTGCTGCCGCTCCACCGCTCGATCCACCGGCCGTGCGCTCCAGGCGCCACGGGTTGAACGAAGGACCAAAAACGCGATTTCCGGAATCTCCCTTCCAGCCCAGCTCCGGGGTGTTCGTCTTGCCCAGCATGACGGCCCCCGCCGCATAAAGCCGCTCCACCACTGGAGGATCGTCTTCGGGCACCCAGTCTGGATTGATCAGAGAGCCTCTCGCCGTACGAATCCCTTTGGTTGGGGTCAAATCCTTGATCGACATCGGCACGCCCGCCAGAGGCCCCGGATTCACGCCTGCCGCGTACGCTCGCTCCGCCGCGTGCGCGTGCTCGAGCGCGAGTTCACCGCTCACATGGGTGAATGCGTTCACCACGGGATTGATTCGCTCGATCCGCTCGAGAATGCCCCGCGTTGCCTCCACCGGCGATAGCTCCCGGCGTGCGTACAGCGTGACGAGCTCGTTCGCTGACAGGTACGCAATCGAATCGCTCACACGTCCCCCCTTCCAATTGGCGTTCCGGCACAGAGTATCGCGGCGCAGACAGTCACGGGTGCGCGGCCGGCAGCGATTCCTTCTGACAATGCACGATCTGTGGCTCGCCCGGGTTGCTCCAGGGTGGCCGATGTGGTTCGACGATGCGAAGCACATCCCCACCCGCGCATGTCGCGAGAAATGATGCCGCGAACAACTGCGGCTGAGGCGGCAAAGGCACGTTCAGCGTAAACCAGGTCGCGTTGACATCTTGTTCCGGGCGGCACCCCGAGGGGCAATAGACGGACGCGCTGGCGATGCTCGAAGAATAGAGTTGATGTGCAGGATCCGCATCAACCAGACCGGCATAGAATCCAAGTGGCATGATCGCCAGCGCTACCCCGATCGCCCGTGATAGCAGGCCGTTCGACCGGAAACTGAGCAAGAGGCTTGACTTCCATGGAGCGATGAGGGCGAAACCACTGCACGCCAGCGCCACGTTCCACGACCAGACCGCGGGGTTCCGGGAGTCTCCAAACGGAAACAGGGCGATCAGTATGCTGAGATGAAGGAAGAGTGCCGACCATGCGGCGATCTGCCGCGTCCCCGGAACCACGGCCAGCACCGCGGAGCCAATCTCCAGCGACACGACAAAGAGCACCAGGAGGCTTGCCAGGCGTTCTGGCAATGGAAACGGAAATGAGCGAATCAGTTTGGGTCCCAGCTCAGTAAGAAAGCCTGGGTTGAGCACTTTGTGCAGCCCGGCATAAAACCAGAGCGAGATCAAGTGCACTCGGGCGATGAATCGAATTCCTCGCGAGGGAAAACTGCCCCAGAGCAAGATCGGCAATGAGAAGAACTCAGGTTGCATCCGCGTCTGATCGCTCATCATCCCATAGGCGATCAAGAGGGTGACGGCGATTGCTCCCGCGCGTGGCACGAACAACGTCGCGGCGCATGCGCCCAGGATTGCCGCTCCAATCGACATCTGAGGCAGAGGCATTGCCGGCAAGAGCGGCGGAACATGCCGCGCGTTCCAGAGCGGCCAGGTAATCACGATCGAGGCAGAGAGAGCTGCCAGGACCACGGCTCGGAACCAGTCCAGGTCCCGGTCTCCCTGGTCACCTTCCCCTGCATTCACACTGCACGACCCCTTCAGGGACAAGTCCCCGCGGTCCCCGACCCACGCGATCATATGTCGGCGGTGTGGTGGCTCCTGATGGATCAGGGGGAAACTTCGCTCAGCGTACGCAACCGTAAACCGAGCAGCACAAGCAGAAATCCAAACAGGATGCCGTACGTGCCGAGGATATAGGTCGTCGTCACCTGTCCGAAGCGGGGATTGGCGATCATGATCAATCCCAACAGGACGGAAAGCATTCCGCCTACACCTAGCAACCACTCATCCTTGATCTGCTGGCGCAATCGAATTGCGGAAGCAATTTCCAATAGGCCCGTCACCACCGCCCAAATGCCAATGAGCAAGACGATGCCGATTCCAACCCGGTCCGGGAACAGAACGATGAGGGCCCCCACTCCGAGTCCAACGAGCCCTTCGATGAGATGAGGCCAGCGAGGACCATCTTCATCCGAAAACACTGACGCGATCGCGAATACGCCGTCCACGATCGCATAGGCGGCGAACACCAGGACAAGAGACGCCCAGAAGATGTCGGGACGAGTCCAGGCCAGGATTCCAAACGCCAACGCCAGGACGCCGCGGACAACCAGGGCCCACCAATTGCGGGACAACAACGTCACCACGGCGGCATTGCTCCTCGATCTTCGAAACGCTCGCTACGTGGACCTGGAAGGCCGCCCAGGATCGTCTGTCGATTGACTCGCTTCAGTCGACTGGTCGTCTTGCGAAGCCGGCTTGGAATCGATGACGGCGCGCATCCACGCGCCTGCCGAACCGGCGACGTCCTCCAGAGCGCGTACCGCCGATCTAATCTCTGGCTCGGCCACGGTGAAGCTCGATTCCGCCGCTGCCTTGAGATCACGGGTGACCGTTCTCGCTAGCCCGGTCAGCTCATCGAGGGCGGCTTTCAACTGCCCCGCGGATTGTTCCGCGCGCTCCCGATCGAACGCTGTTTCAAATTCGGATCGTTTGGCGTCAAGCCCGTGGGCGAGCTTCAATCGCAAATCAGCCGCCGATTGCTCCAGCCTGGTCATATCCGATTTCAGTTTTGCTGCCGCCACTTCTTCTTCCGCGCTCGGCGACGCGGGTCGTCCCGTCGCCGTGCGCAGATCGTCTGCCGCGTGGCGCAACGTTTCAACGACATCGCCCCAGCTCTTGCTCGTGTGGTCGCTCATGCGTGATCTTCTCCTCTGTTCAACATGGCAACTAGCGCCGCCGTTTCACGGCCTGGATCGACCGCGCTCGGAAGGGTTTGCCTCGTGAGAACCCACCCTGCGATCTCTCCAAGCCTCCATGAAAACGGCATCGTTCGCCTACCTGTTCCCGCTCGTCCACTCTATACCATCGCGTTGCGCTAGGCTTGCCGCTCGTCTTCCGCGGGCTAAGTTCTCTGCAGGATGGTGAAGATGGCTGATGACCGGGGCTTTGGCACTCGCTGCATTCATGCTGGCGAGGCTCCCGATCCGACAACCGGAGCGCATGGCGTGCCGATTTATCAGAACGTGACGTATGCGTTTGAGACATACAGTCAGGTCGAGTCCATGCGGTCTGGTGAACGCCCGCACTTCACCTATTCGCCGCGTGGCAATCCCACCGTACGGTGTCTGGAGGCAAAACTGGCGAACCTCGAAGGCGCTGAAACTGCCGTGGCACTGAACTCGGGCATGGCCGCGATTAGCGGGGTGCTGTTGTCAGCGGCGGAAGGTGGCCACATCATCGCGTCTGAACAGCTCTATGACCTGACGCGTTCATTCCTTGCGAATGAGTTGCCCCATTTTGGTGGATCGGTCAGTTTCGTCGACCTCTCGGATCGTGGCGCGATCGAAGCGGCGATCTCGGCGACGACCAGGGCGATCTATGCTGAGCCATTTTCCAACCCGCTCCTGAAGGTCACTGATATACGAGTGCTGTCGGAGATCACCAGGCAGCGAAACCTGACACTCATCATCGACAACACCTTCCTCTCCCCAGCGCTTCTCCGACCCATCGAGCTCGGGGCTGATCTCGTGATCCATAGCGCCACGAAATACCTCTCCGGCAACGGCCAGGTTCAGGGAGGCGTCGTTTCGGGTTCCCGCGCACTCGTCGACCCGGTTCGAGAGCGATCGCTCCTTTTGGGAACAGCGATGTCGCCATTTGCAGCATGGGTGCTTCTCTCGGGTGTTCATACCCTGCCGCTGCGAATGTCACGCCATTCAGAGAACGCTTCCAGCCTTGCACGGCTCCTGCACGCGCATCCTGCCGTGCAAAACGTCAATTACCCAGGCTTGCCCACGCATGCCGGACACCACATTGCGACGAAAATCGTCGGAGCTGGCGAAGACCGATCGGGAGGTATGATTTCTTTTACGCTTCATGGTGGCCGCGACGCGGTTGCCGGGTTTGTTGACGCGCTTGACCTTTGTACGATCGCCGTGAGCCTTGGAGATTCCAGCACGCTTGTCTGGCCATGGCACGACGGCGATCTCATACGCGTTTCGACAGGCCTGGAAGATCCTCACGATCTTCAACGCGATTTCAATCAGGCCCTATCGACGATCACTCCCGTCTTCGCCGCGGATTAGCTCAGCACTGAGGCATCCGGTCGGCATGCCGTTTCGCTGATATCGAGGCCATTGATTCAGTCGGTTCCACGATGCGCCGCTGGAATTCACGGCAGGAACAACGGCGACCTAACGGCCGCTTCGTTCTCGTTCCCGCATGAGCTCTGAAAGCTGTCGTTCCAACCGCGCAACCCGCCCTTCAAGCTCCTCGATGCGGTCGCGCAGCGGCGTGACCTCCCGTTCGACAAACTGCTTCGCTCCGTCACGCACCCCCTGATTGACTTGCGTGGCCGCCTGTTTCAGTGCCTCGCGCGCGAACCGGTTATTCAACATGGCCAAGGTCCTCCCTATCATTCATAGGCAACAGCCGACCCTCGTCGAAGGGACAACCGAGACAATCGTGGCATGAACGCGAAGGTTGCTGCCAGCAACATCCACCAGGCCGTCGGAATTGCGAATTCCCAGCAAGGGACGCTAGGATCGTCCCAGCAGTCGGATCCGGCCCACGAGTGTCAGGAATCATCCCCGTGGTTTATCTCTGGATGACGTCGATCGCAATGCTCGTCGGCGGAACGGTGCTCATCGCCGGAAAGTTCATCGGACTTCTCGATCCCATAGCCCTGGTCTGCGGCCTGTTGCTTCTCTGGTCAGGCATCGTCAAGATCGTCGTGCTCCGCATTTGGCGGAAATCGCTTGGCTCATCGGATGCACCCTCGGCTTCTCCACCGAGACAAGGTCGCTTCGCGAGATCGCTCTTCGAAAGACGGCCATGAGCCGGCGCACCCCAGGACGAGCGGCACGTCAAATCCTCTCCGGAAACCAGCTACAGCCTTCGCCGAAGGGTGTTGGCGGGCGCAAGAACGAAGGAGAGCCCATTGCCGTTGCATTTTGGTACCTCGTCGCCCTCGCAATGCTTGTGGTCATCTCCTCGATTGTCTGGTCAATCTGGGGTATGGGAGCCGCTACCCCCTTCCTCCTGATTCTTTCGATCGGCTACATAGCCTCCTGGCTCGTCCTGTAGAGGGCGAGCCAGTAACGCGCGATCGGTCCCGTCATGCGCCTGGGGCCATTGCGCGCCGACGCTCGAATCTGTCAGGAACTCGATGCGTCATTGGGGTTCGTCCCGTTTGCGATTTCATCACCGTCGACGATCCCATCTCCATCCGAATCTGGGTTCCGCGTACCTGTCGCATGGGTGTAGTACTCCGCGCCGTCGGTGAGGCCGTCGTCGTCCGTGTCCGTATCCAGGGGATCAGTACCAAGTTCGACCTCTATCGCGTCTTCGAGCCCATCACCGTCGCTGTCGCCAGGCGTTGCGGCCACCTCATCGACCGGCGCCCCTTCGGTGCTGACGTCTTCTTCTCCTGCGACTGGCGCGGCTGTCTCCCCGCCTGGTGCAGAATCATTCGGATCCGAGCCGAGAGCAACTTCATCACCATCGAGCACGCCATCAACATCGGTGTCAGGAAGCAACGGATTTGTGCCGAACTCGGCCGTCTCCTGGCCATCGGTCAGGCCATCTTCGTCTGTGTCAGCAAGTTCTGAATCGGTTCCCGCCGCGACTTCCTCGGAAAGCGTGAGACCATCTCCATCGTCGTCCGGATCTTCTGTCGCGATCCGGGTCGGAGAAGTGGCGGCAGGTGTTGCAGCTGGGGCAACCGCGGCTTGCTGGGTTGTGGTTTCAACGGCTCGACCCGCCATTGGCGTCCCGCTTGCTCGCGTCAGGCGCGGTACGGTTGGGCCCGCGTAGATCGCGGTGACCGTGGCTCCGCTTTCAGTTCCCGTCACCAGGAGCGGTCCGGAGAGCGAAATGGCCTCTCCGGCGCCAAGTGAGAGAACGTCGCCGGATTCCGTGGTCACGTCCGCGCCACCATTCGCAATGAGCAGCAGGCCCGGCAGGCTTCCCCCCGGGAGCTCCATTGCCCCCCCCGGTGCGAGGACATCTTGCAGGAGGTCGAGGTCGAGACGAGCACCGGGGCCAGCGAAACGCTCGCTTTCGTAAATCACCGCTCCATCAAGATTGGAATCAGAACCGCCGTCGACAAGAGCGAGGTCACGGTACGTCACGCGATCAGATCCCAGCGCCACCCGCGCTTGCTCCGCCCCGCCCACCGAAAGCATCACTTCCCCGGCAGCTAGGCGCTGCTGCTCGCCAGAATCAAGATCCTCAACCAGCATGACGCCAGAATCCACCACCACGAAACCAAGATCGCTGACAACTGACTGCGCGTTGGCTGGCGGCAGTGCCGTACGATCCGCAATCCGCCACTTAACGTCGTCCGCGCCAACCTCCACGACCCCTTGCGCGACGACCTGAGCCGTTCCATTCTCGGGTGACGGCTCGTCGGGGAGTTGCGCAAGAACGCTGGTGAGCGGCATCAGTCCCAACAGCGCCACGATCGCGGCGGTTGCTCCAGCACGTCCGGGCAACCCTCGGTTGCCAAACTTCCCGTTCAGCAACGTGCGTCCGCGCTTTTCGTGGGCCATGGTCATCCTCCTTGCAAAGCAGCACTTCAGCCGCCGGTTGGCGCCGTTCGTTGCCGCACCCCGTGGTCGAGGCCGTTGCCTCGGGTGCAACGCAATAGTGAGCCGATTGCGATCATTCAGGCGTTCGGCCCTTCACAGCATTCGCTTTCGAGAACGAGAACACGGTCACGCCACGTCTCTCTCGTTCACAAAACCATTCGATCACTGTACGTACGAAAATATACCCGCTACATCTTGCGCACGGCGGTACGGAGACAGCCCATCGGCTATCTTGCTCTGAGCTTGTTCGAGGTGAAGAAGTGAAATCGTATCGGGATTTAAACGGAGCGGCTCCACAGTGCGCAAAGCGCCACTGACATGAGCAAAGATCGCTGAACATCGCATCTTATGAGATCGGCGCCAACCAATTCATTCTTACGCTTGGATTCTTCCCAGAAACACTCAGGGGCTGGCGCTTTGAACGCCAGCCCCTGAACGATGCCGAAGCATGGAACCTAGCTTACAAAGGCCAGGTTGTTGTTGCCGCCAGTCGCATCGGCAATGCCGGTGCCACCGTCAACTGCCACATCAAGTGCCGTCGAGTTGGCAATATCGCCACCGTAGACATCTGGATCTGGTCCGTAGGTGTCTCCGACAGCGATTGCGCTACCGACGTTACCACCGCTGTTGATGTTGCCGGCCGAGACCGCTCCACCATTGCCAGCAGCGGTTGCAACACCACCATTACCCGCGCTTGCCGTATCCGTGAACTGCATGAGTCTCGCCCTCCCCAGGCCTAACCCTTCCCAAATCGACGCGACGTAAAGTGCGCGACGCGGCTAACTCACGAAAGCCAAGTTGTAGCTTCCACCGCTCGCATCAGAAATTGCCGTGCCGCCATTGGCCGAAACAGACAGGTCGGTCGCGTTGGCGACTGTACCGCCATCCACGCCGACTGAGCCCACCGTGTCACCAACGCCAATGGCGTTGCCGGCATTGCCGCCACTGTTCACATTGCCGAGCGAAACCGCGCCGCCGCTGGCGGAAGATGTCGCCACACCGCCGTTGCCGGAGCTAGCTACATCGGTAACGCTTTCGTCTGCCCCAAAAAAATCCTTCACCAACCCCATACCAAACCCCCTTCATCGCGTTCCTTGCGAACCGTCCCTCGTGGCACTCGCGGCTGCACACCGCTCAGCCACGTTCCCTCTCGGTTCATTCGCAAACTACCACTCTTCCCGTTGGCTGTCAATGGCCGAACGGTGTTGAGTCGTTATCAAAGTGGTACCCCCAGCGGGATTCGAACCCGCGATCTTCACCTTGAAAGGGTGACGTCCTGGGCCGCTAGACTATGGGGGCCACGCGGGGAAGATACGGCCGTACCCGAGCATCTGTCAACGTTCCCCCAGGTCTTGAAAAGATGCGTCCGCCGAAGCCACGAGTGCCCGAAGATCATATGAAGAAGGACCGCGTGAACACGACGCAAAGCCTGCCGCGTTCGAGCTCGCTGAAGAAGTAGCTCCATTCCGCTCTTCTCGTATCAGGGCTCTTGTCCGAACAAGCAGGCTGGACAGAAGCTTGTTTTCTACTCTAGACTACACATCGAAGGCACACGGCCCGGAAAGAGAGGAAAATAGACTGGTCAATAAGCTCGTCCACCACGCGGATGTCGATGCCCCTCCGACGGCTGAATCAGCCACTTCTGAATTCGTGCAGCAATTGGCTGATGCCTCTCTGGCGGCCCAGAATGCCCGGCGCGAAAAACGCGCCCGTAGGCGCAATCTCCAGCTCGTTGGTAGCGAGGCGTACAACGACGAGGCCGGGCCTGCAGCGCCTGCTGTCAACGCGCCAGGCGTTCCGATCACGCAGCCTCTCATCGACCAAGAGATTCGACGTTCCTCGCGAGAGGCGCGGCGAACGGAGGGTCGGCGCCCCAGAGCTCCGCGTGCGGAAGCCGAGCGAATTGCTTCCGATGAGATGGAAGTTATCGATGATGGCAAGAACGAGCTGGATGCTGAGTTAAACGCTGAACCTGCACGTGCTCATGATTCCAGCACCGCGGATGCGGCCGGCGTGGAATCAGATGCCCGCGGCCGGATCGCCGAGCGAGCGCGCCGTAAACAGGAATATCTCGCCGCGAGCAACGGGTCCGAGAAGTCGGCGCCTGTTGCTCTGAATCGTCATTTGATCCTCGTGACCGAGCAGTTAACCGCCGCGCATCGCGTCATCGGACGTGTGACCGCGGAAAGGGATGGACTGCGGCAGCAAATAGCCGACATCAGGGGCGTCGCCTTTGAAGATGTCGTGATTCCGTCTCACGAAACTTCATCCGAAAACGAGAAACATCATGCGGCGACAACGAGCCCTCACGCACCATCGCGTATGGCGAAGCTGAACTATTTTGGAGTCGACGACTATGCGCTGATGAGAAAGCGGCGGCAGGGACTCGTCCTTGTGCTGATGGGGTTAATCCTCGTGCTCTGGATGTCGGCACGAATGGGCTATTGGACCATGCCCGACAACCTTTCCCGAGATAGCCTGGGGCAGCTTCCGTTTGTCGGGGACCTTATGACGTACTTCTTGGCTGGTTGGCTCTTTTTCCGGGTTATCAGAGTGAGCTCCAAGGGTGTGCGCTGGGTCTTCCCTACCGACACGCGAAATCGCCGTCGGCGCTAACTTGCTGAACGTTTCCGCGTCACTATTGGCGGAGTTCAACGCCGAACTCCGCCAATCCCTATCTTCCCAATCTTCCCAAATTCCCCTCCACCATCCGTCGGCTCCTGCCTGCTTCCCTCGCTGAACCCATCCCGCGAGTTCGCCGCTCATGGCGATAATGAGGACGCTGCACGTGGCGGCGATCATCAAGGCGGCAGGCAGGGGAGGTGTTCCAAATTGAAGATATGCGCCAGGAGCGCCCAGGAAGTCGACAACTCGTAGTGTTGCGGCGGCGGCCAACGCCGCGGGCACGGCAATTCCCTGCCCGAGCGGCATCCAGACCAGGCCGGCCATACCCGCTACCGCCGCAATCGGCATCGCAATGGCCACCAGCGGCGCCACAAGGATGTTTGCTGGCACGCTCAACAGAGAGACAGTCCCGAAGACAGGTAAGAGCAATGGCAGCGTCGATACCTGAGCCGCCGCCGTCACCATCAGCGCGCTCGTCGAAGCCGACCATTTGTCCCGAGCGATCATAGCCGGCAGCGCAATAGCCAGCGCCAACGATGCTGCAACCGAAAGACGAAATCCCAATGACTCGATCTGCACCGGATCGAGGAGAGCCATCGCGCCGGCAGCGACCAAAATGAGGGTAGGAAAGTCAGGCCTCCTTCCGAATCGAAATGCCAGAATCGCCGCCATGGCGACAATGGCAGAGCGAACGGCGGCGGTTGAGATCCCGAAATCAGGGTGTAGGTCCAGATCCCGGTGATCGTCATGAACTGCCAGGCAAGGCGGTGGCGGCCAAACACTCCGGCGCCAACAGTGGCAAAAATCCCCGCGATGAGTGCGAGATTCGATCCACTGACGGCGGTCAGATGCGTCGTGCCAGTTCGGACGAATGCTCCCTTGCGCTCCGGAGAAAACCCTTCGTCGTCTCCCGTCACGAGTCCACTGAGAAGCACCCCGGCGTCTCCCGGAGCCGCCACGCGGAGAACGCGACTTAACCGAGAGCGCAGTTCGGCGAGACTTCGTCCGCCGCCTTTGGTAGACCCAACGATCGAGTGGGAGTTAAGGTACATTGAGCCGGCGCATTGCTTGGTCGCCAGATACGCCTGTTGGCTAACGGTGGCGTCAGATGCGAATTTGACGGCTCCCCGGAACTCAATGCTGTCTCCAAGTTGAACTTCCGGCACTGCCTCGCCCGTCACGCAGATTCGAGCCGGAGATCCGGGGGCGATCGATTCATCGGCGCCGGTCAGCTCGATGACAAAGTGTTGATTTCTCCCCGTGTTGGACGGAGCGGAAACAACCATTGCCGTTTCAGAAGAGCGAATGACACCTGTTTCATTTCCATTTCGTTCCGACGTGGCGCCTCGCCATGCACCTGCCATGGTCGTTGCGAGGACCACCGCAAGAACGGCAACGAATGATCGTTTTCGCACGACAATCGCGGCAATCACGCTGATTGCGGCGATGGCGACAACACCCCACCAGCCTAACGCCACGCCAATGAGGATTCCCCCACTTACGGCCATTCCGGTCATGGCGCCGTCGTCACAAGATCACGAAGCGTCTCGACCGTCCGCGTTGATATGCCTTCCACTAGCACCAGATCATCGATTGAACGGTATGGACCGTTCGACTCTCGAAACTCGACGATTCGTCTGGCCGTGACTTCCCCAATGCCTGGCAGGACATCGAGTTCGGAGATCGAAGCCGTGTTGATATTGACAGGCCGGGACTCATCCGTGCTCCCAGGAGAACGGATGTCCGATGAGGCGCCCGCCTCATTCGCCGTGAGAATCACGACAACCTCGCCATCCCGCAGCCGTCGCGCGAGATTGACCGTGGAAAGATCTGCTTCAGCAGCGAGCCCGCCGCTTAACTTTATTGCGTCCTGCATGCGCGCGCCCGCCGGCAATTCATAGACGCCGGGTGAGATCACCGCACCACGAACATCGACGGCAATCGGGAATTCCGACACCACATCTTCAACGACGATCGGCGGTGCAGCACGTTCATCAAGAGCCTGAAACACGGCATAGACGGCGACTATTGCCGCCACCACCATGACCAGGATCATTCCTACACGGGCCAGACTCAATGGGGCTTCCTTGCATATCCCTGGCGGCGCGTTTCATCGGGTCGGCTTCAGCGCGCTCGACGCTCATCTACGCGGAGGCCAAACAGGCGTGCATGGTACGCTTCCGGGTCGGCGTTAAAGCAGCCGACGTCGTGTGCGTGGCAATGCGGCAAAGCGCTCCTAGAAGGCATATGGCCCTTTCGCACCTGGCAAAACACCTCCTGAGCAGTGCAAATGTTTCGGCTGCTTTGGAAGCGCTGCAGAGCCATTCGATCATCATCCCAGATTTACCAGTGTCGGCAAGAGCGGCCGTGGCGGCGTTGGCGATTTCGCGGCTGACGTTGCCCGTGCTGGTGGTTGCTCCCCGCGGTGACCGCGCTGAATCGCTCGCGGGGGCTATCTCAGAGTTTCTGCCCACGCACGCGGTGCTTTCCTGGCCCGCGCCCGAAGCCCTTCCCTACGAGCAACTCCCCTTTGATTTGCAGACCGCGACCGAGCGGGCGGCGCTTCTCGACATGCTTTCGAATCCCGTGCATTCCACTCCGCCTGTTATCGTGACGCCCGCGCATGGGCTTCTTCAGATCGTCATGCCGCCAGAAGACCTGGAATCTTCCACGAGGCTCATTCGGTTGGGCGACCGCCTCGCGCAGGATGAGTTCTTGGGCTGGGCCGTGGAAAACGGTTTCGAGATGACGCCATTGGTCTATGAAACCGGGCAAATCGCGCGGCGTGGGAGCATCGTCGATCTCTTTCCGCCAGGGGTTGAAGCACCTGTCCGCATCGACTTCTTTGGTGACGAAGTTGAGTCGATCCGACCATTTGAGCCACATACGCAACGATCGAAGGAGCGCGTCCGCGAAATTCGCCTTCTTCCACCCTCCGAACTGCCGCTCAAGCGGCTGCATGAAGCAGCCCAGGCGCTCGATTCACTCGATCTTGAACGCCTTCGTCCGGAAGTGAGAATCGAGTGGTCGAGAACGATCGATTACATGCATGCGGGGAAGACTCCTCCGTCTCTTGACCTCTTCGCACCGTATCTGGTTCCCCGTCCTACCACGCTTCTCGACCATTTCCCCCCGACTGCCCTCATCATCGTCGACGAGCCCGCGGCGGTCGATCTTGTGGCCACGCAGCTGGAGAACCAGGCGCTCGAGCTTCGAATCGCCTTCGAGGGCAATGGAGAATTGCCGCCTGGACTTCAGAGTCCCATTGCCTCATGGCAAAGCGTGCGTCGTTCGATCCGTGAGCGGACGTCGCTGTCACTCGGGTCGGTTCCGGAGCACGCAACTGAACCTCGCTTTGTGCTGGACATCGGCGAGCCTCCCAACTACGCGGGAAGACTGGCCGACGTGGTCGACGACGTCCGCAGAAGGCTCGATGATGGCTGGAGTGTTTCGATTGCTACGGATCAAGTTGATAGACTGAGCGAGCTCTTCGAAGATAAGGACATCTTCCCACGGCGCGATCGCCGCGGCGCAACCGGGGAGTCTCTGCTTCTACCCCCGGGAACGCTCGAAATTCGCACGTCCGATCTCGATAGCGGATGGATCGCCAAAGACGCTCGACTTCTGCTTCTCGCGGATCTTGAGGTTTTTGGGTTCAGCAAGCAAACCAGACGGGCGCACCGGCGGCGGCATTCCGAAGTCGCTCCACTCGCAAGCTCACTGACGCCCGGTGATTATGTTGTTCACATCGACTATGGAGTAGGCATCTTCCGTGGCCTGGTGCGTCTCGACGCCGGAGGAGTTGAGCGCGAATACCTTCAGGTCGATTACGCGAAAGGCGATAGGCTTTATGTGCCCGTCGATCAGACCGATCGCGTTTCACGCTATTCAGGCGGTGGCCTCGATCCAACCCTCACTCGGCTTGGTACTGGTGAGTGGCAGCAGACCCGCCGCCGCGTCAGACGCGCGGTGCGCGAGATGGCCTTCGAGCTCATCCAACTCTATGCCAGTCGAGAGACGACGCGGGCCCAGCCATACGGCCCGGATTCCGTCTGGGACCACGAGCTCGCTACATCGTTTCCCTATCAGGAAACGCCTGATCAGCAGACCGCGATCGACGCTGTTCGCAATGGGCTTCAATCGTCCCAGCCAATGGATCGCCTGATCGTGGGAGATGTCGGCTTCGGCAAAACGGAGGTCGCGCTGCGAGCCGCGTTCAAAGCGGTGAATGATGGCCGGCAAGTTGCCGTCCTTGTACCAACGACGGTGCTTGCGCTTCAACACTTCACCACGTTCAGTCAACGACTTGCCGCGTTCCCCGTCCGGGTTGACATGCTTTCTCGTTTGCGAAGCAAAGCCGAGCAGCGCGATACCCTGGCCGGATTGGCGGATGGCGGCGTGGATATCGTCATTGGCACACATCGGCTCGTGCAGCGTGACGTCAAGTTCAAGAATCTTGGCCTCGTGGTCATCGATGAAGAGCAACGCTTCGGCGTCCGCCAGAAGGAGTTTCTCAAGCGGATTCGCACCGAAGTTGATGTGCTGACCATGAGCGCCACCCCGATTCCGCGCACCCTCCACATGGCGCTCGCGGGAATTCGCGACATCAGCATGATCGACACCGCTCCTCAAGCGCGATTGCCCATCCGAACGTTTGTCACACCGGCCCAGGATCAGTTGATCAGGGAAGTCATCCTGCGCGAGATCGATCGGGGTGGCCAGGTCTACTTTGTCCACAACCGCGTCCATGACATCGATCGCCTTACTCATAAACTTCGAGAACTCGTGCCTGAAGCGCGATTCGGCGTCGGGCATGGTCAGATGGATGAAGAAGTGCTCGAAGAAATTGTGCTGGGATTCGTCCGGAAAGACTTTGACGTTCTCGTCTCGACCACCATTATCGAATCCGGCATCGACATTCCGAACGTCAACACGATCATTATCGATAACGCCGATACGCTGGGACTTACCCAGCTCTACCAACTTCGCGGCCGCGTTGGAAGGTCAACCAACCGCGCCTATGCGTACCTCCTGTACAAACCGGAAAAGGCCCTTTCGGCGGAAGCGCAGGAGCGGCTCATTGCAATCCAGGAGGCGACGGAGCTTGGCTCCGGCATGAAGCTCGCCATGCGTGATATGGAAATTCGCGGCGCGGGAAACATCCTGGGCGCCGAGCAAAGCGGCCATATCGGAGCGGTTGGCTATGAGTTGTATATCCGGCTCCTCGCCCAGGCAGTCGACGAGATTCGCACGGGCGCACCCCATGAAGAGCTTGAACCAACCATCCTCGATTTGCCGCTGACGGCATTGATTCCGGCGGACTACATTGTGGATACCGAACTTCGGCTTGCCATGTATCGGCGCATTGCCGCAATCGAGTCTACCGAGGGTCTACTCGACATTCGGGACGAACTTGATGACCGCTTTGGGCCAATTCCTGAAGAGGTTGAGCACTTGTTGGCGCTCATTGCGCTGCGTATTCGGGTCAAGGCGCTCGGCATCGAATCGATGATCGAGCGCGAGCGGGAAATCGTCATTCGGACGGTCGAAACAGCCGGGCTCGAGCGTCAACTCATCTCGCGGCTTGGACAGGCGGTTAAACTGACCGCGCACTCGATTCGCATTCGCCTGGTGGACCTCAAGATGCCGTGGCAAGAAGCCATCGACATCGTGATCAATGCGGTCGAATCAGTGCAGAAGCGGAAGGACGAAATGTCGCCGTCCTTCGCCGCCTCGGTTCGGGAGCGGATCAGAACTTGACAGATGGCCACCCGGAGAAGGTGGCCATCCGTCATGAATTCCCTGAATTCCGTGTGTGGCTCAGGCTTCGCTCGCCCTGTCCCACCGAACGAATCCCCTGCTGGCGAGTTCAGCAAAGATCCTCCGCGCATTCTCCTCAGGCGTGCAATCAACGGTATCCAGCGTAATCTCGGCATTCAGCGGTTCCTCATAGGGATCGCTGATGCCAGTGAACTCCTTGATCTCGCCACGGCGGGCCTTTGCGTACATCCCCTTCACGTCGCGCTCTTCGCATACCGCGAGTGGGGTATCCACATAGACCTCAATGAACTGATCTTCATCCATCATGGCCCGCACCGCGTCGCGCGTTCCCCGATACGGCGATACGGCGGCGCACATCACCGTGCCACCATGGCGAACGATCTCGCTCGCGACAAAACCAATGCGCAAGATGTTGGCGTCGCGGTCCTCTCGAGAGAAGCCCAGCCCCTTCGACAAGTGCGTGCGCACGACATCGCCATCGAGCTCGGTGACCTGCCGCCCGGCCTCCAGAAGGAGCACCGACAGCACCGCTGCCGTCGTCGACTTCCCCGAGCCACTGAGGCCGGTCAACCAGATGCAAAGGCCCTGGCGGTGCCGGGGCGGATAGGCTTCGGCCAGAATCTCGGCGGTCTCCGGCCGGGTGAACCACGCCGGAAGGAGTTGACCCTTGCCAAGAAATTCTTCGCGAACTTGCGTACCAGAGATGGTTGCCGTCCGTGTCCCGGCCGGAATGCGGTCCGTCTCCTCGTAGCGATCCTCATCTGGGAGGTAGACCAGCTCCGAAAATGGCACCATCGTCACGCCAATCTCGGCCTCATGCTCCTTGACGACGTCCTGAGCATCGTAGGGGCCGTAGAACGGTTTGCCCGTTGAATCATTGCCGGGCCCAGCATGATCGCGGCCGACGACAAAATGGTTCGCGCCGTAATTTCTCCGGATAATGGCGTGCCACAGCGCCTCGCGCGGGCCAGCCATCCGCATGGCAAGCGGAAGGAGTGAGAGCACGATGCGATCCTGATCGTAATAGTTCTGCGCCAGCGCCTTGTATGTGCGCACGCGAGTAAAGTGATCAACATCGCCCGGCTTGGTCATGCCCACCACGGGATGGAGCAACAAGACCCCATCGACCGACTCGGTCGCCCGCTTGGTGAGCTCTTCGTGGACGCGATGAAGCGGGTTCCGGGTCTGGAAAGCCACGACATTTTGCCGGCCGGTCAGCTCGAGATACGCGCGGGTTTCGGCGGGAGTTCTCCGCAGGTCCTGGAAATCATAATGCCGGGGAAGCTGCACCATACGTAGCGGGCCCGCCGCGTTACGATTGCCCCAACGTGACATTTCATTGACGAGCGGATGCTTCGCGTCTCGTGTGCCGAGCACCTGCTCCGCGTAATCTCCCGCATCCCAGGAATAGAGTTCTTCAACAGTCATGATGGCGAGAATGTCATTCATGGGATCGCGCAGCGCGATGTCCGCCCCAACCTGAATCTCGGCATCCTCGGCGACCGGCAACGTGATGGGCATCGGAAAGAACGTCCCATCAGCAAGCCTCATCTCCGCGACCACGCGCGTGTAATCAGCCTCTCCCATGAATTGCGCAACCGGTGAGAAGGCGCCCGTGGCCAGCATTTCCAGATCACATACGGCGCGCGGAGAAATCTGCATGGAAGGAAGCGTGTTCGCGTAGGCTCGAGCTTCGCCGAGTTCAGCCGCCGGCACCATAAGGTCGACCAGATGCCCACCATAGGGTGCGATCAGCGTGGAAGTAGCCGTGGTAGGTGACGACAATGGAAAATCTCCTCCCAGAATGAGTTCGTGCGCATTGGCACGGTCGGTCCCGCGCCTTGGCGGAAGCAGAGTCAATCGCAAAGCCTAACAGCATTCACGCTATCGAAGCAGAGACGCCGCTGACGCCAGCAGGAGAACGGCCAACACCGCCTGAAGTGGTCTCCTGGGCACGCGAACAGCCAACCGACTTCCAATCAGGACTCCTGGAATCGATCCCACGAGCAGCTTTCCTGCCAGCGCGAAGTCGATGTCATGGAGAAAGAACAGGTGGGCGAGAGCGGCAACGCCTACGAGCAACAGTGCATGTGCGACATCTGTTCCAACCAGCTTTTCCGGGGTCAACGAGATGGTCACCACCAACAGGGCGATGATGAGGCTGCCGCTTCCGATCGAAGTAAGACCGACGAGAAATCCGCCAAGCGCGCCAATCGCGATGAGGCGCGAGGTTGGAAACGAACCCAGATTTGAGGGAGCCGCGTCAGCCAGTCCCCGTCTGGTTCTCCATATTTTGTGCAACATCAACGATCCGGCAACGATCAGCATGACCCCGATCAGCCGCTCCAGGGCCTGATCGATCTCGATGCCTTCGATCGACTGCACGAGAAATAGCGTGGCTACCGCGAGCAACGTCGCCGGCAAACTGCCAATCGCCAGTGCGCGAACCACACGCACGTCGACGCTGCCCTGACGCCAATGCTGCCAGGCCCCTGCCAATTTTGTCAGTGTCGAGTACGCGAGATCCGTTCCGATCGCCGCGGTGGCCGGCATGCCCAGGCCCAGCACCAGCAACGGTGTCATCAAGACACCGCCGCCCATCCCGGTCAATCCAACAAGTGTTCCAACAACCAGACCGAAGATCGGCAGAAGCCAATCTGAACCCATTGCGTACCCTCGGCCGAAAACGTTTCAAGCGCTCCGGCCTCTTCCCAGCAATCGCACCTTCCCCATCAAATCGATTGCCTTTACATGATGCCACAAAACCGACGCGATGTTCAATACCTGCGGTGTACGTATGCGCCCATTGACCATGGCTCCTTGCTTAATGGCAACTACGATGATCGCATCAGAGCGACGGTTGCCCCATCCCCACCCTGGTTTGCCGGCGCCATCTCATGCTTGGCGACGGTTGGATGTGCGGAGAGAACCTCCTGAACGACCTTCCGAAGTGCGCCTGTTCCCTTGCCATGAATAATGCGAACGAATGGCATCCCCGCGCGGTACGCGTCCTCCAGGTATTGATCGAGCATCGCCTCGATTTCTGCCGCGCGATACCCACGCAGATCGAGCTCCAGATCAACCTGTCCCTTCGCCGCAGGCGCCTCGATTGAGCGCCGCGATTCCTCCTGGCGTGCTCTGCCCAGGCGATCGAGTGCCGTCACCGGTTGCCGAGTCTTCAGCGCGCCCAACATTACATCCGCAAAGCCGTCGTCAACCGCGATCACCTCGCCCTCCTGGTCCAGCGAGATGACTCGCACGCGATCGCCAGGCGAAATCGGTTTCTTCCCGGTGGCTGGCAACGTGGAACTGATGCGATCCCGGCGAAATGAGTGCACCCGATGGGCAGCCCGATCGACTTCCCGTCTTCTCTCCTCGAGATGCTCTCGGGAAATCTGCAGCGAATCGCGGTCGCGATGAAGCCGTTTCAGCGTTTCACGAGCCTCCGCAAGCTCGGCGGCAGCTTCGGTCAGCGCCTCCTCCCGCGCTCCTTGCCTCACGCGTTCCGCTTCTCTCAGCTCCTGTTCTGCCTTGCTCCTGAGGGCTTCAGTGGAGGCCGCCTCCGACCTGGCTCGGTCCAGGAGTCCATCCGCGTCGTCGCGCCGCCTTCGGATGTCCTCGAGTAAGGTATCGACGCGGAGTTCGTCCGGATCAAGCATGCCTGTAGCGGCGTCAAGAATCTCCTTCGGCATGCCGAGACGGCCCGCGATAGCCAGCGCATTCGAACGGCCGGGCACCCCAATCTTCAATCGGAAGGTGGGGGCCAATGTCTGCACGTCGAATTCCACGCTGGCGTTTTCCACGCCGTCTGTCGCGAACGCGAACGCCTTGACTTCTGGATAATGCGTCGTGGCCACAACGAGTGGTCCGGTCTCCAGGAGCCTGCCCACGATCGCTCGAGCAAGCGCGGAGCCTTCCTGTGGGTCCGTCCCCGCGCCAAGTTCGTCGAGCAGCACCAGATCGTCCACCGTCACTTCACGCAGCATGCCGATCACAGTGCGAATGTGGCCCGAGAACGTTGATAAGCTCTGCGCGATGCTCTGCTCGTCCCCAATGTCAATGAAGACCGCCGGGAAGACCGAAACAATCGAGGACTCGTCGGCGGGAATGAAAAGACCGGTCTGCGCCATCAGAGTCAACAGCCCAATGGTCTTCAACGCGACAGTCTTGCCACCGGTATTTGGTCCGGTGATCAAGAGAACCCGAAACGTGTCGCCGAGATCGACATCAATTGGTACAACGGTCGCCGGATCGAGAAGAGGGTGCCGGGCACGACGGAGCGCCAGCCGCTGTTGCGGGTGTCCCGCGGCGACGGCATTTCCACCATGCCAGACGGTGGGTCGGTGCGCCCGCATCGCAAATGCAAGTCGTGCCTTGGCCATGGCGAGATCAAAGGCCGCGGCGGCTTCGACAGAACTCGCGATGGCATCTGATCGATCGCCAGTCTTGCTGCTTAGCACATCGAGGATTCGATTAATCTCATGCTGCTCTTCGAGTTGTCTTTCGCGCCAGCGATTGTTCAATTCCACAATTTCCAGCGGCTCCACAAAGAGCGTTTGGCCGCTTGCCGACGTATCGTGAATCACCCCGGGCAGTTGACCACGAGCATCGGAACGCACCGGCACAACATACCGGCCGTCCCTGGTCGTAATGATCGAATCCTGGAGCACCGTCGCGTACTTGCCACCATGCACCAGCGAGTTCAGGCGCTCCATCAGTCGATTCTGCGCAACCCGGACATCCCTCCGTATGCGGCCGAGATCCGGGCTGGCTGTATCCAGCACATCCCCCCGTGGCCCGATCGCCCGGCCAATCTCTGCCTCAAGATCGGGAATTTCAATGAGGTGATCGGAAAAGTCGCCGAGATGGGGGAACCGCGCATCGACCTCCGGCAGCCTCCTGAACGCCCTCCTGAGGGTTCGCGCGGCCACGAGCATGTCGAGGATCTGAAGCAGTTCACCTGGCTGCAGGCGAACGCCCTTGGCGGCGCGCTCGACGACTTCGCGCACGTCGCGGGCGCCTCCGATCGTCACATCGGGAAAATCGGTCATCAGGTCAACCGCCTCAGCGGTCACTTCAAGCAGATAGGCAACCGTCGATTCTTCGCCGCTGGGTCCCAATTCGCGCGCGCGTTCGGCCGCGACACTGAACCGGCACTGCGCGGCGAGGCGTTCGAGAATTTCTGGATATTCAAGTTTGGCCAGAACGAGCTGATGCATGACAAGAGCGACCTCATGACCCACGACGACGAAACGTGTGCAGTGTACCTCCCGGTTCGGGACCGACGGCCCTAAGCAAACCGTTGACACGAACATGTGTTCGCTCTTATGATCTACCTCACACGACGTCTCGCTCCTGCACGGGGCGAGCGCGAGCGGCGCAATCGGCCCGCGAGCGGCCGCCGCAACCTAGGAGCGGACCATGAAAGACCTGTCCCGCAGGCAGCAGTCAATTCTCAAGTTCATCGAGCATTTTCTCGACGAGAACGATTACCCCCCAACCATTCGAGATATCCAGACCGAGCTCGACATTTCATCGACCAGCGTGGTCGATTACAACCTCAAGGCCCTTGAAGCCCGCGGCGTCATTCGCCGCAATAGCAAGATTTCGCGCGGCATCGAGCTCGTCAATCGCGGTCCGAATCGCCGCAACCTCGTTTCCATCCCGGTCATAGGTCAGATCGCCGCCGGCTTTCCCATCCCGGTTCCGGGCGACCTGGAAGGGTCCGATGCGGCCGATACCGTGGAACTCGGCTCCGATCTCGTCAAGAACACTGGCCAGGGGCTCTTTGCACTTCGCGTCAAGGGTCACTCGATGATCGATGCGCTGATCAACGATGGCGACGTGGTCGTTCTCAAGCAACAGGCCACCTGTGAGAATGGCGAGACCGTTGCCGTCTGGCTCAAGGATCAACGAGAAACGACCTTGAAGAAGTTCTATCTGGAAGGTGATCGCGTTCGTCTGCAACCGGCAAATATGACAATGGATCCAATATTTACTCCCGCGGAGAACGTCGAGGTGCAGGGTCGGCTGGTGACGGTTCTTCGTTCGGTCGATTAGTTCTCCAGGTCAGCCGCGTTGGCGCCGCACGCTGCGCCAACGCAACCTTGCGAGATGAGTTCCAGATGCCCGTCAGTGAGGAGGCCCGAAACACTTCGATTGCGTCTCATGAAATGCGTGGCATCGACATTTGCCAGCGGTACAACCGCAGTATGTCGATCCCATGTGTACATGTTTTCCCCGGTCATTACTTGATGGCATTGCGCGATTTGCCTGGCTTGCCCGTTTCGACAGACAGCCGGACTCGGCAGTCTCGTGATGCTAGACTTCAGAATTCAATACGCATCCGATTTTCTCGTCTTGATCGTCACCCGTAGTCGCTGAGGGTCTGCGCGTGGAAACGGCGATACTCACGGGTCTCGGGCTTGCTGCTCCGGCTGGACTGAACGCCTACATTCCCCTCCTTGCGTTAGCCCTGGCAGACAGGGCCACCTCCATTGTGACCCTGCAGGCGCCATACGACGCACTTTCTTCGAACGCTGGCATCGCCATACTCCTCTTGCTCCTGACCATAGAGGTCACTGTCGACAAAATACCGGGTGTCGATCATCTGAACGATATCGTTCAATCGTTCGTGAGGCCGGCGGCCGGCGCTGTGGTCGCGCTTGCTTCGACAACCGGGGTGGTCGCCATCAGCCCGGTCATCATGGTCTTACTCGGCCTCTTCCTGGCTGGCGGAGTGAATGCGGTGAAGGTTACGATCCGACCCGCGGTGACAATTGGTACAGCAGGCGTGCTCAATCCCTTCGTCAGCATGGGCGAAGATGCGATTGCCGCATTGGCGTCCATCATTGCCATCTTCCTTCCGATTCTGGTGCTGCTCATCCTCGCGCTCTTCGCGATCTCCTCTATCCTTTTGCTGCGGCGATTCCGTCGCTCGCGGAGCGCCGCCAGCTAACTGAGGCGATCGAATCGGCGGCCGGGCCGGGAGTTTGAATGTCCAGCGTTCAGGTCAAGGACTACTACGCCACCCTTGGCGTGCCACGTACGGCCGGAGAAAAAGAGATACGCTCGGCGTACCGCAAAATGGCGCGCCAGCACCACCCCGATCTCAATCCTGGCGACAAGAATGCTGAAGATCGCTTCAAGGAGATTAACGAAGCGCACGAAGTGCTGATCGACAGCGACAAGCGGAAACTGTACGATCGCTTTGGCCAGGATTGGCAGCAATATCGCGATGCTGGCTATACCGGCGATGAGCAATTCGCCAAGGCCGGCGCCTCTGGACCCCGAGCCAGTCGAGGGGGGGCGACATTCGACCCCAATGATTTCAGCCAATGGTATGCCAGGCAGGGCAGGGATTCCGAGTACACGTTTCACACCTCTGACGATCGTGACGATTCCCACTCTGATTTCTTCGAAACGCTCTTTGGCTCGCGTGGCTCTCCGTTCGACCGTTTTGGTGGGGGCTTCTCCACGACCAGACAGCAACCTCGCGCCCGCGCGCCGCGGCTGCAACGCGGCGAGGACGCCGAAGTGCCCGTTGAGATTTCGTTCGATGAATCGTTCAGGGGCACGACCAGGCAAATCCAGCTTCAAGTCTCCGAACCTTGCCCGACCTGCGATGGCCTCGGCGAAGTTCGCGGGCAAATCTGCCCGACCTGTGATGGTACGGGGTTCGTCCGCCGCACCAAGACGCTTGAAGTCACCATTCCGGCCGGCATCGCTTCCGGAAAACGGGTGCGCATGGCTGGGCAGGGCGGCCCGGGTCTGAATGGAGGCGCCGCGGGAGATGTGAATTTGAACATCACAGTACGGCCAGATGCTCGTTTTACGCGAGACGGCGACAACCTCACCGCGGATGTCGATGTTCCGGTGACTACCGCTGTGCTGGGCGGCGAAGTCGAAGTGGCTACACCAACCGGAAAAGTTGCGCTGACGATACCCGCGGAGACGCAAACCGGTCGCACCTTCCGGCTTCGCGGCCAGGGGATGCCAAAGCTGAAGAGCCGCGGGGCCGAGCGTGGCGATCTCACCGCCAGGGTCCGCATCGTCGCGCCCACACATCTGACAGACCGAGAACGCGAGCTATACGAAGAGCTGCGCACGCGTCGCGCGGAGAAGACGTCCTGATGGATCGTCAAGATCACTCCAGCGTCATTCGCGTCTCCCTTTCTGACTGGCTCGTTGATGAGAGCATGGACGATGAACCGCGTTATGCCATCTCCGTCGTGATCGCGCGAGCAGGCGTGCGAAGGTCAGCGTTGCTCCGCTATGAAGAATGGGGGCTTCTGGAGCCAACGCGCGCGGGAAACCAGCGGCTTTACTCGGAGGCCGACATCGATCGTATTCGTCGCATCAGGCGGCTGATGGACGATTTGGGCGTCAATCTCGCGGGCGCGGCGGCGGTCCTGCATCTGCGGCAGCAATTGGTCGCGTTGCAGGGAGAACTCCAGGCGCTCAAGGACCAGCACGGTTACTAGATTTGCCGGATTCACCGGTAAACAGCGAATCCGCGTAGCAGGGAGGATGTCTCATGCCCGCCACCGTAGTTATGGGGGGCCAGTGGGGTGACGAGGGAAAGGGCAAACTGACCGACACGCTGGCGGCACAGGCCGACATCGTGGTCAGGGCCAACGGCGGCGCCAATGCTGGCCACACCGTCAAAACGGACCAAGGCGTCTTCAAGCTCCATCTCATTCCTTCAGGCATTCTCAGTCCACGCACGATTTGCATTGTCGGCGCCGGTGTCGTCGTCGATCCCAAACTCCTGCTCGGCGAGATAGACGATCTCACCGCGCGTGGCATCTCGTTGGATCGCCTGTTGATTTCCGAGCGAGCACATGTCGTGCTCCCCTATCACCCCATCCTCGACAAGCTCGAGGAAGCCGATCGCCTCGAAGGATCGATCGGCACAACAATGCGGGGGAACGGCCCAGCCTATAGCGACAAAGTTGCGCGCCGCGGTGTTCGCATGGCGGACCTGGTCAATCCCTCATCTCTCCGCTACCGGCTTGGCAGGGAATTGCCGCGCTGGAATCGCCTCCTGACCAATGTCTACGACGCAAAACCCCTCGACCTTGAGGCGCTGCTTGGTGAACTGGAAGGCTATGGCGAGCGGCTGCGTCCATTTGTCCGGGATACGGAGTCTATCGTTGGGCATGCGCTCGCATCGGGACAGCACGTCATCATCGAGTGCGCCCAGGGCGCCATGCTTGATATCGACTATGGAACGTATCCGTTTGTAACCTCTTCCTCAACCACCGCGGCTGGCGCATGTCAGGGAGCGGGCGTTGGACCCACGCATGTAGACCGCGTGCTCGGCGTCTACAAGGCCTATTCGACGCGAGTAGGCGCCGGCCCGCTCCCTACCGAGCTGGAAGATGCCGCGGGCGAGTTGATTCGGGAGAGAGGGCACGAGTACGGCACCACGACAGGTCGACCACGGCGGACCGGGTGGTTCGATGCCGTGGCCGCTCGTTACGTCGCTCGCTTGAACGGGATCTCCGCGATTGCGTTGACTCTCCTGGACGTGTTCGATGTCTTCGCCTCGGTGAACGTGTGCGTTGCCTATGAATTAGACGGCAAACGCATTGACACCGTACCAGCGCGCGTCGAAGAGATGATGCGCGTCTCTCCCGTCTTCGAACAATTGGAGGGATGGCAAGAACCGACGGTAAATGCCCGCCATCTTGATGATCTCCCTCGCCGGGCCATCGAATACATTCGCTTTCTTGAAGACCAGGTTGGCGTGCCAATTACGATGGTCGGAGTTGGCCCGGGAAGGGAGCAGGTTGTGCAATTTCGTGCTCCAAGCACGTTCCTGGTCACCGCTTGAGCGCGACGATTGATCGTGCAAACCTGAACGTCGGCCAGAAGCGAGCTTGCTTGAGGATGGAATGAGCCAAACGGATGGAGCCCGCATCATCGAATCAGCGGAAATCCAGCGCATCTTGCCGCATCGCTATCCGTTTCTGCTTGTTGATCGCGTGATCGAGATCGATCCGCCGCACCGAGCGGTCGGCATCAAACAGGTGTCGATCAATGAGCCCTTCTTCCAGGGACACTTTCCGGAGTACCCAGTCATGCCCGGGGTTCTGATTGTCGAAGCCATGGCGCAGGTGGGAGGCGTCGCGGTGTTGGCCTCTCCAGAGTATGAAAATAAGCTCGCGCTCTTCGCGGGCATCGACAATGTGCGCTTCAAGCGCCAGGTGAAGCCAGGCGACACGCTGCGCATCGAGGTCACGGTGGCCCAGATCAGGCGAGGCATCGGCATGGGGGCCGGAACCGCGACGGTCGATGGAGAGTTGGCCTGTCGAGGAGACATCATGTTTGCGCTTGTGGACAAACCCCTGGAACTGCAAAGACGGTAGCCTTTCACTTCAACAGCCGCGAGCCTGACGTAGAATCAGACGATATGAACCTGAATACTATTGATGGGAACCAATCCTCATGAATTCATCCGGCCGCCTCATCGGATGGATCCTGATCGCCGCCGGGGTTATCCTCGGCGCGATCATCGGCTTCTGGTTGATTTCCGGCATGAACGAGGGCGCCCTACGCGGATCAGGAGCAGTTTTCGGATTGCTTTTCGCGTTTCTGGTCGTCGTGGCGCCTCTGGTCGGAGGCGGCATCTACTTCGTTTCGCGCGGACGAACCGAAGAGCAAGCCACCGCCCGCGCGCGCGGCCAACGCCGCCTTCTGGATATGGTACTGACGCGCGGTCAACTGTCGATCCTCGATGTGGCCGCCGAGTTGAAGATGACCCGCGAAGAGATTGAGGGCGATCTCTACGACCTCGTAGGCATGGGTCTGTTCACGGGCTACGTCGATTGGCGCAAAGGCGTCCTGCACTCGGTCGAAGCCGCTCAACTGCAAGGAGAGCAGCACTGCCCAAACTGCGGCGGTGAGCTGGAGCTGGTTGGCAAAGGCCTGATCAAATGCCCGTACTGCGGAGCAGAGATATTCCTCGGCTCCGGCGGCGCGGTCGAACTGGAGTCACCGCGAAAGCAGGCTGTCTCCGCGGGAGGTGAACCACGTTGAGCGAAAGGCCCGAAGAGCGCTGGGAACGAAAAGCCCGCGACCTCCTCAATCAGATCCCAGGCTATCAAGGATATCGTTTGAAAGAGGAGCGGCGTGATGCGGATCGCCGCGTGCGGGCCGCTGTCGCCGACGCCTACTCGGCCGAATTGGCTCGCGTGGAGCGCATTGGCCGCGATCTGGCAAATGCCCGCCGGCTCGGCGACATCTCCACCGTTGAGCAAGCGAGTCAGGCCATCCGCCATTTCATCGATCGCGTCCGAACCACGACTCCTGGATACGGCGGCCTCTTCGGTGATCGCGATATTGATGGCATTGCGCTCGACCAGCTTCGGCTCTTCGACGAAAGTCTGCTCCTGGGTGTCGACGAGTTGCGCCCTGCCATCGATCGGCTGGAGACCGCGGCGTCCGCCGGACAACCATTAGCCCCTCCTGCCCGCGATGTTGCGGACGCCATGGAACTGCAGCTCCTCCGCCTCGACACGCGACAAGACGTGATCGAATCTGGACGCGCGGCGAGCGGTGAAAGCGCGCTCGCGGCGCTTCGGCCTCTTTCCGAAGTGGCGCCGCCAGAACTCTTCTCCGCCCAGTTCGGCGACGCGATCTCCATTCTGGGAGACGATCATCTTATTGACGCGAAGATCAGTGTGGTTGGTCGTCCCATGTCGTTCAGCGTCTTCCGCATTAGCCGCGAGCCAGAGGAATGGCTGATGGTCGGTAGCGAGCCGGGCGATCCGATGCTGCGTTTGAGCCCCGCCGAACCGGGTGAACGTGGCCTGTCCATCGCCGGGAAAACCATGCGCCAGACGTCCGCCGGGACTGGCGATGGCGACGTGATTGCTGAACGCGGCCCGACCGGCCCGCGGGCTGTGCGGTACGCTCTTCTTGAAGACGCGATCGATCCGCTCAGTTTTGGACTCGTTCTGGATTGGGACGGCGATCGACAGGCATTTGTCGGCAGTCGTACTGAACCACTTGACGTCGAGGTGTTCCGGCGCAAGGAAGTCGCCGGTTAAAGGTCCGCCGCGGCGCGGAATACGGGAAAGGATGGTCAAACATGGCAGGCATCATGGATCGGCTGACCCGGCTTATTCGAGCCAATGTAAACGATCTGATCGATCAGGCCGAAGACCCGGAAAAGATGATCGACCAGATTCTGCGCGAAATGCAGGAAAGCATCGTGATGGCCCGCTCCCAGGTAGCGGCCATGATCGCGCAGGAAAAAGAGCTGGAACTCGATTCCTCAGAGACGACGAAGCTGGCGAGTGAATGGGGAAAGAAGGCAGAGCGAGCGGTCACCGCCGGAAAAGATGATTTGGCCCGCGAGGCGCTGCGCCGCAAGCGAGACAACGAAGAGAATTCAACGATTTACAGCGAGCAGTTGGGCGTCCAGAAGCAGGCGGTCGCGAAGCTGAAGGACCAACTGCGACAGCTTGAGGCGAAATACCAGGCCACGCTCGGCGCACGCGATACGCTCGTGGCTCGCCAACGGCGGGCTAGCGCGCAACGGCAGGTCGCTGAAGCGATTGTCGTTGTCACGCCGCTCGATCCCACGTCCGAGCTCGACCGCATGGAGCGCAAGATCCGGAGCGAAGAGGCCCAGGCGATGGCCGCGCTGGAAATTGGCGAAGAGAGCTTTGACGCCCAGTTTCGAGCGCTTGAAAGCGAATCGGATGTCGAAGACGAGCTCGAAGCGCTGAAACGGTCTCTCGGTTCGGGTTCGGGTTCGGGCGGAGTCGCCAGCCTTTCTGCCGGAGAGTAAGCCTGAACCACTGAGCGCCGGTCTCAGGGCGGGGAGGGTCCCATGGCCTTATTCGACATTATCCAGCATGCAAACGAACGCTCGGATGAACTGGTCTTCCGCGAGCCGCAAGATGGCGCGGGGCAGTTCAGATTCGGCTCGCAACTCATCGTCCGCGAGGGCCAGGCTGCCGTCTTTTTCCGGGACGGTAAGGCGCTCGATGTCTTTGGCCCGGGGCGACATACGCTGTCTACGAACAATATGCCGCTCCTCACTGGCCTCACCGGTCTCGCCTTTGGCGGCTCGACGCCATTTACCGCCGAGGTCTATTTTGTTGCGCTTCGCGAGTTCCCTGACCTCCGTTGGGGAACCGCGCAACCTGTTGTCTTCCGCGATGCCGAGTTTGGCATGGTTCGCCTGCGCGCCTTCGGGACATATGCCATCCGCATCGCCGATCCTCAGCTCTTTGTGCAACAGGTTGTCGGTTCTCGTGCCGCGTACACCACGGGGATGATCGAGGATTACCTTCGTGGCGTTGCCGTCAACGAGTTCAACGATCTCCTCGGATCGGTGCATACGTCCTTGCTCGACTTACCAGCGCAATCCGCCGAAATCGCCGCCGCGATGCGCAATGCGCTTGCGGACGATTTTCGCCGTATCGGCATGGATCTCACCAGCTTTCAGGTCGTGGCCATAACGCCCCCGGAAGAGGTGCAACGCCGCATCGATGAGCGTACTGGTATAGCCATCCTGGGTGACCCGAAGCGCTATCTGCAAATCGAAACCGCGCAGTCTCTTGGCGAGGGCGGCGCAAGTGCGGCGTTGAATCCGGCTCAAACAGGCATCGGGCTGGGCGCCGGGATGGGCCTGGGTCAGGCGATGGCCGAGGCCCTGCGCGAAACCGACCCGGAGCCCGCGCGTCTTGAACAACGAGGCACGGTCGCGTGTCCCCATTGCCAGGCGGCAGTGCCTGTTGGCTCGAAGTTCTGCCCAAACTGTGGGAAGGCGCTGCAGAATTAGCGCCGACTGGGCGCCAGCATCGGGACTATGGTCCTGAAGACGGTCGCTCTCGCGCACTTCGGGAATCGGATACGATTCGGCAGGGTTGGGAATAGAGAAGGGAAACCACCAATGTTGAGCAGAATCGCACGGCGTGCGGCTACTGCTGCCATCGTCGCCACGGTCGCGGTCGGCGTCAGTGCCTTTGGCACTCTGGCGCAGGAGAATCAGGGTTCCTCTGTGACGTTCGGCGGCGGCATCAGTGGTGTTGGAGGTGGAACCTCGGTCACCATCGCCCCTGGAGTCACCATCAGCGGTGGCGATGTCTCTAATTCAACGGGCATCGGCGTCCTTGCGGGAGGTGGTTCGTCCATCGGCGCCACGACCGGCGGGGACAACTCCGCGGCGGTTGTGGAATAAATGCAGCGCTGGTCGGCATTCCGCACCACGGTTGCGGTCGTGGGCATGGCGGTGGCTGGCGTTGCTTTCGTAGCGGCGAGTGCAACTGACTCGATATTGTCACGGGCTGTCTATGCGCAGTCCGATCCGCCGGCCGCGATCTCCGCGATTCAGACGCCGCCTGCCGTGCCTGGCATCGATTACACGATTGCTGGAAGCGGGGGATCTTCGCCGTCATTTTCGGAACTCGCTCCCGCGACTCCCGTCCCGCTGGCGTCGTCCGAAATTGCAACAAGCACTCCGGCCATTGGGGCGGCCGACGGCTCGATGACCACGAGTCTGGGCGGTTCGGATATCGCGGTTTCAAGTGTGGGGGGGTCTCACCAGGTGGACGCGCCAGGCCGGAAGTCGAATCGAACCTCGCGAGCCAATTCTCGAGACTAGGCCAACTCATCCCTGAAGGCATGCTTATGCAGGCTGATGGCGCTCGCTGTCAGCCTGCACTTCATTGCGCAGACCGTTCGCCCTATATAGCCCGACAATCGGCGTCCGTACGCCGATTTCCTTCGACATCGAGCCGAATTTGTGCTATCCTTATGTTCGATTCTGGATCAACTCTTGACATGTAGCTAGGGGATTTCGCTCGTGGAAATTGGAAACGTTCGCCTGGCCAGTCTCGACACGGAAATGCGCCAGTCATATCTCGATTACGCCATGAGCGTCATCGTCCAGCGGGCTCTTCCCGACGCACGTGACGGACTGAAACCTGTTCATCGCCGTGTCCTCTATGCCATGGCGGAAATGGGCATGCGGTCCAACACCCGTTATCGCAAGAGCGCCGGTGTGGTCGGCGAGGTCTTGAAGAACTACCACCCGCATGGCGACGCGTCGGTCTATGACACTCTCGTGCGCATGGCCCAGGATTTCAACCTGCGGTATCCATTGGTCGATGGCCAGGGAAACTTCGGCTCGGTCGACGGTGATGGCGCGGCGTCGATGCGATACACCGAGGCCCGGCTCACGGCAATATCGGACGAGTTGCTCGCTGATCTCGACAAGAACACTGTTGATTTTCAACCAAATTACGACGCCTCGACAGACGAGCCGCGGGTCTTGCCCGGCCGATTGCCAAATCTTCTCCTCAATGGCAGCAGCGGCATCGCCGTGGGCATGGCCACGAACATCCCTCCTCACAATCTCAATGAGCTCTGTGATGCCATCGTCTTGCTGATCGACAATCCGGACGCCACGATCGAGGACCTCACGGAGATCGTCACCGGCCCCGATTTTCCGACCGGTGGCACGATTCTCGGGCGCGAAGGGATCAAGGCCGCCTATGCGACCGGGCGCGGCAGAATCGTGGTTCGCGCCAAAGCCTTCGTCGAAGAATCGCCTCGCGGCGGACGCTATCAGATCGTCGTCACCGAACTTCCCTATCAAGTCAACAAGGCGAATCTCCTGGAGCGAATCGCCGATCAGGTCCGGGATGGACGGCTCGACGGCATCAGCGATCTCCGCGACGAATCGGATCGCACGGGAATGCGCGCCATCATCGAGCTGAAGCGCGATGCCCAGCCCATGAAGGTGCTGAACAATCTGTTCAAGCATTCGCAGTTGCAGTCGAGCTTCGGCGTCAACATGCTGGCTCTTGTCGAGCGTGGCTCTCAACCTCGCACCTTGACACTGAAACGGGCGCTGCAGGAATACATTGGCCATCGACAGGAAGTCATCACCCGCCGGTCAGAATTCGAGCTTGAGCGGGCGCGGCGCCGAGCGCACATTCTCGACGGGCTGAGAATCGCCCTCGATAACATCGACGAAGTCATCACCACAATCCGCGCGTCGCGCACGACAGAAACGGCGCGCACGAACCTCATGAAGAAGTTCACTCTCTCCGAGGCGCAAGCAACCGCCATTCTCGACATGCGTCTGGCCCGCCTCGCCGGACTTGAGCGCAAGAAGATCGAAGATGAGCTGAAGGAAGTCCTCGCGGAAATAGGTCGCCTGGAAACGCTCCTGGCAAACCCAGCCTTGATCCTGAGTGTCGTGCGCGAAGACATGGCCGCCCTGAAGGCGAAGTATGGAGATGAGCGCAGGACGCGCATCCAGGATATCTCCGGCGTCCTTTCGGAGGAAGACCTGATCCCCGAAGTTGATGTTCTGGTCACACTCACCAACCGAGGGTATGTCAAGAGAAGTGCCGACGATCTCTTTGGCGCGCAGATTCGCGGCGGTACGGGCAAGCGCGGTGTCACGATGCGAGACGAGGATGGCGTGCAGCACATCCTCTCCGCGAATAGTCACGACTGGCTTCTGGTCTTCACCAATCGCGGCAGGGTCTATCAACTGAAAGTGCACGAACTCCCCGATTCGGGCCGTACAGCCAAAGGCGTGCCGATCGTCAATCTGATCAATATGCAGCCGGACGAGACAGTGACCACCTTGATGAAAGTCAGGGACTACGAAGCTGGGCAGTATCTCTTCTTCACGACGCGGCTCGGCCGTGTCAAGCGGACAGAACTCACCCAATTCCGCTCCGTGCGCTCTTCGGGTTTGATCGCCATCGGCGTTGATCCCGAGGACGAGTTGGCCTGGGTGCGCATGACTAGCGGCGAAGATGATGTCATGCTGGTGAGCGAGGGAGGCCAAGCCATCCGATTCCAGGAATCCGCGGTCCGGCCCATGGGACGCCCGGCTGCTGGCGTAATCGGCATTCGCCTGAACGCGGGTGATCGTGTCATCGCGTCCGAGGCGGTCGTTCCTGGCAAGGATCTCCTTGTGGTCGCCCAACGGGGCCTCGGCAAGCGCACAAGCACCGATCACTTCATCACCAAGGGCCGTGCCGGTAAAGGCGTCACCGCGATGAAGCTCACCAACCGCACTGGAACCATCGTCGGCGCAGGCATGGTCAATGATGATGAAGATTTGATGCTCATGAGCACGTCCGGAAAAGTGATTCGCTTGCATCTCAACCAGATCCCGACGATCGGGCGTCAGACACAGGGCGTGATTCTCATGAAATTTGCAGCGGACGAAGCGGTCGCCACGATTGCCATCGTGGAAAAGAAGGATGACGAACTGGATCCGAATTTGCCACGGCTTAATGGGCATGCCAGGGATTCGGAGACTCCATAACGGAGCGACCGGAATCGGGATCAGGCCCTGGTCCGCCGGCGAGCGCCCTTGACGGGGACGCTCGCCGTCTTCGTCCCGCCCGTTTCGTCGTCGACCGTCTGAAAGAATCTGCGGCTGAAGAGCGAGCCAAGC
>JBBRVX010000009.1:0-46355 GCA_038246475.1 Thermomicrobiales bacterium | reverse complement strand
GGGGGAACGACCAAGGGGTTCCGTCCTCCCCATCACCCCATCACCCTAAGACCCTATCACCCTCTTCACCCACCGGAGGAGCAATGGCCCGCCACATCGGGCGCCGCCTGCTGCTGGCGATCCCCACGCTGCTGGCCGTCTTTACCATCATCTTCATCATTGTGCGGGTGGCGCCGGGGGATCCCGCTGTCGCCGCACTGGGCGACAATGCCTCGGCCGCCGCCGTCGCGGCGCTGCGTGAGCGGATGGGCTTGAATGTTCCCATCTGGCAGCAATACCTGACCTTCCTTGGCGATCTGGCCCGCGGTGATCTCGGCGAGTCGCTCATCTCGCGGAAGCCAGTCAGCGAGCAGATCGCCTTCGTCCTGCCCTATACCCTGGAGCTGACCGCCGCTTCCATCCTGGTTGGTCTGTTCCTGGGCATCCCCACTGGCGTTATCACCGCCATTCGTCGCAACAGTCCGGTCGATTACTTCGGCCGCGTCTTTTCTTTGCTCGGCCTCTCGTTTCCCGCCTTCTACCTCGGCATCCTGCTGATGTTCTTCTTCGCCGTGAAGCTCAATCTCTTCCCGTCCGTCGGCTCCGCGCCCTTTTCGGAACCGGGCCGGAATCTCCACTACCTCGTGCTTCCCGCCCTGACGCTCGGCCTGATCGAGACGGCCTACATCGCGCGCATGACCCGCTCCGTCATGTTGACCATCCTGAGCGACGATTACATTCGCACCGCCCGCGCCAAGGGCCTGCGGGAGCGGATCGTGCTGGTGCAACACGCATTGCGCGCGGCCTTGATCCCCATCGTTTCCCTGGTCGGCATATTCGCCATCAGCCTGATCGGCAGCTCCGTCCTCGTCGAAGAGGTCTTCGCGCGGCCGGGCCTTGGTAAGCTGATGGTCGGCGCCACCAAGCAGAAGGACTACACCACCCTGCAATCAATCATGGTCGTTTACGCGTTGATCATCGTCGTCATCAATATCATCACCGACATCGTCTACACCTACGTCGATCCGCGGGTGAGGTACGACTGATGGCCCAGCTCACCGCGGACTCCGCGAAAGCCATTTCGCTCGGCTCGCCGGAAGCGCCGCATCTCGTCTCCCAGCGCCAACGCCTCCTCCACACCTTCACCAGCAATCGCACGGCGCTCTTCGGCGTTGTCCTCATTCTGGCTATCGTCTTCATCGCGCTCGCCGCGCCGTTGCTCGCCCCGCACGATCCATTGCGGCAAAGCGTGCGCGATCGTCTTGCCCCGCCCAGCCTCGAGTACCCGCTCGGCCGCGACGACAAAGGGCGCGACATTCTCTCCCGCGTTATCTACGGCGCACGCATCGCCCTGATGGTCGGCTTCTTCGCCGTGCTCATCGGCGGCGCGCTGGGAACGGCTATTGGCGTTGCCGCGGGCTACTTCGGCGGCAAGGTCGACGCCCTGCTCATGCGCCTGACTGATATCCTCCTGGCGTTCCCCGATCTCATCACCGGGCTGCTGGTGCTGGCTGTGCTAGGCCCCGGTCTCTGGAAGATGATCATTGCCATCGGCCTGACCATCGCCCCTCGCTTCGCGCGCATCGCCTACGGTCCCACCCTTGCCGTGAAGGGGAAGGAATTCGTCGAGGCAGCCCGCTCGGTTGGCGTCCGGGATGGACGGCTGCTGCGCATCCACATCCTGCCCAACATCAGCGGCGATCTGGTCGTTTTTGCCAGCCTCTGGACCGCTTCGGCCATCCGCCTCGAAGCGAGCCTCAGCTTTGTCGGCCTCGGCGTCGCCCCGCCGACGCCCACCTGGGGGCAGATGATTCGCGAAGGGACGATCAACTTGACGGAAGTCCCGCTCTATTCCCTCGGCCCCGGCCTGGCCCTGCTGGTGACCGTCTTCGCCTTCAACCTGGTCGGCGACGGCCTGCGCGACGTCCTCGACCCGAAGGCCCGAGCCTGAGCCGACGCGGTGTCACTGCGCATATTGCCACGGAAATAGGCGATTTTCACCGATGCGTACGTGGCATTCCCTTACCAGGATGGAAGCCAGTCGCTGGGGAGCGCCCCATCTCGCCTGATGCACACGCCGCGCTGGCGCCACGCCGAAAGCGAGTGGTGAGCCATGGATGCCCGAGACTTCGACCTCCTGACCAGGACCTTTTCGGCCGCCGGCACGCGGCGAGCCCTCGTGCGGCTGCTCGCCGCCCTGCCCCTGGAGCCGTTGCTGGTGGCCTCCCTCGTGGCCGAGCCCGCGGCGGCTAATCGGCGTCGACGCCCTACGCTCCGGAAGGGGCGCGACGAGCAGCGAGACCGGGTGCAGAGCGAGCGTAAGAAGAAGCGCAAGTCGAAGTGCGTCAAAGCAGGCCAGCCGACGAGCAAGAAGCGCAAGTGCTGCAAGGGACTAGTCAAGGGCGCGGCCGGCCATTGCGATGCGCCGGCGTCACACTGTGACGTCTGTGCTAGCGGCTGCCCCTATACCTCCGTGCAGTCCGCCATCGCCCACGCGAGCGGCCCTGGCGCTATCACCATCTGCCCAGGCGCCTACACGGAGAACGTCACCATCAACCGAAATTTCAGTCTCATCGGAGCCGGGGGCGGGGATGGCCCAGGGAACACCATCCTGCAAGGGACGGGTGGCTGCAGGGTGCTGTCGGTCGCCGCCGGAGTCATTGCCTCGCTGCAGCGCCTGCGCATCACCGGCGGCGGTTCCGATATCGGCGCGGGAATCTTCAATGAAGGGGAATTGACCCTGACCGACTGCACGATCACCGGGAACGAGGCCAATGGTAATGGCGGCGGCATCTACAACACCGGTGACAGCCGGCTCGCGCTGACGGGTTGCAACGTCTCGGCGAACACGGCTGGCGGCGGCGGCGGAATCTTCAACGCCGGCGTCTGCACGATCGAGTCGAGTAGTTTCACGTTCAACGAGGCAGGGGTCGTTTGGCGGTGGCCGCTACAACAGTGGCGGCGCCTTCTTCAATGCACAAATGACACTCACCAACGTCACCGTCACGGACAACAGTGCTGATATCGGCGGTGGCATCAATAATGACAACACGCTCACCCTCAACTCCTCCACCCTCCAGTTCAATAGCGCCAGGACCCAGGAAGGCGGCCTCGATAACTGGTCGGGCACGGCCACGCTCACCAACAGCCAGGTCATGCAGAACGACGCCCCCACCGGCGGCGGCATCTTCGAGCGCGCCGGTGAGGTCACGCTCAGCAGCACGAGGGTGAAAGAAAACAGCCCGAACAATTGCGCCCCACTGGATTCGATTGCCGGCTGCACAGGTTGAGCAGAGGCAAGGAGCGCCCGCGATCTGGATTTTGCCCTACGCCTCAAGGCTGATCAAATGCAGGCCGCGAGGCGCCGCGCTCGCGGGGTCGGCGATGCGCGCCGCGGGGGCGCTCACCAGTTCGCTCTTGACCCCAAAGCCCGCCAGGGTAAAGTTCCCGATGTTCGCAACCCCCCAGTCCGTCACGCCGATCTCCGTTGTCGGCCACGCCTGCTGGTCGCTCTCGATTGTTGCCTGGGCGCCATTCGAGGCGCGGATGCCGACTCCCGACGTTTCAAACGTTGAGTCAGAAATCACCACTCCCACGGAATTGACCGCCTGGAGACCTACCACGGCCCCCTGCACACTACAGTCGGTAAGGGAAACGCTGCCGTCGCCCGTCAGCAGGAGGCCCGTGCCGTCGATATCGGCGACTTCGACATCGATCAGATCAACCGTATCTTCCGCAAAGACGCCGACTTCGATGCCCACCGCACTCGAGCATTCCGAGTCAAAGCGGATCGATGTGACCTTCGTCTGGGCGATGGTTCCGGGGCCGCTGACGACAAGCGCCGCAAGAGCGAAGGGGCAGAAAGATTCGAGCCCGCTGCCATCAATCGTCAGGTTCTCCACGGAACCGCCGCTGACGCGCACGCCGACGCTTTCGAAGCGCTCCGGATGCCCGGCCAGCGTTATCGTGCAGTCATTGCCATCAATGGACACTCCCCGCGGAATCTCGATTGCCCTGGTTGCGGTGCAATCGGATTCGAGGACCCACGTCGTAGGGGTTTTGAGAAAACGGCAGCGAGTTGCGCGCTCGCGACTGTTGCAGACGCTGCTCGTGCTGGGCATCGACCTCACCGCGCCTCCAAATCGACTTACAACCGAGTGTGACGAAATGAAAATCGACCCACACCATAAACGAAAGAACGCGAAAACGCATGGTCAAAATCAACCATTTTTCGTGCTTTGCCACCACCGTTTGCGACGATAACGACCCCTATGTCTGCCATTCATTCTGCTGGTATGTGAAGTAAAGAGTGACTTCATATTCTCGCGTCGGGTACTGCGTCCGCTCCCTCTCTATACTGAGTTGGCCTAACCGCGCACGGCCATCGTCGCCGCCCCGAATCGTCCCGGCGCTTGATTCTGGGTCAAGCACCTACCAGTGAAACGGAAACCATGGCCGCTACCGCTCTTCTGAGGACCTCATCGACAGGGAACACGACAACGCTCATCCGACGCTTTTTTCGGTACTACCAGCCGCACCGGAAGCTCTTTGCTCTCGATTTCTCCTGCGCCGTTCTCTCCGGCGTCCTTGAGCTTGGCTTTCCCATGGCGGTCGGCCTCTTCGTCGATCGGCTCCTGCCTGGGCAGAACTGGGGGCTGATCCTGGTCGCCGCGGCCGCCTTGGCGGCCATCTACCTGGTCAACACCGGCCTGATGGTCGTGGTGAACTACTGGGGCCACATGCTCGGCATCAATATCGAAACCGAGATGCGCCGCAAGAGCTTCGACCATCTCCAGAAGCTCTCGTTCCGCTTCTACGATAACCAGAAGACCGGGCATCTCGTCGCGCGGGTCACCAAGGACCTCGAAGAGATCGGCGAGGTCGCCCACCACGGCCCAGAGGACCTCTTCATCGCGGTCATGACCTTCATCGGCGCCTTCGTGCTGATGTTCTGGGTCAACCCCCAACTCGCGTTCATCACCGCGTTCATTGTGCCCATCACCGGACTGATCACGACCCGCTATGGCAGCCGCATGACGCGCACCTGGCGTGCGCTCTTTGGCCGTGTCGGCGAGTTCAATGCCCGCATCGAGGAGAACGTAGGCGGGATGCGCGTGGTGCAGGCCTTCGCCAACGAGGACTACGAGCGCCATCTCTTCGCCGGCGACAACGCGCGCTATCGCGAAACGAAGCTGGAGGCCTACCGCATGATGGCCACCAGCATGTCCCTGAGCTACTTCAGCATGCGCTTTACCCAGCTCGTGGTGATGATCTCCGGCGCCTACCTGGTGCTCCATGGTCACCTCTCGGAAGGGGGCTTCGTCAGCTTTCTGCTGCTGATCGGCGTCTTCTTCCGGCCGGTCGACAAGATCAACGCCGTGTTGGAGACCTACCCAAAGGGGATCGCTGGCTTCAAACGCTATACCGAACTGCTCGATACCGAACCGGACATCGTCGATGCCCCGGATGCTATCGAGGTTTCCGGCCTGAAAGGCGACATCCGCTACAACGACGTCACCTTCGGCTACGGGAGCCACAAAACCGTCCTGCGCAACATCAACCTCGACATCCGGGCCGGCGAGACCGTCGCCTTCGTCGGCCCTTCCGGCGCGGGCAAAACGACCATCTCCTCGCTCCTGCCCCGCTTCTACGAGATCGACTCCGGCAGCATCACCATCGACGGCATCGACATTGGCGCCATGACGCTCGCCTCGCTGCGCCGCGAGATCGGCATCGTGCAGCAGGATGTCTTCCTCTTCGCCGGGACCATTCGTGAAAACATCGCTTATGGCCGCCTGGAGGCCAGCGATGGGGAGATCCGGGAGGCGGCACGACGCGCACGGCTCGACGCGGTAATCGCGGACCTCCCGGACGGGCTGGACACCATCATCGGCGAGCGGGGCGTGAAGCTTTCCGGCGGTCAGAAGCAGCGGTTAGCCATCGCCCGCATGTTCGTCAAGAATCCACCGATCCTGATTCTCGATGAAGCGACTTCGGCGCTCGACTCGGAAACGGAGCGCGCCATCCAGCAGTCGCTGGCCGACCTGTCGGTGGGCCGGACGACGCTGGTCATCGCCCATCGCCTGGCCACGATCCAGAACGCCGACCGCATCGTGGTGGTGGACGAATCGGGCGTCGCCGAGGAGGGCCGCCACGACGACCTGATCGCCGCCGGCGGCATCTACCGTCGCCTGCACGCTGCCCAATTCGGTTCGCTGCACGTCTGAAGTCGAACGTTCAGCCGGCGCCGTGACTGCAGGGTGCGACGCCTGCGTCCTTGCAGACCGCGGCACAAACAACGGCGCCACGGCTCCATAACCCAGCAACCCTCCATTCACTCCGGACGAAGCATCTCCTCCGCGATCAACGAAACCGGAATCGCGCTGAACGACAAAAAACGATCGTGGAACGCGCGGAGGGAAAATGCACTCCCTTCACGCTCTGCCACTTGCCGCCGCAGGTCGTGAATGCCGTCCGTGCCGATCAGGTACATCATCGCCGCGCCGGGGAACATCGAATTCTTGACTGCCTCGCCGTGTGCCGCCGCGGCCGGCATGCCCGCCTCGCGTTCGTAGAACGCCGCCGTGTCCGCGAGCGACATTGCCCCGGTGTGCAACGAGACATCGGCCAGTGCGCGGGCGGCCATACGGAGGCGGCTCTGGGCCTCGGCCAGCGATTGCAGCGGGGTCAGAAAGCCGATCTCATCCATCAGATCGGTGGCGTAGCAGGCCCAGCCTTCGACCAGCGTGCCGCCGCAGAACATGGCGATGCGCGACGCGCAGTCGACACCCGCCATCTGCCCGACCCGTGACGCGGCGCGGAAGGCGTGCCAGTTCTGCACGTGGTGTCCGAGGCCGCCGTGATGGATGACGTGGTTGAGGGTGATCACGCTGTCGTTGACGGCGCGCAGCCGGGACTCCCGGGCCGCTGGCGACATATCCCCATCGACGTCCAACGCGGGCACGAGGTAACGGTGCGTTTCCGGGCGGCCGAAGGGGGGCGGGCAACGATAGAAGAGGTAGTAGAGCGCCTGCGCCGCCTCGCGGTCCGCGGCGGGAATCGGCACGTAGTCGATCGGGTAATCGGGCCACGTTAGCAGATCGGCCGCGATGGCCGCCGCCCGCGCCGCCTCCCAGATTCGGGGAAAGGCGGCGAGGTAGTCGTCCGCGGCGGGATGAAGATCGGCAAGGTCGGCGAGTTGGTCGTCCCAGGTGCGGCTCGGATCGAGGGCGGCGGCACGCTCGGTGAGCGCCTCCCGCGCCCGTCCCAGTGCGCTTGAGGCGTACGCGGCGAGCCAGGTTGCATCGCGATCGGCAGGCAGGCAATGGCCGCGCGCCAGGTAGCGATCGAAGGCCGGCCGGCCGCAGGCGACGTCCTCGTTGGGCTGGCGGAGCAGCGTCGTTTCCAGCCAGTGCGCGTGTTCCAGAAACGCGGCCTGGGCGATTGCCCCACCTTCAAGAAAGCGGGGCTCAGTGATCTGCCGCGCGGCGGCGAGTCGCGGCAGGCCATCCCCAGCGTAGGCGGCGCTGGCGCGGGCCTCGCGCAGCGCCTGCTCTGTCCAGGCGACTGGTGCGCTGGAGACGTTTTGCCGGGCCTGATTGAGGAACTCCGGCAAGGCCTGCATGCGCGAGATCGCGGCCTCGACTCGCTCCGCGAACGGTTCCGCATCGCGCAGGAAGAGGGAGAGGATCGCGAAGACGCCTTCGCCGGTGTAGAGCGCCGGGTTGCCGCGATGAAATTGCGGCAGACCGTCTTCCAGGAGCTGCAGCTCGAGAAAACCATCCGCGAGCAACCCATCATGCCGGCGGGGGGTATCGAGCTGGTCGATGGGAATGCCGGCGAGTTCGCCGCGCAGCGTCCGCATCTCCGCGAGTTGCCTCGCGACTCCTGCCGGAGAGAAATCGGGGAGGCGATGGTCGTGATCGTGGACGCCGATGAAGGTGGCGTTGACCGGCCGCGCCGCGTAGTAGGCGGTAAAGAAGCGGTCGAGCCAGCGATCGAACGCGGCTGTTGTGGCTGGGTTTTCCACCGGCGGTTGGTCGGCGCTCATCGGGGTAGGGGCAGATCGGTCCAACGCCGTTCGTGGTGGGAAATCTCTACCGCGTTGATGATCTCCTGCACCCAGGCGCCATCGTCGAAGTTCCCCTGGTTGCGATCGGTTCCGGTCGTCAGCTCGTCGAGGAAATCCTTGATCAGATTGGCGTAGAAAAGGGTGAACCAGGTTTCGCGCGGGCTGCCGCCGCTCGGGTAAAAACGCTCCGGCGCCTCCTGCTCCACGAATTCGACGGCATCGGGCGTGGCGGTCTTGATCGTCTCGGCGATGCCGAACTCCTCGACCAACCGGGTGATGATCGCGCCTTTCGACCCGTACAGCCGCACTTCTATCCCCGGATAGTTGCCGACGGTGACGAAGCTGCTTTGCACCGATCCGATGGCCCCGTTCGCGAACTCGCCGATGAAGATGTCGCCATCGTCGATGTTCATGCGCATCATCCGTCCGGTGGCCCGCACCATCCGCTCGGGTACGAAGTTGCGCATCACCCCGACCACGGCGGTCATCTCCGCGCCGACCATCCAGCGCGCGATGTCGATCACCGGCGCGCCGTAGCCCTCCAGCGATGACACCTGCAGCCGGGATTGATCCGCCTCATGGTCGGCCTGCCGGAGCGGAGTCTGGGGATCAATCCACTGCGAGTTCTGTTCGTAGGCGTTGTAGATGTACGGCTCGCCGCAGAATCCCTGGTCGACCAGCTCCTTCATGTAGAGCATGGCCGGCGAGTAGCGAAAGGTGAAGCCGAGCTTCGTCTTCAGCCCGTTCGCCTTGGCCAGCCCTGCCGCGCGCAGCGTCTCCCGAAAGTCAAAGGCCACCGGCTTTTCGCAAAGGACATGCTTGCCGCCCTCCAACGCGGCCATCGCCAGCTCGAAGTGGGTGTGGCTCGGCGTGCAGACATCGATCACATCAATGTCGTCGCGTTGCACGACCTCCCGATAATCGGTAGTGGAATGGGGAATAGAAAATTTCGCCGCAGCCTCAGTCGCCAGCGTCGCATCGACATCGCAGACCGCCACCAGCTCGGTTCGTGGATCGCGTTTCCAGCCGGGGAGATGCGCCATCTGCGCCCAGCGGCCGGCGCCAAGCACGCCGACTCGCACGCGTCGATCCTCGATCGGTTGGAACACCCCGGCCTCCTCACTCTCTACGTCGACCAGCGTTCGCTGCAAGTAACGCGCGGCATCGTGCCGCCGGGGCCGCAACCTGTCAACGGGCAGAATCGCTCTTGTATTCGCAATCAGGGTGCGAATACGGAATGGCTTTGGGACCGTACACTCCGCGGCGGGTCGACTCAGAACAGCGTCCACGTCATCGTGTCATCCTGACGAAGGAAGGATCTCGGTGCATCACCTCGAACGTCCGCGAGAACGAACGAAATTCTTCGCTGCAAGAAGCTCAGAAGACAATAGTGCCTGGACGGCGTACTCAGAACCGGATTAGGGAGGGAGCGGAATGAACGTCAGCTTTGACTTTTCGGGGCAGGTCGTCATCATCACTGGCGCCGCGCGGGGCATCGGGCGGGTCATGGTGCAACGATTCTACGAAGCGAACGCCTCTGTCCTCGCCGCCGATCGTGACGAGGAGGGACTGCGTGAAACGTGCGCCGGCCTGCCGGGATCGAGCATGCACTCGATCGTGGCGGATATTGCCAGTGAAGCTGGGGCCAAGGCCATCGTCGATGCCGCCGTCGACCGCTTTGGCCGGCTCGATGTCTGCGTCAACAACGCGGCGGTGGCGCCGCACACGGCGCTGCTGGAGGAGCGCGCCGAGGTCTGGGACACGGTCTTCGCGGTCAATTGCCGGGGCACGTTTCTGATGACACAGGCCGCCGCGCGGGCGATGATCGCCGCCAATCATGGCGGCCGCATCGTGAACTTTTCGTCAGGCGTCAGCACCAAGGGATCGCCTGGCGCCGCCGCCTATGCCGCCAGCCGGGCCGCGACCGAGGCATTTTCCCGCGTCGCCGCCATCGAGCTGGCCCCCTACGACATCCTGGTCAATACCGTGAGCCCCGGTCTGATCGATACGCAGCCCAAACCGCTGCCGCCGCTGATGGCCGCCGGGTTGGGCCAGCGCATCCCTACGCTCCCCCTGGCCCGGCCGGGAACCCCTGATGAGGTGGCGTCCATTGTCCTCTTTCTAGCGTCGGACGCGTCCGGCTACGTCACCGGAGCGGTCTGGAGCGTCGATGGGGGGGCGGGCATGGGCACGCGGCCGCGCCCCCCCGTCATCGACGACGATCCTCGCTACAACTGGGTGACCGGCCGCTCGGGATAAACGGGACTGCCCATGACATCTGCTAGCAACTCGTCACGCTACACGCGTCCCCCGCTCCCACGGGCGCTCTGCCAAGGGGAAGGTAACCAGGAAATGCAACCTGTAACGCGACAATAAGCCCCTCTCCCTGCGCACAGGGAGAGGGGTTGGGGTGAGGGGATTCTCCGACGTACCCTCGGATGTCCACCCGCACTCGGTATGACGCCGTACTGCGCCTACGGCTCGCCTCCCACCTCGACCCACCGGCGCTCCTCCGTCGATCTCTGGATCGCGGCCAGAATCTCCTGGGCCGCCACCCCATCGTCAAAGGTCGGGCCCTGCACCTCGTTCGCGACGATCTCCGTCACGAAACTCTGGATGAGATGTGCCGGAAAGCGGAACCACCAGCCGCCCTGTTCCGGCATGGAGGCAGAGAGGCGGTTGGGAATGTCGACAGGGAGAAAATGACCTTCCGGGCCAGCGAGCCAGAGGCCCTGGGCATCTGGCAGCTCGTCGGAGAGGGCGCAACGGACGGCTCCTTCGCTGCCGAAGACCCGCAGTTCCACGCCGGGCGGGCGACCCGCCGTGGCCCACCCCGCGTGGCAGGCGCCGATCGCGCCATTGCCGAACTCCATCAGCCAGGCGGTGGAGTCGTCGACGTCCACTCGTGCCATCCCCGCGCCGCCCGCCGCGGGACGCTCGCTGATCCAGGTGCGGCTCGTCGCGCAGACACTCCCCACCTCGCCCATGATCCAGCGGGCCAGATCAATGGTATGCACGCCATACTCGACGATCGCGCCCCCGCCCGTGCGGGCCCGCTCCATCTTCCAGTGGAAGGGCGTAGTGGGGTCGAGGAACTGCCCGTTCTGCTGAAATGCCTGCAAGAGCCGCGGCGTGCCGATGCCACCGCCGGTGACAATCTCGTGCAGCCGCATCATGGCCGGGGCGTATCGCATCGTGAAGCCGACCTTGGTCATCACACCGGCCTCCCGGGCGGCAACCGCCAGCGCGCGCGCATCGGCGTGGGAACCGGCCAGCGGATTTTCGCACAGGACGTGCGCGCCGGCGGCGATCGCCGCCTCCGCGTCGGCGCGATGGCAATCGTCCGGAGAAACGACGCTGACCAGATCGAGCTGTTCCCCGGCGAGCATCCTGGCCGCAGAGGGATAGGCATGCGGAACGCCGTGTTCGGCCGCGATCTGTTGCGCGCGTGCGAGATCGACATCGCAGATGGCGACGAGCTCCACCCCGGGGCACACCTCAAATCCCGGCACGTGCGCGGCCCGCGCCCAGGCCCCCGCCCCGATCACCCCGACGCGGAGAGTCCGCCTCGCTAGCTCATCCATGTCCGGCATGCCCGTTCGTCCTTGATCCTCGCCCTGGCGCAGCTTCGCGGTCTTGGCCGAAGCGCCGTGTGAGGGTCGCCCATGGTCATCGCAAGGAGGCGCTCCGGAATTCTATCCCCTCACGGGGAACTAAAAATGTTCTTCTTCACGCGATTACCATGCGTTCGGCACAATCTACGAGTGCGCTCCTCATCCCTAATGCCTGATTGATACAGGGACGTCATGGCGCACTGCGCGGAGGGGACCAACGAAGATGAGGCCTTCCAAAGCTGGCGCCCATCAATGAGCGAGGGTCGGAATTGGGCCATTCGCACCGAGGGCCTCGGCAAGCGCTACGACAACGGGCACTGGGGATTACGGGACGTCTCGCTTGAGCTCCCCTTCGGTTCGATGGTGGCCTTGTTGGGAGCGAATGGGGCTGGCAAGTCCACCCTCATCCATCTGCTTTGCGGCGCATTGAACCCCACCGAGGGGACGATGGCCTGGAACCCCGCGGTGTCAGGCACTGAAGTTGGGTGGTGCAGCCAGCGGCAATGCGTCGACTGGTATCTCACCGTACGGGATAACGTCTTGCTCGGGGCACGGCTGGCAAGAATGGATCGCGCTACCAGCCGGCGGAAGAGCGATGAGATCTTGCGATTCGTCGAATTGGAGGGGCACTCGTCTTCGATTGCGGACGAGCTGTCTGGCGGCCAGCAGCAACGGCTGCAGATCGCCCGCGCGCTCGTCGCCGAGCCATCAGTCTTGCTCCTGGACGAGCCAACTGCCGGCCTCGACGTCGAGGCCGCGGAGCGCTTGGCCGATGGACTCAAGGCGCGAGCCGACAGTGGCGCGATGGTCCTCGTCTCATCACACGACATCGGCTTGCTGGAAACGCGTAGTGACCAGGTCTTGCTCCTTGCCGAAAGCGGGGTCGTGGCGTTCGAGTCGCGCAACAGTTTCTTGCAGCGCTTTGCTGGCGACGATGTGCTGGAGATTCTCTATGAAGGGGAGCTCTCGGCGGAGTGCCTGGCGGCCGTCGCCCGCGAAGTCGTCAGCATCGTCGAAACCGTGCCGTTGCGGTTGGTCATAAGGCGGGAGACGCCGCTCGTGCAACTGATCAACGTGGTCGAGAGCAGTGCGCGCATTCAAGACATCCGGCGGGAACGCCCTGGTTTGCGCGAAGCGTTTCTCACCTTCGCCCAGCAGGCACGATCGAGCCGGGAGTGGGAGAAAAGCGAATGAGCGCGCGATCGCTGCCGTCAGGCTTTCCGGTGCATCACCGCCGCCCCGAGCTTTCGAAGCCTTGGTCCCTGACCGGTTTCGCTGTCGTGGTCGAGTTCGAGTTGCGGGCGCTTTGGGGTATGCGGTCGATCCTCATCAGTTCGCTCTTCCTCGAGCCCATCTTGTACATCGCGCTGTTGGTCGCCGGTCTGCAGGGGATTGTCGGCAACGTCGAGGGCAATGCCAGCGGCGACTACATCGCCTTCGTGTTTCCGGGCCTCCTCGCCCTACAGGGTATTCAGGCCTTCGTCCGCATCATTTACCGCAGCACGGCCGAGCGACGGTGGGGACAGTTGGCTTTGAAGCGCCTTGCGGGTGTAGGGCCGCTCGGCTACGTCCTCGGCATGGCGGCTCCGTTTGTGGCCGCGTTCGTCGTGCAGGCCGTCGTGGCCACCCCCGTCGCGATGCTCTTGGGTCTGCGGGCTTCGCTCGCTGGCTGGCTGGGGAGCGTCCTGCTCGGAGCCATGCTCGTCCTCTTTTGGGCGGGGCTCGGGATCCTGCTCACCGCCGTGGTCCGCAACTACCAACAGCGCGACACGATCATCGGCCTGCTGATGCTGCCACTGACGTTCAGTGCCCCGGTCTTCTATTCGCTGGCAAACGCTCCCCGCTACCTCCAGATCATCGCCCAATTCAACCCGCTGACATATCAGGTGTTGGCCATGCGCAACGCCTTTGCAGGCAGCGCGGATTGGCGAACCCTGGCTATCGCGATCGGGTGCTCGGTGGCCGCCGTCGCGGCCGCGGTGATCAGCATCACCCGCGGCGAGCTGTTGGGTTCGGAGACGATGTAGCGCGTGCGCTTCCGGCATGAACTGATATCGGCCTCGCCGTCAGGCGCGGTTAGCGGCGCCGCGTGGCGGCAACGCTCCCTTCTCCCTGCGCACAGGGAGAAGGGTTGGGGATGAGGGTCGTTCCGCCGCGAACCGGCCTGTCCTCTCTGAAGCGCTTGCACGACATTGACATCGTTTGGTCGCGGCGATAGGCTGCCACTCGTCCGGCAAAGCAGGGTTCCGGAGCGTCATGCGCGAGCGAGTATCGCCGCGGCGCGGCAATCGCGGACGCGCGCTGCGATACTCGCTCGCCGGTATCGGTCGAGGGAAACCCGCGTTCGATAGGGAGGCACAGCGTGAACAGTCCAGCGGACGAAGGTTCGGATTCCACGGCCCCAGGTTTGGCTCGCGGCTCGCGACTCACCCGGCGCACCGTTGTTGCCGGAACGGCGCTCGGAGCGGCGGCAGGCGCCCTCGCACGGTTCGCCCCGCTCGGCATGCCGGATTACGCGGCCGCCAGGGCGCAGGAGATTCAGCCGGGCGGCTCGCTCACCTACGGCCTCAGCTTCGACTTCGACAACACCCTCGATCCCCAGGTCACGAACTACGACTCCACGATCCGCGTCATGCTTAACGTCTGCGAGCCGTTGATCTGGATGCCGACCGCCACCGAGTTCTACCCCGCTCTGGCCGAGTCGTGGGAAGTCTCCGACGACGGCCTGACCTACACCTTCGTCCTCAAGCAAGGGGTGAAGTTCCACGACGGCACGCCATTCAACGCCGAGGCGGTGCAATTCACCTTTGACCGGGTCGTCGAGGGGCGCGATCTGGCTGACGCGGGGAAGGAGGTCGACGCGGAGAAGGTCATCGTGCCTGGCCAATCCTTCAATCAGATCGACGCCTACGACCACGCCGAGATCGTCGATGACTACACCATCAAGCTCGTCTTGAGCCGCCCCTTCGCCCCCTTCCTGACCGGGCTGAACGGCTATCTGGGCATCGTCTCTCCGACCGCCGTCAAGGAGATGGGGCTGGCCGAATTTGCCCGCAAGCCGGTCGGCGCCGGCCCCTTCATGATCCAGGAATAGGTCGAGAAAGACCACGTCACGTTGACGAAGAACCCCGACTACGACTGGGGCTCCTCCTTCTTCAAGCACAGCGGCGCCGCCTATCTCGATGAGATCGTCTACAAGATCATCCCGGATGGCGCCGTGCGCACCGGCACCCTCCTTTCCGGCGAATCGCAGTACATCGATGAGATCGATCCCCTGCAATTGGCGGACCTCCAGGAGAATCCCGACATCGCCATCGTCCAGCAGGGTCAGCCCGGCTCTGGCTACATCCTGCTCTTCAATCTGGAGCGCACCGACAGCCCGCAGGCTGATGTCGCGGTGCGCCGCGCGCTTTCGTTCGCGGTCGACAAAGAAGCGATGAATCAGGCCGTCTGGGGTGGCGTCTACTCTCCCGCCGCCAGCCCCTTGATGAAGCCGACGTTTGGCTACGAGCCGAAGACCGAAGAGGTCTATACCTTCGATCCCGCCAAGGCGGGAACCATGCTCGACGAGGCGGGCTGGACGCTCAACGGCGAAATCCGCGAGAAAGAGGGCAAGCAACTGACGTTCTACTGGCCGATTCAGGATCGGCCGAATGACAACGCCATGGCCACCTTCATCCAGGGCGCCTTCCGCGCCGTCGGCGCCGATGTCGTCGTCGAGCCGATGGAACGCGGCGCCTTCGTCGAAAAGACGCGGCAGGCGGGCGATTACGACTTTGGCTCGATGTGGTTCTCCTATGCCGATCCCGACACCCTGCGCACCATCTTCTATTCGGGCAACATCGGCAACTTCAATGTCGGCAAGTACAGCAACCCCGAGATGGACCAGATGCTGCTCGATGCCGCCGCGAGCGGCGACGCCGAGGTTCGCCAGGAGCTCTATTCGAAGATCCAACTCCAGCTGCTGGACGAAGCGGTGACGATCCCATTGGCGGACTCGGTTACGTACAACGCCAAACGGGCCAACCTCGAAGGCGACTTCCTCGACTTCCTGGCCTCGTATGTCTGGATGAACGACGCCTATTTCACGGGGTGATGCGGTTCCGCCTCGTTTGACGAGCCGCCTCCCGCACGCGGGAGGCGGCCAGCCATTCACCTCCTGAAGAGGAATGACTTGGCACGAGAGCGCTGTTCGTCATCGTTGTCATTGCGGGGAGAATCAAGGCAACCATGCCATGATGCAGAGGCTTCATCCCTCCACCGCCAACGCGTTGTCCAGCACAGGCCACAACGCTCCGGCGCTGACTTGGGAACGGGACCATGGTGACGCGCACCGACGGGTTCCGCCCCATTGATGGGGCTTTCGTCCATCCAGCGGGAGGACTTATCCCTGATCTTTACCCGCATCTTTGACAAGGCACGCAATGGCGCGGGTTTTGCCTCGTGCGGCGCGGACTGTGCAGGAGACGCGGTCACGAAACCCCACGTCATGTCGCGGATTTCTGGCCTCGTGAAAAAATGTGGGTAAAGATCAGGGATTTATCCTCCCGAGGCAAGGCCAGCGACGTTCCTTCTTGCCGATCGCGCATCAGGCAACGTTGCCTTGACAGACCACCGCGCCGAGCATTCGCGCGGCCGCACGCTCTATTCTGGGCAAAATCTTGACCCGCTACATCTTCCGCCGCCTGCTGCAAGCGATACCCGTCTTGCTTGGCATTACCCTCTTCACCTTCCTCATGGTCCACCTCACCCCCGGCGATCCCGTGACGATCTTCGCGCTCGGCAAGCCGCTCTCCCCCGAGCGTGAGGTGCAGATTCGCGCCCAGTACGGCCTCGATCAGCCCCTCTGGGTGCAATACCGGAACTACATGGGCGATCTCCTGCGCGGCGATCTCGGCAAAGGCCTGCGCGATCAGCGCCCGGTCTGGGATACCATCCGCGAAGCGATCTGGCCGACCCTGCAGTTGACCGCCGCTGGCCTGGCGGTGGCCCTGGCGCTCGGCGTCACGCTGGGCATTCTGGCCGCCCTCTTTCACAATAGTTGGCTCGATACGTCGGCGATGGTCGTGGCTTTGCTCGGCGTTTCCACCCCCGTCTTCTACCTGGGACTCCTCTTGCTCTTTGCCTTCTCCTTCCACTTTCACCTCTTTCCGGCCACCGGGGTAGGCGGCTGGGAAAACCTGGTGCTGCCCGCGATCACCGTCGGGTTCGCCTCCGCGGCCTACATCGCCCGCCTGGTGCGCTCGTCGATGCTCGAAATCTTGCGCCAGGACTACATCACCACCGCTCGCGCCAAAGGATTGAATGAGCGGATCGTCGTCTCCACCCACGCGCTAAAAAATGCACTGATCCCGGTCATCACCTATTTCGGCATCCAGCTTGCCGGGCTATTGACCGGCGCGGTCGTCACCGAACAGGTCTTCTCCCGGCCCGGGCTCGGCCGCGTGGCCATCACCGCCATCGGCAACCGCGACTTTCCGTTGATTCAAGGGACGGTGCTGGTGACCGCCCTCGTCTACGTCCTCGTCAATCTGGCCATCGATCTCTCCTACGCGGTGATCGACCCCCGGATTCGCTATGAATGAGGCGCGGGCGCTCGCTGGCGCCGAGGAGCGGTCCCAGTCGTCGCGGGGAGTGACCACCCGAGGGGCGGAGGCAGCCCTCGGCCGGCAGGCCGCCGCCTCCAGCCTGGCGGGCGACGCCCTGCGCCGCCTCTGGAAGAATCCCGGCGCCATCGTCGGCGCCATCGTGCTGGCGATCATTGTGCTCCTGGCCATCTTCGCGCCATTCATCGCACCGTACGATCCCATCGCCCAGGATTCCGCCGCGATCCGCGCCGCGCCCAGCCCGCGGCACCTCTTCGGCGCCGACAGTTTCGGCCGCGACGTCTTTTCGCGGGTTCTCTACGGTGGTCGCATGTCATTGCCGGTTGGCTTCGTCGCCGTTGGCATCACGGCAATAGTGGGAATTGCGCTGGGGTTGATCGCCGGCTACTACGGGCGCGCCATCGATGCCGTCGTCATGCGTTGGGTCGACATCATGCTCGCCTTTCCCGGCATCCTGCTCGCCATGGCCCTGGTGGCCATCCTGGGATCGAGCCTTTTCAACCTGATGCTCGCCGTCGGCATCGCCGCCATCCCCGAATACACCCGCGTCGTGCGGGGAACGGTGCTCAGCGCCCGCGAGGCCGAGTATGTCGTCGCCGCGCGCGTCTCCGGCGCGCCGGACCGCGCCATCCTCCTCCGTCATATTCTGCCGAACGTGCTGCCACCGGTGATCGTCCTGGCCACCCTTGGCATCGCTGGCGCGATCATCCTCGGCTCGACCCTCTCGTTCCTGGGGCTCGGCATCAAGCCGCCCACCCCGGAGTGGGGCAACATGCTCGCCGATGGCCGCTCCATGTTGCGGCATCAGTGGTGGGTGTCGCTCTTCCCTGGTTTGGCGATCATGCTCTCGGTATTGGCCATCAACCTGCTCGGCGACGGCTTGCGCGATGCTCTCGATCCCCGCCTGCGCAACCGGTGAAGGAGAGGAAGGGGAATAGGGGGATACGGGAAACGAAAGATCCCACCATCAACCCGATCACGCCCGCCGTGAAGCGGGCCGATAGCTGTTAGCCCATAGCACATAGCCCATAGCCGGTCTACTCACTGGCATCCTGCGCCAGAGCCTTCGGCGTGACGATACCCCGCCAGCGCCCCGTTCCTTGCCGGGCATCGTCCCACTGGGCGACATCGAACTCAAGGTGGGCGAGCGCGGCGGTCGGCAGCCGCACATCGTCCTCGTCGATCCCGGCAAGGGTGGCGGCAAGTACTTCGAAGCCGGGGTTGTGCCCGACCAGGAGGGCGATATCGACCTCATCCAGTATGCTGCGCACCAGGGCCAACAGCGTGCGCTGATCGGCGTCATAGATGCGCGGCACGATGGTCAGCGGTTCGCTGAACCCCATCGTGGTGGCCACGATCTCGGCGGTTTGCCGGGCGCGTTGCGCGTCCGACGTCAGGATGGCATCGGGCTTCCCGATCTCGGCGGCGATGTGGGCGCCCATGGCCTCCGCGTTGCGCTGCCCCCGCTCGACCAGATCGCGCGCATGGTCCCCGTTCGGGGCGTCAGGCTGCGCCTTGCCATGGCGCATGATAATCAGCGTCTTCACTGGAAACTCCTCCCGACCCACCACGCTCCGTTTGCCGCGGTTTACGTGGAGCAAACGAGATGGCGCAACTGCATGGGGTGATGGTATCCGCCATTCCCCGTGCGCTCAACCGCGAATGCGACGAGCGCGGAAAGGCTCCAGAGAGAGCGAAGCATGGAATCCCTCCTACCTTTCGCACCCTCTGCAACCTTCGATTCCCCTGGCGATCCTCCCCGGCGCTTCTGGCCGCTACCATACGGATCTGGCGATATCCAATCACAAGGAGATGGACGTGACGACTGCAACCCATTCCCGGCAGGAAGGAACCATCCCTTTCAAGGGCTATGACACGTGGTACCGCGTGGCCGGGACCGATGAGGAGCCGGGCAAGTTTCCGCTTCTCTGCCTGCACGGCGGCCCCGGCGCGGCCCACGACTACCTCGAATCGCTCGCGGCCATCGCCGATACCGGCCGCCGCGTGATCTTCTACGATCAGCTCGGTTGCAGCCGCTCCTCCATCCCGGAATCGAAACCCGAGATGTGGACCGTCGCGCTCTACCTTGAAGAGATTGACGCCGTGCGGGCCGCCCTGGGCCTCGATCGCATCCATCTGCTCGGCCAATCCTGGGGCGGCATGCTGGCCATGGAATACGCCCTCACCCATCCGCGCGGGCTCATCAGCCTGACCATCGCCAGCTCGCCGGCGAGCATGATTCAGTGGGTGGAAGAGGCGAATCGGCTGCGCGACGAGCTGACGCCGGAGGTGCAGCAGACGCTGCTTGCGCACGAGGCTGCCGGCACCGTTGATAGCAAGGAATACATGACGGCGATGCAACTCTTCTACGATCGCCACGTCTGCCGCGTCGTCCCGAATCCCGACTACGTGACTCGCTCCTTTGCCTCGATCGCGGCCAACCCCGAGGTCTATCACACCATGAACGGGCCGAGCGAGTTTCACGTCATCGGCACGCTGAAGAACTGGGACGTCATCCCGCGGCTGGGAGAGATCGACGCACCAACGCTGGTCACCTCCGGGCGCTTCGACGAAGCGACCCCCCTCATTGCCGAAACGGTGCGAAACGGCATCCCCGGCGCTCGGTGGGAGATCTTCGAGGAAAGCTCCCACATGGCCCACGCCGAGGAACCTGAGCGCTACATGCAAGTCCTCGACGCCTTCTTGACCGAAACCGAAGCGCGGGCAGCCGCTTAAGTCTTACGACCCGACAGGGGAAAGGTTTGACAAGAACAGGCGTTTGAGGTGCTGCATATGCTCACTAGCACAACGCAAAAGCCCCTCTCTCCACCGCAGTGGGCCGGGTACCCGCTTGCGGGTGGCGGTTGGGGTGAGGGCCAGCGCCGAAACGCCTCAATGCCTCCCCACGATCCTCCACTCGGCATGGAGCGTGCGTCGAGACCGGGCAAGGGCGCATGCACCGGCATTGACGTCCTCTTGCTTTGACCTCTCGCGAAGGAAGGTTTTGATGGTGCTGAACGTTCGTCGGTCTCGTCGAATAGCCTGGATGACTCCGCTGCTGGCGCTAGCGATCGCTTGGAGTATGACCATCGCGCCGCTGTCAGTGGCTACCGCCCAGGATGCGCCCGAGCTCATCGTCGACGATGCGGCGACCGCCAACCCCGATCTGGTCGAAGTGGAAGTGAGCGATCCGGCCGGGCTTGGAGTCGCTGGACGGACGCTGCTCGCGCCGGAAGGCTACGGCGTCTCCGTCTTCGCGCAACTGAGCGAGCCGCGCTTCATGACCTTTGACGCCGCCGGCAGCCTCCTGGTCGCCGACGCGGGTGACGGCGTGATCTATCGCTATCCCTTTGACGGCGTCGCGTTCGGCGACCAGGAGGCGCTCCTTTCCGGGCTTTCTCGCCCCGCCAGCGTCGCCCTCTTCACCACGGACGACGGGCCGTACCTCTACGTTGGCGAGCCAGACCAGATCACCCGCTATCGCTACGACTCCGCCGGCGCGGTCGGAGAACGGGAAACGGTCATTCCCGATCTGCCGACCGGTGGCCACAGCACCCGGACCGTGGCGTTCGGCCCGGACGGCATGCTCTATCTCGCCGTCGGCTCGTCCTGCAACATCTGCGTCGAAGAGGACGCCATCCGGGCCACCGTTTCCCGGGCGAATCCCGACGGCAGCGATCTGCAGATCATCGCCACCGGACTGCGCAACCCGGTCGGGCTCGCTTTTCAGCCCGAAACCGAACTGCTCTGGGCCACGGTCAACGAGCGCGACAACCAGGGCAGCGAAATCCCCCCCGATTTGGTGACCATCGTCACGGAGGGCGCGAACTACGGTTGGCCCAACTGCATGCCGCCGGATGCTGCCCCCCAAGAGTCCGGCGCCGACTGCTCCGCCATCACCCCGCCCACGATCGGCATTCAGGCTCACTCCGCGCCGCTCGGCCTTGCCTTCCTGGATGGTGACGGTGTCCCTACCGATCTCGATGGCGATCTGATCGTCGCTCAGCATGGTTCCTGGAATCGAGAGCCGCCGGCCCCGCCCAAGCTCCTGCTGATCGACTTCGAGGATGGGCAGCCGGTCGCCGCCCGCGATTTCGTCACCGGTTGGCAGGATGATGCCGGCAACCGCTGGGGCCGCCCGGCCGGTGTTGTCGTGGCCCCGGACGGCAGCCTGATCATCTCGGATGACGAGGCGGGCCTGCTGTATCGGGTTGCCGCGGAAGAGTGATCAGGTAACTGCCGCACCCGCCCTTCGCCCAGGCGCTTCTGTAGTCTGAAGACCGAGAAGCCGCTCCGTGTCGCCAGCGAGGCCAAGCAGATATTCGGCGGCGGGTCCAGCCGTGGTCAGCGACGCGGCCTGACCAGCCCAGAGATGGACATAATCGTGAAGACCGCGATCATTTGCCGCGCGGCGTAGGGATTGGGTCAGCGCGCTCTGGATCGGATAGGGAGGGAGGTCGTCTTCGAACACGGCCATCTCGCGCTGAAAACGGTTGGGAATGCCCCGGGCCAGGCGTCCGGTGAAGACGCGCGTCAAGACCGTCGTGCGGGCGTCGGGGCTGTGCAACGCGCGTTTGTGGACAGCACTCGCCGCCGACTCATCGCTGGCCAGGAAGGCGGTGCCGATTTGCACCCCCTCGGCGCCGAGCGTCAACGCCGCAACGACGCCGCGCGCGTCGGCGATGCCGCCCGCGGCGATGACTGGGATGCCAATGGCATCCGCGATCTGCGGAATCAGCGAAAACGTGCCGACAAGAGACTCGTGCACCGGGCGCAGAAACGCGCCGCGATGACCGCCGGAGTCGCTGCCGGAGGCAACGATGGCGTCGACACCTGCTTTCTCCAGGGCAACAGCCTCGTCGACCGTGGTCGCGGTGCCGATCGTGACGATGCCGCGTCGCCGCGCTTCCTCCAGCACGGCGGCCGGCGGAATGCCCGCGACGAAGCTGAAGACCGGGGGCCGCGACTCGAGGATGGCTTCCGCCTGGCCCGTGAAATCGCCGTCGTAGGAGGTGCGGTAGGGCGGGTCGGGCAGGTTAAGCTCACGCAGATATGGCCGCAGCCGCGACACATGGCGTTCGAATTGCTCCGGAGTCACCGTGTGTTCGATCTCGCCAGGTTGGGGAACCCACAGATTCACGGCGAAGGGCGCCCGCGTATTGGCCTTCAATTCCACGACGAGTGTGCCGATCTGTTCTGGACTCAGTGTGTGCGCCCCGAATGAGCCCAGCCCTCCGGCATTTGACACGGCTGCCGCCAATGGCACCGAGGAGAGACCGCCGCCAAACGGACCTTGCACGATCGGGTAGCGGATGCCCAGCAGGGCCTGTAGCCGGCCATTGCGCCAGTGTTGCGAGGGATTCATCGTGTGCCCCTTTCTGAACGTTCTGCAACGTGATTAACGGACCTCGACAGCCGATGTCAGCAGGCGCTTGCCGTGGGCAAGTTGCACTGCCACTTCCGCCACGCGACGGCCCAGGTGGCTGGCGGTGCGCAGGTCGGCCTCCGAGGGCGCCACGTCCGGGCCGACGTCTGACGGTGACTGGGCGATAGCGCCCAGAAACCCGCCGAGGCGGTTGAGATCGGCGGGCGTTCCGCTCGCGCTGAAGAGCCAGCCCGGGGGCAGTCCCAGGCTAACCCAGTGCATGCCGTGCTGGGCTGCAAGGATCGCGAAGGAGGTCAGGGTGTTGAGTTTGTCGCCGTTGACGCCGGCCGAGTTGGTGAAACCCGCCGCCAACTTGTCTTTCCACCCCAGGTTGGCCCAGACCTTCGAGCTGGCCTCGGCGAAGGCCTGAAATGTGGCCGACTGGCTGCCCATGTACGTGGGGAGCCGAAGATGATGGCATCGGCCGTGGCCAGGGATTCCCAGAGACCGTCGTCCAGCGTGACCACGCTGCGCGTATCTGCCTGCGCTCCCGGCACCGACTCGACGCCAGCGGCGACGGCTTCCGCTTGCCGGGCGGTGTGCCCGTAGCCACTGTGATAGGCGATGGCGACGTGTACTGGTTCCATGTTCTCTCCTGTCTATCGAACGTCACTAAAACGCCAGCGCATAGTAGACGATCGGTCAACTAACGTCAATAGTTGACCGGACGGATAATGGTATAGACTTGCCGCATGGGACGAACCAGTGACGCGCGCCAACGACTCCTCGGCGCCGCGTGTGAGTTGATGCTCACGCGGAGCTATGGCGCGGTTGGTGTCGCCGAGATATGCGCCCAGGCGGATGTGCGCAAGGGGAGCTTTTACTACTTCTTTGAATCGAAGCAGGCGCTCACGTTGGCGGCGATCGATGTCCACTGGGAGGGGCAGCGAGAGAGTTGGCTTGCCATCTTGCAGGCGGAGGCGGAGGCGCTCGTTCGACTGCGGCGGTTGTTCGAGGAGACCGCGGCCACGCAGCGCGCCATGCGGGAGGCGGGCGGCATGGTCAATGGCTGCGCGCTCGCCAATCTGGCCCTCGAGCTGAGCACGCAGGATCACGTCGTCCAGGCGCGGTTGCAAGAGATCTTCGCCGAGCAGATCGCGTTGATCGAAGCGACCCTGCAGGACGCTGCCGCCGAGGGAAGCATTCCCGCTACGAGCGCTACGCATGCCATCGCGCGCGCCGTAGTGGCGCAGTTGGAAGGGATGGTGCTCTTCGCCAAGCTGGGCAACGATCCGGACATCCTGGACGATCTCTGGCCGCAATCACTCCGGTTGTTAGGGGTGGCAGAGCTGGCGATTCCCGCGTAGAGCCTGACTGCGCTTCAAGCATGATGCACCGGGCTTGCCCACGTGCCGGGCTTGCCGGCAGTGGGTATTGTCTTCAGGCGCAACGTCGAAAAACAGCATTCGGCAGAACCACGCGGAGGCAACCCATGACGGAATTGAATGCGAGAGTCGATTTCGAAGAGGACATCGTCCGCATCAATGAGCTAAACCGCGAAGGGCATGGCGAAGAGGCCCTGATATTGGCCCGTTCGCTGGTCGCTCGCTTTCCAGACGAGCCGCGGGCTCACTTCGAGTACGCCGGCGCGCTTGACTTCCAGGGGCGAGAAGCCGAGGCGGTCGCGCCCTATCGCCGAGCTCAAGCCTTGGGGTTGGCGGGCGATGATCTGCCGCGGCTCCATGTGCAGCTCGGCAGCACCCTGCGCAATGTCGGGGAGTACGACGAGGCCGAGCGCTTTCTGGCCGAGGGTCGCGCTCGCTTTCCCGACCACGCCGGCGTCCAGGCGTTCCACGCCCTGGCGCTTGTCAGCGCCGGTCGCTGTCCAGAAGCCGTGGTCACTCTGCTCGACCTGATCACCGCTAACGCCGAGCGCATTGACCTCGATGGCTACGACCGGGCGTTACGCGCGTATGCCGATGAGCTACGCGCCGCTATGGCCCCGGAAATCGCCTGACCGCTTACCCCTCACGCGCGCTTTATTCATGTTTGACAACGCGATCACCTGCCGTATGATGCCGGTGAAACGGTCCAGCGATTTGGCCTGGCGACACGGGGGCTGGCGGCGTCGCCGCTTCGTTGCCGCCTTGCTTTCCAATCGATCCTAGCCGGATGAGACGTGGTGCGCCGGTAGTGGACATGGAGGACGCTCGATGATGAGACGACATCAGAACAAGGACTTGGCGACTTCAAGACTCCGGCGAGAGGTTGCCGCCAGCATCGCGGAGTGGGAGCAGGGTCGTCTCGACCGCCGTGCGTTGCTGCGCCGGGCGGCCCTGCTGGGATTGAGCGGTTCGGCGCTGGCGATGCTGGTGGGGCGCGGCGCCAACGGCAGCGCCTCCGCGGCCCTGCTCCGCGCCATGCAGGACGATCCCTCGGCGGGCACGCCGGGCGGCACGCTGCGGGTGGCCACCATCGGCGAGCCGCCGCATCTCGATGAGCATCAATCGACCGCCGAGATCATCGCCGTCATCGGTTACTGCGCCTACGAGGGGCTCTTTACCTACGACGAGACGTATCAGGCCATCCCCGAGCTGGTCGAGACCTACACCGTCAGCGATGATGCCCTGACGCACACCATGGCCCTACGCCAGGGGGTGCTGTTCCACAACGGCGAAGAGTTGAAGGCGGCCGACGCCATCGCCTCGGTCGAGCGCTGGGGCCGCATCAGCGGCGTCGGCAAACGCCTGATGGAGATGACGACCGAACTCGCCGAGGTTGACGACTACACGTTGGAGTTTCGCCTGAGCGAGCCCTACGGCACGATCCTGATCGGGTTGGCGCACAACACGCAGGCCTGCACGATCCATCCCAAGTCGATTCTCGATGCCGCCGGCGACGATCCCATCACCGACCCCACGATGTACATCGGCACTGGTCCCTACCGCCTCGTGGAGTGGCAGCGCGACGCGGCGATGCGCTTCGAGCGCTTCGACGACTATCAGTCCGCTCCCGGCGACAAGCCGATCGGCTACGGCGGCAAGAAGTACGCCTATGCCGACGTGATCGAGTTCATCCCGGTTCCCGACGAGGCGGCGCGAGTGGCGGGGCTGCAAGCCGGCGACTATCAACTCGGCATGGACATCGGCAACGATCAGTACGCGGTCCTCAGGGACTTCCCGGGCATCATCGCCGAGATTCTCACGCCGACGAACTGGGACGTCTTCTTCCTGAACTGGAAGTCGCCGATGATGGAAAATCCGGCCATGCGGCAGGCGGTCCAGGCGGCATTCGACCATACCCCGATGCTGCAATCGGGCCGCGGTGGCGACGAGTTCATCCGGCTCGATCCCGGCCTGATGATGCGGCAAACGCCCTGGTACACCACTGTTGGCGAGGAGTTCTACAATGTCAACGATCCCGAGCTAGCGAAGGCCAAACTGGAGGAGGCCGGCTACGACGGCACGCCGCTCCGCTTCCTGACCACCCAGGAATACTCCTACATGTATGGCGAGGCGATTGTCGCCAAGCAGCAGTTGGAAGCGGTCGGCATCACCGTCGATTTGCAGGTCAGCGACTGGGCGACCGTGCTGGAGAACCGGGCCAAGCCGGAAGCATGGGAGATGTTCGGGACTGGCCACGGCTTTGTGCCCGACCCCAGCCAAATCTCCTACGTCGGCCAGATGAATCAGTATCCCGGCTGGTGGAGCTCGGAGAGCAGCCTGGCGTTGGCCGCGGACCTCCTCGCCGAGTCCGATTTCGATACCCGCAAAGCGACCTTCGAGAAGATCCAGGAGGCCCATTACACCGAAATACCAGCGATCAAGATCGGCGATTCGAGCAACGTCTCCTTCCGCTCCGACACCGTCGGCGGCTGGGACGGGCAGTTCGAGCGCGGGATCAAGTTCTGGAATCTCTGGCTGAACGGAGGGTGACGCGAAGGGTGATAGGGTGATGGGGTCATAGGGTGATAGGACGGTTGGCTCTCGGCTATCGGCGTTTCGTCGTCCTGGCCGACTTGACGTCTCGCCATTTCGCCGTCTTGCCGTCCTCCCTATCACCCTATCACCCTATGACCCTATCACCCTCCGTCCCGTCATGACTGCTTACATCCTGCGCCGCCTGGCGCTGCTCATTCCGGTGCTGCTTGTCGTGGCGGTGGTTGTGTTTGCGCTCGTGCATCTGACGCCCGGCGATCCGGCGGCGGTGATTCTGGGGGACCGCGCCACCCCCGAAGATATCGCGCGGCTGCGCACTCAGCTCGGGTTGAACGAACCCCTACCCGTGCAGTTCGTCCACTGGTTCGGCAACATCCTGCGGCTCGATTTTGGCGAATCGATCTTCCTGGGTGAGCCGGTCACCTCAGCCTTGCGCGATCGCGTGGCCCCGACGCTGCAACTGACGCTCTATGCCCTGACGTTCCAGATCCTGATCGGTATCCCGGCCGGCGTGATTTCCGCCGTGCGTTACAACTCGCCGGTCGATCGGGCGCTCTCCATGGTGGCCATCTCCGGGTCGGCGATCCCCACCTTCTTTCTCGGCATCCTGCTCATTCTCATCTTCGCCGTGCGGCTGCGCTGGCTCCCCGCCGGCGGCTACGTGCCCCTTGAGGACGGCGTCGCGGCGCACGTCAAGAGCATGCTGCTGCCGGCCTTCGCGCTCGGCTTTTCGGCGGCGGGGCTGCTGGCCCGGATGGTGCGCTCATCGATGCTCGACGTCTTGCGTGAGGATTACGTGCGCACCGCGTTCGCCAAGGGGTTGCCGCACCAACTGGTCATCATCCGGCACGCCCTGCGCAATGCGCTCATTCCGGCATTGACGGTCCTTGGCGTCTCGGTCGGGGCGCTGCTGGGCGGCGCGGTCGTCACCGAAACGGTCTTCACCATTCCTGGGATGGGGCGCCTGATCGTGCAGAGCATCGCCCGCCGCGACTACCCCATCATCCAGGGAGCGATCATCGCCATCGCCATGACCTACGTGCTGGTGAATCTCCTGGTTGATGTTCTGTACGTTTATATCGATCCCCGCGTGCGGCTGGGGAGCGATTGATGGCCGTCGCCAGCAGCCTGCATCCAGTCACCCTGCGCGCGGAGGAACGGCGGCCGCGTTGGTCACGCTGGGCTCGTGCGCTCTTGGCAAACCCGGCGACGGCTCTGAGCGCGCTCTTTCTGCTCGGCGCGCTGCTGGCCGCCCTCTTTGCCCCGTTTCTGACGCCGCATGACCCGACGTTTCTTGACCCTGCCGTGCGGCTGCAAGGCCCTTCGACCGCCCATCTCCTCGGCACCGACGACCGCGGCCGCGATGTCTTCAGCCGGGTAATCTATGGTGGGCGAGTGTCGCTGCTGATCGGCGTCAGCGTGACCTTCATCGCGGCGCTCATCGGCTCCCTGCTCGGTCTCCTCTCCGGCTACTTTTCGCGGCTCGACATGCCGATCATGCGCACACTGGATGGACTGATGGCCTTCCCCAGCATCCTCCTCGCCATCGCCATCATGGCCAGTCTCGGCACATCGGCCATCAATGTGCTTATCGCGCTCGTCGTCGTTTACACCCCGACCATTGCCCGCCTGGTGCGATCGACCACCCTGGTGACGAGGCAACAGACCTTCGTCGAGTCGGCGCGATCGATTGGCATGACGGATCGACAAATCCTGCTGCGCTATGTCTTTCCCAACGGCCTCTCGCCCTTGATCGTGCAATGCACCTTTGTCGTCGCCTACGCGATCATTTCCGAAGCGTCCCTCTCCTTTCTCGGCGCGGGCGTCGACCCCGAGACCCCCACCTGGGGCAATATGCTGCGCGACGGGCAACGCGTCCTCCAGAGCGCCTGGTGGCTCGCCCTCTTCCCCGGCGCGGCGCTCGTCCTGACCGTCCTCACTCTCAACCTCCTCGGCGACGCCTTGCGCGACGCCCTCGACCCGAGAACGGTAGGACGAGGGTGATAGGATGACGGAGGACGGAAGACGTACGCTGATAGCCTATAGCCTATAGCCTATAGCCTATAGCCGATAGCCCGTGCCACCTATCACCCCATGACCCTATCACCCTATCACCCACCGTGGAGGCGCCCGAACGATGCTCGTCGTCGATGCTCATCTCGATCTGGCCATGAACGCGCTGATGTGGAATCGCGATCTGGCGCTGGGAGCGCACGAAACGCGCGAACTCGAGCGCGCCGAGGGGATAACCGGGAAGGGACGCGCCGCGGGCACGGTTGGTCTGCCCGATCTGCGCTCCGGCGAGATTGGCCTGGTTTTCGCCACCCTGATCGCCCGCAAGAACCACGGCCAGAATAGCGAGATCGATTTCCGCACCCACGAGATCGCCTTTGCCCAGGCGCAGGGCCAGCTCGCCTACTATCGCGAGCTGGAGCGGCAAGGCGTCATCCAGCTCATTCGCACTGTAGGCGATCTGGGGGAGTGGCGGGCGGCGTGGGAGGCGGACCCCGCGGGCGCGCCGTTCGGCTTCGTGCTGCTGATGGAGGGCGCCGATCCTATCGTGCGACCGGAGCAGGCCCGCCTCTGGTGGGAGGATGGCCTGCGCATTGTCGGCCCCGTCCACTATGGCCCCAGCGCCTACGCCTTCGGCACCGGCAGCGCCGGGCCGCTTACAGACAAGGGGCGAGCCCTGCTGCGGGAGATGGACACCCTCGGCATCATGCTCGATGTCTCCCACCTGACCGACCAGAGCTTTCATGAGGCGCTCGATCGTTTCCAGGGACCGGTCCTGGCCAGCCATTCCAACTGCCGCGCCCTCGTTCCCGGCGACCGCCAGCTCGACGATGCCATGATCGGCCGCATGATCGAGCGTGATGGCGTGATCGGCGCGGTCATGGACGCCTGGATGCTGCAGCCGAACTGGGAGCGGGGCGTGACCACGAATGAAGGAGTGACCCTCGCCAACGTCGTCGATCAGATCGACCATGTCTGCCAGCTCGCCGGGAACAGCCGCCACGCGGCAATTGGCACCGATCTCGACGGCGGCTACGGCATCGAGCAGACCCCCCGCGATCTGGACACCATCGCCGATGTGCAGCAGATCCCAGGCCTCCTGCGCGCGCGGGGCTACAGCGAAGAGGACATCGCGGCCATCATGCACGGCAACTGGCTGCGGCTGCTGGAGCGTGGCTTGCCGAAGTCGTAACGCGATCATCACCGACGCCATCGTGGGCGGAATCGAGATCGATCCGCTCCCGGCCGCGCAATGCGCCATCACGTCGCCGCAATCGACCGGACGAACGAGGAAAGGCAACGCCTCCATGTCGGATTCTCCCTCGGCGCATCACAACAAGCTGGCCACGGCCTTCACCAGACTGGTGGAGGTGCGCTACCCAATCGTGCTCGGCGGCATGGGGCCGCCAGCCACCTCGCCAGAACTGGTCGCCGCGGTGAGCAATGCCGGAGGTTTCGGCATCCTCGGCTGTAGCGGTCTAAGCGCCGCTCAGATCCGTGAGCAGACGGCACGCATCCGGGCGCAGACCTCCAGGCCGTTTGGGCTGAACCTCCTCCTCTTTCGCTCCAGCGATGATGACATCGCAAACGTTCTGGCAGAAGAACCGGCGGTGGCCTCCTTTGCCTGGGCCCGCGTCGATCAACCTCTCGCGGAAATCTTTGCCCGCGTGCGAAAGGCGGGCAGCCTGGTCATGCATCAGGTCTCGGACGTGGCCGAGGCGCGGCGCGGCGCCGAGGCCGGCGCTGATGTCATCGTTGCTCAGGGGACGGAAGGGGGCGGGCACGTCGGGGTGATGGGCACGATGGCGCTCGTGCCGCAAGTGGTCGACGCGGTGGCGCCGATTCCCGTCCTCGCCGCTGGGGGCATCGCCGATGGGCGCGGTCTGGCCGCGGCGCTGATGCTTGGCGCGGCGGGGGCGCTGCTCGGCACCCGCTTCCTGGCCACGGACGAAGCGCCGATTCCCGATGCTGTGAAGCAGGTCATCATCGAGAGCGACGGTTCCGACACCGACCTCACCGAGATCCCGGACATCATTTCCGGCCGCGTCTGGCCAGGCGCGTTTGCCCGGTCATGGCGCAATGATCTCATCAAGGAGTGGTCCGGGCGCGAGTGGGAGCTGCGGCAGCGTCTGCCAGAGGTCGCCGCCGGCGTGGCGGACGCGCGGGCGGCCACGGACGTAGACTGGATGCCGATCCTGTTTGGCCAGGATGCCGGGCTGATCACCTTGATCGAGCCGACGTCGGTGCTGATGGAGCGCATCGCCGCGGATGCGCTCCATTGGCTCACCTCGAGAAGCTGGTAATACGGAATCGAAACTTCCGTACAGCCTGAACTAACGCATCGCTTTTTGATTCTTAATTGGAGGCTATGTTCTAATGCCCCCGTCGAATAGCGAACCGAGGATGACGCGTCGGTGCGTTACAGCGAGCTGACCTCGATCGAGAGCATCGGGCCAGCACGTTGGGATGCCGTTTCATAAAGCATGGAGAGCGCATGGACAACGAGTCGATTTCCGGGCGGCGGCGCGTTTCGATCGTGATGTTCGCGCTGGTGCTCGTGCTCGCCATGGTTGGCGAAGCGCTCGTGGCGCCGGCCATGCTGGCGGCCCAGAAGAAGGACCGCGCCACGGAGAACTCGCAAGTGGAGGCCAGGCGCCTCGCCGACGCTCAGGCTTTCCTCACCGAATGGCGCAAGGGCGAGATCGATGCCCAGGTTGTCGGCGGCAAGCCGGTGGCGCAGGGCAGGTTCACCTTCATGACCTTTGTGGTGATCGAAACGAGTGGCGGCACGTTTCAGTGCGGCGGATCCCTGATCGATCCCATGTTCGTCATGACCGCGGCGCACTGCGTGACAGATGACAATGGGACGGCTTTGCCGCCAGGCGCCTTCACCCTGGTGGTCGGCGATGCCAACCTGAGCCAGGTCAGTGCGGCCAATGTCCGCGGCGTAACGGCCGTTACTCCGCATCCCCTCTGGAGTCCAGGGGTGTCAGACGCCAACGACGTCGCGGTCTTGAAGCTGAGCACCATCATTCCCCCAAATCTTGCCCAGCCCGTTCCCAAGGTCGGTGCAGGCGAAACGAGGTTCGATGGCGTGGGGGCGCCAGCGGCGGTAGCCGGGTGGGGGACGACCTCCGAGGGAGGGAGCCCCACGAATCAGCTCCTGGAGGCAAATGTCACCATCGCCAGCGACGCCTCGTGCGCCGCGTCCTATCCCGTCGAGTTCGTGCAGCCGGTCATGATCTGCGCCGCGTTTCCGGGTCGGGACTCCTGCCAGGGAGACAGCGGCGGGCCGTTGTTGGCGCGGGAGCAGATCGGAACAAAGCTCATGAAAAAGAAGAGGGGTCATCACGGCGGCCACCACAAGCACCGCAAGAAGAAAAAACGGGTTCCCATCTATCAGGTGACGCAGATGGGCGTCGTCAGCTTCGGCAACGGGTGTGCCCGACCTGGCTTCCCAGGGGTCTATACCCGTCTTAGCTCGCCGGTTATCAGCGATTTCGTGAATGGTGTGGTGGCCACCGGGTAGTCGCCTCGTCCACGTGACATCCAGTAACGAGGCGCCGCACGACGCTGTGCCAACTCCCTCGCCGGGCGTCGATCGGATGGAACACTTCTGTAGCGCGTGATCGAAGTCTCACGGCATTCGGGCGATATTCTCGCCCCAGCTCTTGTCATTTTTAGATAAATTAGAGTAAACTAGTGATTAATGGAATTGCAAGATTTCATTGCCCTGGGTGGAAAACAATCCTTTATCCGTTTGAGGAGCGGCGACCCTGCGCGGCTGGAGCCGTTTGTTTGCCTCGTGAGACGCACGGCCTTGGAAGCGTGCGCGCCAATGTAACGGCAGGAGAAGAAGTCGTGACGATTAACGGTAGTAGGTTCGGGGTTCCACGTGCTTCAACATTGGCGCTAACCCTGGTTATTCTGTTCTCCTTGCTGGCCACGGTGTTGGAACCGGCGCTCGCGGCATCGCTGGGGCCGGCCCGCGCCGACTCCGCGACATCTGTCGAGGGGCAGCAGCTCAGGTCATCCAAACAGAACAAGGGAAACCACAAACAGAACAAGGAAAAACAGAAGACCCGTGGCGTCGAACCGGAGGTCATCGGCGGCTCCGGGGTGAATCAGGGCCGATACACCTTCATGGCCTTCGTCAATGCTGGTGACTTCCAGTGCGGGGGCAGTCTCGTTGCGCCCTCCTTCGTGATGACCGCCGCCCATTGCGCCACGGAAGATGGTTCGACGACCGAAATCCCCGCCAGCGCCTACACGATCGGGATTGGCAGAGCGAATCTCGGTGAGCTCGGCGCGGGGAACGTGTGGTCAGTGGTTGACGTAACCGTCCATCCGGATTGGGATCCCGTCACGTTTGAGAACGATGTGGCGATCCTCGAACTTAGTAGTCCAGTTCCCGCGGCCATCGCGACCCCAATACCGATTGTGGGCCCGGCCAACACCGCCTTCGACGGAGCGGGAGCCTATGCCACGGTGGCAGGCTGGGGCGAAACAGAGCGCGGGTACGGCTCGAATCAGCTTCTGGAAGCGAGTCTCAGGATGGTTGGCGACGGCGGTTGCAAGGTTGCCTATGGTGGCGAGGTCTACTCGGGCGTCATGATCTGCGCCACCGCTAAAGGCAAAGACTCCTGCTATGGAGACAGTGGGGGGCCGCTCTTCGTCAAGGAAGTGATCGGCGCCGTCACCAAGAAGAAGCACAAGAAAGGCAAAGGCAAGAAGAAGAGGCGGGTTCCCATTTATCGCGAGATCCAGACAGGCATCGTCAGTTGGGGCGAAGATTGCGCCGATCCGTACTTCCCTGGGGTCTATACCCGGCTCAGCAACCCCAGCATCAATAGCTTCGTGGTTCAGTCGATCAACAGCTAACGACTCCGTTCACGAGGCAGATTCGAATCTCGGGCGTCGCGGGACATGTGCTGTTGGGTTGCCACTCACCCATCACCGCGGTTCCGCCACGCCCGAACGATGTGCTGAACACCGCGACACGCTGACTGTGTCGCCTCGGCGTAGAGGCTACTTTTGCTGAAGACGGAGGGGTTCCGGCTGTGGATAACCGGCGGTTCGATGCCTTGACGCGCATGTTCGCAAAGTCCACCACCCGAAGGGGCGCGTTGCGGCGACTAGGGCTGGCCGGTGCGGTCGCGGCAATTGCTGAGAAGTTCACACTTCGGCAGAGCACGAGTGCGCATCATTGCAATTCTGAGGGATGCGGCTGCGCCGCCGGGACCCTGCATGCCTGCGGCAGCGGACTCATCTGCTGCGCAAGCACGCCCGGTGTGCCGGGTGGCGCCGGTGTCTGCACCCCGCGCGGGGAATGCGACGGTGGCTGCCGCGATCGCGGCGCTTCCTGCCCCGGCGACTGTAATTGGGACGATGGCTGCTCCGGCTGCTGTTCTGGCTATTGTGGAAGCCGTGGCGCATGCGACCAGCCGCCGGGAATTGGCCTACCCTGTGGTGGAAATTCCTGCTTGTATGGCCTCGTCTGCTGCCCTTACGTTCCTGGTCTGGCCGGGGGGGCAGGCGTCTGCGAGTACCGCTGCTAGGGCGATCGCTTCAGGAGTGGGCGCGGTATGTGCCGCGCGGACATGGGCATCAGGCTCACGCCGCCTGGGCGACGAAGATTCGTTCGCCGGCCGCGCCGGTGTAGGAGAGATGCCGGTGAATGCTGCCTCTTTTGATCGTCTCGCCAAACAGTTTGCTTCCGCCTCACTCTCCAGACGCGCCGCGCTGGGAAGATTGGGCGGCGCGGCCCTGGTGGTGGCGGGCGGCGCCGCGCGCCCAGGGATTGCCCGGGCTCAGGATGAGGCGCCCACTGTCTCGGCGCTGGCTGATGCCCAGGCGCGCCTTGATGCCCTGGATCCGGATACACGGGATAGCCTGGCCAGGGCGCTCTGGAGTCTGGAGCTCGACGCCGCTGATTTTTCACCTGACCAGCTCGCGGCCGTCCTCTCCACGAAGAACAGCAACGAGGCGTTCGGTCAGCGCATGGAAGTCTGGCTGCTGCAGCTCGCCTTTTCGCCGACCTCCTTCGTACCCAGCGCCGAGGGGCGCTACGCCGCGTTCTTTCCACATACGTCTTCGCTCTCCCCGCACCAGGCGTATGGCATGACCCAATTGCTCGGTCCCGAGCGCACCGCCGGGTTCTTCCAGATTCCGGAGACAGCGGCCCTCGATTTTCCGCGCGCGAATGCCATGGAGCTCGATGCCCTGATCGGCTGGTACTTTTTCGTGGGCAGTTGCACGGATGCCGAGGGGAACGAATATGGCGTCGAGCTGATGTTCTTTGGCGGCGCCCTCTTGCCGCCACCGTTGGCGGCCCAGTTTGGCCTCACCGACGTGGAGAATCAGCTTTTCGAGATGCATTTCGCGGTCGCCAAGGCGGGCGATCGGCACAACCAGGCCAAACCAATCGCCGTCGCCGGCACGAGCGGGCTGCTCAGCTTCGAGCCGGATGGACTCGGCGCCACGATCGGGAAGAACTCGATTCGCTCGCTCGATGCGGAGCATCTCTTTCCAGTGCAGATCCAGGCCTGGGGCCAGGATGACGGCGGCGCAACGCCGGTCCAGATGGCCATCGACATGACCTTTTCCACTGGCAAGGGCTACCTGCTCCAGGGAGACAACGGCTGCCTCCCGTGCTGCGACGGGGTGGGGACGCTCTACTACTCGATCCCCAACCTGCAGGTCGACCCGGCCACTAGCACGCTGTCGATCGATGGCGAGGAGATTGCCCTGACCGGCGGCACGTTCTGGTTCGATCATCAGTGGGGCATGCTTTCCGGGGCCCCGAAATCGGCCGTGGTGCGGGCGGTCACGAACCTCCAGCCGGCTGGTCCTGGCGGCTGGGATTGGTTCGAGGCGCAGTTTGTCGGCGATCGCCAGATCACCTGCTACTCGCCCCATACCAACGACTTCCGCGCGTTCTATTTCCAGACCGGCCCCACGCCGCCCGGCACGATGGATGTCGCGGTCAAGGGCAAGTACATGGACGAGCTGGCGCTGACCCATGACGTCGCCGGCACGCTGCAGATCACCGAGTGGATCAAAAGCGTCAAGTCTCCAGCACCGGACGTCTACCCACCGACGGACACCTGGTATCCGAATCGCTGGGAGTTCGCGTTTGGCGACGACGTGCCGGCAGATATCCGCGCGTTCGTGATGACCCCCATCGTGTCGGGCGGGCAGTCCGGGTTCTTCGCCGCGGGCGCGCAGTATTCCGAAGGGGCGGTCTACCTGCGCGATCCGGACGGGGTGGACATTGGCCGCGGCTTTGCCGAATCGGTGCAGTACGCGGATACGCTCTCCAACCAGATCCGGCTGGCCGGTCTCCCGGTAACTGACGAGATGGAGACGCTCCTGCGTGACACCAGCCCCTCGGAGGCGCTCACGGTGATCAGCGAAGCGTATGTCGCGCTGAACGCGGCCGAACTGCAGACGATCACCGCGGCCTGTATCGGGCTACCCTGAGAGCGTAAGGTCGGCCGACCATCAATCGGGGCTGAGCCGTTGCCGCTGAGCCGCCCCAAAACGTGCATGGGCGGAGCGAGGTACGCTCTCCTCCGCCGTGCCGCGGAAACATCGCAAGGCGTGGACGCTCGCGCTCCGGCTCAGGGAGGATATGGAGACCATGGCGGGAAAACAGCGCAAAGTCAAGGCAGCCACGGTCCTCGCCTGGTGGAACGGCATCACCATGAAGCTGGCCGCGGACCCCGCGGATATGACGACCCGAGGCCTCGAAAACGCTCTCTACTTTGTCTGCCGGAAGAACGGCGCCATGCTGAAACGGGGTGTCGTCGGTCCGCCAGACGCCGCATTCGACTGGGCGCATGGCGAGATGATCTTCGAAGTGTTGCAACCGGAGGGGCTGATCGCCGAGCTCGAACAGGCTACTGGCATTATGGAACATGATGCGGCTCAACCTGCCGGTCCAGCGTGAGCGACGAGGCGACCGTTCGCCGCTTCTGGGGTGCCGCCGTCGATGCCACCCGCGATGCGCGGCGAGAACACGACGCCCGCTGGGCGGCAATCGAGTATGACGCGCCTGTCGACCTGCTGCTCGCGGGCGACGACATCTGGCTGCCGGAGCGGATCGACGCCGTCAGCGACCTTGCCGATGCCTGGTCGCGGGCCGCGGATGCCTGGCGCGCCGTGGCCATGGCGGAGGCGCGGTGGCGGCGCTCGGAGGACTCTGACTGAGGGTTCGGCTGAGACAGCGGCAGGACAACCCAACCAAGACCGTCGGCAGCCATTGGCTGACGAGAGCACTCGAGGAGGAACGATGTCAGGCGGCAGCGCCTGATGAACGAGGTGTCTCAGTGCTTCTTTTTCCTTCTCTTCTTCTTCCTCGAGTTGCAGCCTTCGGAGGTCACGCCGCGACTCTTGCTGCACGCGACACATCCGTGAGTGCTGCAGGTATACCCTTCGCAACACCAGCCCTGCTGGCAATCTCCGGACTCTCGGCAGTGGTCACACTCTAGATTGATGCAGACCAGAGGCTTCTTGCATGGAGTGGACTTATCGCAATGATCGCCAAAGTTCCCGTCGGCGCTCGCCTCGGGAACGCTGGCCCGCGTGGCGGCTCCTACCACCGACAGGCTTGCCAGCGCTTTGAGAGCACCACGCCTCGGCAGCCCGTTCGCGAGCATCCTTGTGATTGCATCGAATCGTTGGTCGTCCATGGTGCTTGCTCCTTTACGGGAAACCCAGACGCCTTTTGCCCGAGCCTGATTTCGCGCTCTACCAGGATGCTTACACTCGATGATCGTTGCGTTCGCATCCTAATTGGCATCGATTTTCAATCCAATGCAGAATCCACAGGAAAACACACATCATTGACCACACCTTCGACCAATATGGGCGGAGAAGGCATCGACATCGTGAAGGCGCCGACTATGGATCGGCATCAAGGGGTAGGGCGAGAGCGGCGGCGATGGATACGTCACAACGAGACGCGTTCGCGGCAGTCTTGCGACGCCATCGCGTAGCGGCAGGGCTGACGCAGCAGGATCTGGCCGAACGCGCTGGCATCAGTACACGCTCTGTCAGCGACCTGGAGCGTGAGATCAACCTGCGGCCCCGCCACTCAACGGCGGAGATGCTGGCCGATGGTCTTGGCCTCGATGGGGCCGAGCGCAAGAGCTTCCTGGGATTGGCACGACTCCGCCGGTCGACTGCCGGACCGCCGGAGTCGCACGCCCAGACCCAGTTCGCGGAGGCGGCGCATCAATTGCTTGGCCGCCAGAGAGAGATGCAGACCATCGAGGAGATGCTTATCCGCCACGATGCGCGGCTTCTTACGCTGACAGGGCCAGGTGGCGTTGGCAAGACGCGATTAGCGATCGAGGTTGCCATACGTCAGGCCCATCGCTTCGCGGATGGTGTGCTGGTCGTCCGCCTCGACGGGTTGACCGATGCCTCGCTCGTCCTCCCCACACTTGCCAATGCGTTGCAGGTGGTGGAAGGTGATGGCGTCCGTCCATTGCGCGATCGGGTGGCCGGGTATCTGGCAATCCGTGAGCACCTCATCGTCCTGGACAACATGGAGCATCTGCTCGTTGCCGCGGAAGATGTGGCCAGCCTGATGAAGCAGGCTTCCCAGACGACGTTTCTCGTCACCAGCCGGGAGGCTCTGCGTGTGCGCGGGGAGCAGGTCATCCCCATTGCCCCCTTGCCCCGACCCGATTTGGATCGCTTCCACAGGGCGTTGATGCCCGCTGCCCGTGATTCGCCGGCTATCGAGTTGTTCACCCAACGGGCACTGGCCCAGCGCCCTGATCTGATGGTCGAAGCGACGATGGAGGAGGGGCGGGCCAACCTGGCAACGATCGCGGAAATCTGCCATCGCCTCGATGGGCTGCCGCTGGCGATCGAGTTGGCGGCAGCGCAGATCCAGTTCCTCTCGCCCGCTGCCCTCCTGGCACTGGTGAAGAAGGCGGGTCTCCCCTTACTCGCGAGCGGAGATCGCGACCAGCCGGCACGGCTGCAAACGATGGAGGCGGCCATCAGTTGGAGCTATGATCTCCTGGCGCCAGACGAGCAGATACTGTTTCGCGCCCTATCAGTCTTCGCCGGCGGATTCACCCTCGCAGCGGCGGCCGCTGTCCTCGATCTGAACGGCTCGTCGCGCGCGCCATCCGGGAAGCAAGACCTGGCAGCGTTCAGCGCGGGTTCAGAGTGGCCCGTGGTTGGACCCGCCCCGGATTTGCCTGACATGCAGGAATGGTTCAATCCGCGGCACGTCGCGACGATAACCTCGCTTGCCCGGCAGAACATGATCCTTCTGGACGGCACGCTCCCCGATGACCTGCCGTTGCGCTTTCGGATCCTCGAACCACTGCGCCTCTTCGCGCTTGAACGGTTGCGTGCCGCCAGCGAAGAACGAGCGGTGCGATTGTGCCACGCGCGGTACTTTGCCAGGACGGCGGAAGCGCTCGACGCATTGACGATTGGTCCCGACCCGGAGGTATGGATTCAACTCCAGGCGCTCGATCTGGATAACTTTCGTGCGGCTCAGGAATGGGCACTTGCCCTGGGAGAGGACGATCTGGCCGCTCGGCTGACGGCCTTTGTGGCCCAGCTCTGGCTGATCTCTGGCCTGCACGAGGAGGGCCGCCAGCGGATCGCGAACGCGATGGCCGTGGATGCGGGCTCGGCGTCGGACATCCGGTGGTATCTCCGTTTCTGGGCAGGGAACTTTGCGGTGGAGCGGGGAGACTTCGTCAGGGCGGCCGCATACGCGCATGAGATCATGGAGATCGCGGAGGATCACGGCGACGGCGTAGGCATGGGGGTCGGCCTGACGCTCTTGAGCAGGGCGATTGGGGCCTATCCGGATCGCCATGAGGAGGCTGCTGATTTGGCGAGACGCGCCGCCAATCAGCTTGAACCATTGGGAGAGGGTGAATGGACCGGCTGGGCCTGGAGCCGGCTCGGCAGCGAGCTTCACCGCCTGGGGCGGCTGGAAGAGGCCCGAGATGCATTCCGGCAAAGCCTTGCGGCCCGTTCCTCCAAAGGTTGCGAAGGCTGCGTGTCGTACTCTCTCGCCCTGCTGGGAGCTCTGTATCTTGATCTCGGGCAACCGGATGCCGCCATCGACGCGTACCGGGAATCGTTGGCGCTAACGGTCAAACATGGTAACCATTCGCTCACGCTGGCGGTGTTGCTTGGTCTGGCGGATGCCGCTTGGCAGTTCGGGACGACGCCGCGCGAGCAATACGCGGCGCTCGGATTCTACGGCACGGCCGAAGCCCTGGGGCGCCGGCACGGATTTGACGTAGATCGCGCCGAGCGGGAGGCGAGCGAGCGCTGGCTTGCACCGATGCGGCTGGAGCTTGGAGGGGCAGAGGTCGACAGGTGGATCGCCGCCGGCGCGGCGATGTCGCTCGTGGAGAGCGTCGCGGCAGCGCACGGCATTGAGGTTTCGCCCAATCGCCGGTCGATTCATGGCGGCGCTGCCATTCCTTCGCTCTTCGCTGCCCTGGGAACCATCGAATAGCTCAGCCGTGGGATCATGCACGGGCCAGTGTGGCTGGTCGCGGACCGGCTCTACTCCAGGTTCGCGATGTCGAAGCAGGCCTCGCCTCTTCAAGAACGGCACGCGGCCGATCGGGAACCCAAGACCACTGATACGGAATCCGGATGAAGACTGCCGTTTTCGCTGCGGCGTGGAGTGCGTTCCCCCCTCTCTCCAGCGCACTGGGAGAGGGGGCAGGGGGGTGAGGGCTCGTCGCGGCGACCGGAACTATTCACCCGGATTCCGTATCAGGCGTAGATGCGAATCGCCTCCGCCGGCACGGACACGGCCACGCCCTGGCCCATGTCAAAGTTCTGGGCGGAGGTCGAGTCCAGATCGACAAGGATTGGCTCCGAATCGCCCGCGACCAGAATGTCGAGCCTGGTGATCGGGCCGAGGAAGGTCACCAGCTCGATCGTGCCGATCAGCGCGTCTGGCGCCGCATTGCCCAGGGTGGTCACCGTCGCCGATTCCGGCCGCCATGCCGCCAACACCGCATTGCCCCGCTCGCCCCGGCCATTGGGTGAGATCGGCAAGAGTGCATCGCCCCAGCGGATCATGGGGCGGTTGCCAACAAACTCGACGCGGGTGACGCGCCGGTTGCTGGAGCCGATGAACCCGGCCGCAAAGCGGGTGGCTGGCCGATCGTAGAGCTCCCGTGGTGTGCCAACCTGGCTGACCGTCCCTTTCTCCATGACGACAACCTCGTCGGAGAGGGCCATGGCCTCGGCTTGATCGTGCGTGACATAGATCACCGTCAGGTCGAGGTGACGCTGCAAGCGCCGCAGCTCCGTTCGCAATTCGTCGCGAATCGCGGCGTCAAGCGCCGAGAGGGGCTCATCAAGGAGGAGCAACGGCGGCTCCATGGCCAGCGCGCGGGCCAGCGCCACCCGTTGCTGCATGCCGCCAGAGAGCTGATACGGATAACGCTGGGCTGCCTCTTCCAGGTGCACCAGCTCGAGCAGCTCCTGCACCCGCCTCGCGACCCGCTCCTTCGGCTCGCGATCGACCCGCAGCGCGAAGGCCACGTTCTCGAATGTGGTGAGATTCGGGAAAAGGGCGTACTGCTGAAAGACCATCCCGATCTTGCGCCGCTGGGGCGGAATGTGCGTCACCTCGCGGCCGTCGATGATGATCTCGCCCTCGTCGGCGCGTTCGAGGCCAGCAATCAGCCGCAGCGTCGTGGTCTTCCCGCACCCGGACGGGCCGAGCAGCGAGACAAACTGCCCCGGGCTGACGTCGAGGCTGACGTCATTGACGGCCGTGGCCTCGCCGAACGACTTGTAGAGGTCCCGAACCTGGAGACTGGCGCCCATCCGTCGTTGCGTTCCTTCCCGTATGCAAGGCCGGCCGGTGCCTACTTGTTGACCAGCGGCATGCCCGCCGCGCCGGTCCCGGATCGGTTTCGTCCGGCCACAAAGAGCAGCAACAGCGAAACGACCAGTACATAGAGCAGCCCGATGATCGCCAGCGCGCTGGCGATGCGGCCATCGACACCTTGCGCCTGCGCCTGGTAAATCGGAAACGTCTTCCATCCCGACCCGGCCATGAGCGACGCCAGGGCAAACTCACCCGCCCCCAGCGCGGCAATCAGAAGGACGCCGCTCATCAGCCCCGGCATGATGCCCGGCAGCAGAATCCGTCGTCCAATGTCGAACCAGCCAGCCCCCAACATCTGGGCCGCCTCGGACAACGTTCGCGCGTCGATCGCCGAAAGGGAGGCATCGATCGAGCGGAACATGAACGGCAGTGACAGCAGCACGTAGGTCAGGATCAGCAGACCCGGCCGGCTGACATTGAAGGGACTGATGTAAGCGCGAATCATCGCCAGCGCGAGCACGACCCCGGGCAACGCCCACGGCACGATCGACAGAAATTCGAGCCACGGCTTCCACTTCGGCGCGCGCAGATGGACCGCCAACAGCGCGGGCACCACGAGCAAGGGGCTGATGATCGCCGCGCCCAGGGTCGCCTGCAGGGTGCGCAGCGTCGTCGGCCAGAAGCGATCGTCCTGGATCGCCGCCACGTACCACTCCAGCGTGTAGCCCTCGGGGAGAACCGTGCGGCTCCAGATGGTCGCCAGCGAGAAGGCCAGCGTGGCCAGGAGCGGCAGGGCCAGGTAGAGCACGGCGGCGATAAGCGCTACGCGGAGCAGGATCGATCCCATTTGCGCCCGCGGTTTCCGCCGCATTTGCGACAGGGCCGTTTCTTCGGCGGTCATCACGATAGCCATCGTTGCGACCTCCGGGCCAACAGTTGTGCCGCCAAAATGCTGAGCGCCATGATCGCCGCCAGGGTCAATGACATGGCGCTGGCCTTGCCGGGATCGAAGCTGACATCACCGTTGACCTCGAACGCGATCTGAATCGTAAACAGACTCAGTTTGCCCCCGGAAAGACCCCACGCCGTGGCGTAGGCGCCGAGCGCGCTGGCGAAGAGGAGCGCCAGCGCCGCCAGAAAAGGCGCCGCCATGACCGGCAAGCCAACGCGCCGCCAGTAGACCCACGAGGGCGCCCCCAGCATTGCCGACGCTTCCTGCCACTGCGGTTTGAGGCGCGAAATGGCGGGCAGGAACAGGAGCACCATCAGGGGAATCTGGAAATAGGTGTAGACCAGGGTCAAGCCGGTCCAGGAATAGAGGCTGAAGTGCTGGGGGTAGAGTCGGATGCCGAAGAGATTGCGGGCCAGCAGCGTCACCAGTCCACTGGCGCCCAGGAGCGCGATGAAGGCCAACGCCAGCGGAATCCCTGAAAAGTTCGAGGTCGTGGCGATCATGCCCATCAGCCAGCGCTGCACGCGTCCCCCTTCGCGCACGATTGCCGCACAGGCCAGAGCCCCCCAGACCGCGCCGATCAGCGCGGTCCCTGCCGAGAGCAGAATGCTGTTGCGCAGCGAGTGCCAATAAAGCGGTTCGGCAATCGCCCCGTAGTTCCGCAAGGTGAAGGCGCCGTTGCCCAGCTCCCGAAAACTATCCCGTATCAGAATGGCTACTGGCACAATCTCGAGCACGAAGCAGAAGAGGAGGAAGGGGATCACCGGCCAGAGCACCGACCCCAACCGGGATCGCCATGCGGGAACGGCCGAGACGGACGGTGCGGATACCGCATCGTCCCTCCCGGCAACTGGATTGACGAGCACATCAGATTGCACTGCCACGCGTGATGCCTCGCGGACCGCCGCGCCGGGGTCGATCGCCCTGATGACGATCACCGGCGCGGCGGATCCTGACTTTCCTGCCTATTGACCGAGGACGTCGTTGCCCCAACTGTCGGCGATCAACTGGAAGGATGCGACGGCTGCTGACCAGTTCTCGATTGGCTTCGAGGCCGCGTACGCTTCCTTCGGCGCCATTTTGGCCTGAATGTCCGCCGGAATCTCGACCGAGGAGAGAATAGGCGTCGCGTAGCCCTTGGCGTAGAGCACCTGACCCTCGGGCGAGAGGATGAAGTTACGCATCAGGCGCGCGGCGAACGGATTCGGAGCCCACTTGTTGATGATCGAGACGTACGGGCCAACGGTGGTGGCATCCTCGGGAATGACCACCTCCAGATTGACCTGGCCGGCCAGGGTATCCCGGAATCCGAAGCCGAGGTAGTCCCAACCAATGCCGAGCGCGACCTCGCCCTTCTGAATCTTGGCCAGGTCAAGCCCGGTCGGATTGAGATTGCCCATGTCGTTCATCTTCTTGAAGTAAGCCAGGCCCGGGGCGACGTCGGTCTCGCTGCCCCCGTTGGCGAAGGCGGCCCCGATGACGGCGAAGTTGCCCTGGGCCGCGGTGCGGGGATCGTCGATGGTCACGAGCCCCTTGTACTCTGGCTTGAGCAGATCCTCCCAGGTGCGCGGCACGGGATCAACCAGATCGGTGTTGACCCAGAACGAGAGCGTACCGTAATACTGGGTGGCCCACAGCCCATCGGGATGCTTGGCCCACTCGGGAATCTCGTCCCAGGTGTCGTTCTTGAACGGAGCAACCACACCAAACTGGACGGCGGACGGGGCAAAAAGGATGCCGATATCGCCGATGTCGGCGACCGGATTGTCCTTCTCGGCCAGGAACTTCGCGATCTCCGTCGCGGAGCCCATGTCGGTGTCTTCCCAGGTCTCGATCGAGTACTTCTCCTGGAACGTATCCCACATTTCGCCGAGATTGGCCCACTCGCGGGGCATCCCGTAGGAGACGATCTTGTTCTCCTTCTGCGCGCCGGCGATGAGCGCCTCCATGTCCGAGGCATCGGCCGCCAGCTCGACCTCATCCTGGGCGCTCACCCGCCCCAGCAAGGGGTTGAAGGCCAGCGAGGCTCCTACCGCCAATCCGCCAGCGACGATGCGCCGACGATCCAATGACCGTTGCAGCAGATTGATCATCTGGTTAGCTCCTCCATGAATTGAGCGCGACGCTCCCACAAACGACCACATTTCCCTGTTCTAGGTCACTATCCACCATGCACGTTGCGCTATGACTAATGAATTGTCAACAGGTTGGAGGTGACTACAGCTGGGATGGCTTGACATTCGGCGGCGCGGTGCATACCGTCTCAAGCAACGAGTCCGTTCCAGGCATGGCTCCACGCCTTCGGTGAAGGGTTCGATGATGCATCTGCAACGCTCGCTCATGAGGCCATTCGTGCGGCGCAGGCAACGGCGATCCCCGAGCGTCGCGCCCGCGCTATTGCTGCTCAATCTGACCCTGTCCGTTCTGCTGGTCGCTGGCGCCATTGCTCCTCCCCCGCAGGCGCTAGCTCGCAAGCGGGATGGCCTGTCTTCGCGCTCCTACGGCGAGCAGCTTCGCGACCAGACGCTCGCCCCGGCCAGCCGGATTCTCGAAGTGGAAATCTTCTACAGCGCCAGCTCCGCGCAACTGCTGCGCATCACCGCCGCAACGGAGAAGAATGGGTACGTTCCCTCGTTCCCTGAAGTCGATGACCCATACACGATCGAGCTTCTCGACGCGCGGGGCACAGCACTGCAATCAACCCCATTCGCCATTCCCAATATCGTCTTCGCCGCGCCCCCCAGGCCCGGCACAGAATCCGAGGGTGGGCATGAGGGCAGCATTGAGCTGACAGAAATGAACTTCGCGTTGACGATCGCGGCATTGGAGCATGCGACGTCGATCCAGATTCACTCGCCACGGGGGACGCTGCTCGATCGCTTCTCACTGACGGGAGCGCAACAGGTCGAAAATGTGCCGCGGTTCCGCACGATCCGCGGTGAAGACGCCCTGAAGAAACAGCCCCGGTCCAGAAATTCGGATCATTCCCGTTCGCGAGACAACACGCGCACTGCACGATCGGGTGGCGCCTTCCTGGACGTCACAATCATTGGCGATGACTATTCGGCTGGCGAGATGGGGCTGTTCCATACACACGTCTTTCAGCTCACGACGCATCTCTTGTCGTACGAGCCCTTCTCGACTCGAGCGTCCGAGGTGCGGATCCACTTTGTCGACAACACGGTCGATCTCGGCTGTCGCGGCATGGGCGCGGGGATTGATCGGCTCGTTCTCTGCGATTGGGCAGAAGTCACGCGGCAGGTAAATCTGGCCGGCGCTCCATGGGATCAGATCATGGTCTTCTGGAACAACCCGATCTACGGCGGCAGCGGCGGCGCCATTTCGGCCGTCGCCTCCGGTCACCCGCTGGCCAACAGCGTGCTGGTCCACGAGTTGGGCCATTCATTCGGTCGTCTCGCCGATGAATACCTCCTGCGCGATGCGGCGCAACCGACGGACACGAACTGCTCGATCGTCAATCCCCAACCCGGCTGGGCAGGGGTCGTTGCCTCTGGGGATTACGTGGCTGAATGCAACTTCCCCGCCTACTTCCGATCGTCGCTGACAAGCATCATGCGCAGTGTGCAGACCGATTCCCGTTTCTTCAATCCGATCTCGCGCGTCTATCTCAACCGGGCGTTCGATCGCCTGAGCGTCGATCCCGATCCTTCTGCCTCGGTGCTGCGGATCGTTAGACCAACCAACGGTTTCAGGGTCAAGGCCAAGAAGCCGATAACGGTGGACGTCTCGATCGGGGCGCCGACCAATCCCGTCCTGGTGGAGGCGCTGGTCTGCTCCGGCTCGTCCTGCTCGCGGCAGGAGGCGCGCGTCATCGGCAGCGATGTCACGGCCCCCTACTCCATTTCGTGGCGCGCTCCGAAGAAGGGCGCCGTCAGCTTCCTCGCCCGGGGGACGTGGGCGGACAATAGCAGCGGCTTCTCGGATCCCATAACGGTGACCGTGAAGAAGT
>JBBRVX010000008.1:0-50533 GCA_038246475.1 Thermomicrobiales bacterium | reverse complement strand
GCCGCGCAGGCGTTCGCGGATGGAGGCGAGCGGACCAAGGCGCTCCGTGACAGCGCGTGGGCGGCACTCCGGGCGGCTCAGGAGGCCCGCGACGCAGGACAGGCCGCGGCATGCGACGCTGCGCGCGCGGCCGTGGCCGCGGCGAGTGCCGCGTTCCTCCACCCCCTGGCGAAAACGACGCAGGTAAAACATATCCTTGGAGCGGCTGCTCATGCGGCACGAGCGCTCGAACGCTCCCTGGGAGACGATCCCGCCGTCGGAGCCGACCACATCGCGCGGTCGCGGATCCTTGCGCATCCCGTCGTGGTGGACGTGCTGAGACGCTACCCGGCCGCCCCACGTGGCGGTGGGCGGGTCGGAGAATTGATCCGTCAGTTGGACGCGTCGCTGCGGTGATCCTCGACGGTGTGGTGATTGACGAGGCCGAATCGGCCGTTCCCGCGGCAGGCTGACCATCCAGACCACCTGCTGGTTGACGGACGCGGCCACCCCCTGGCCATTGCCATCACTCCGGGCTACGCCGGCGACAACCCCGACCTGCCGCGGCTCCTCGTCGAGCTGCGCATCGCGCTCGGACAGGGTCGTCCGCGCGCGGCAATGCCTACTCCAGCCGCACCCACCGCGCTTTGCTCCGCCACCGTGGGTTAGATCCGGATCACCGAGCGCAGGGTCTCGCCCCGCTCCATGGCATGGAATCCCTCTTCCGCCTCTTCCAGCGAAATGACCCGCGTCACCACGCGATCCAGATCGAGCCGGCCCTGCCGGTACCACTCGGCCAGGAGCGGAAAATCGCGCGTCGGCAGGCAATCGCCATACCAGGAGATGCGCAGGTTCCCCCCGATATCGAAGAACTTGCCCAGCGGAAGCTGCTCGATGGTCGCGTTGGGTCCGGCCACCCCGACGATGACGCACGTGCCGGCCAGGTCCCGGCTGAAGATCGCCTGCAGCGTCGTGTCGGGCCGCCCGACGGCCTCGAACGAGTAATTGACCCCATGGCCGCCGGTGATTTCCTTGACCGCCGCGACCGGATCGCCCTCGGTCGGGTTGACCGTATGGGTCGCCCCGAACTCGCGGGCCCACGCCAGCTTGCGGGGGTCGATGTCGACGCCGATGATCGTCGTCGCTCCCGCCAGCCGGCAGCCCATGATGATCGAGTCGCCCACCCCGCCGCAGCCGAAGACCGCCACCGACGTACCCGGCTTCACGTCCGCCGAGTAGAGCGCCGCGCCGACGCCGGTCATCACCCCGCAGCCGATCAGGCTCATCTGCTCCGCGGGCAACGCCGGGTCGTACGGAATGCACTGCTTGCTGTGAACCAGCGTATGGGTGCAGAAGGTGCCGATGCCCAGGATTGGCGTCAGCGTGATGCCATCCATCGTGCGCATCCGCTTCTCGGCATTGAGGCTCGCCGCGCAGAGATGGGGCTGACCAACCAGGCAGAAGCGGCACGCGCCACACGGCGCCCGCCAGGCCAGGATGACGTGGTCGCCCGGCGCCACGTTCGTGACCCCCTCTCCCACCCGCTCGACGACGCCGGCGCCTTCGTGGCCCAGCAGGAACGGGAACCCCTCCGTGCCGAAGACGCCGTTCTTCGCCGAGAGGTCGGTATGGCAGACCCCGCTCGCCAGGATGCGCACCATCGCTTCACCCGGTCCGGGGGCGTCAATCGTGAACTCCTCGAGCACCCCAGGTTCACCTGGGACGCGAGCGACGACCCCCCGCGCCACAATCGAACCGGCGCCTTCTCTCCCTGCTGCTGTCATGTCGCTCCTCCTCGTCGCCTGAGGCGATGTCATGCGATTGCAGATGATGCATCGTCGGGGTGATCCGCCGTTCCGTCAAGGATGGAGGGCTGCACGCGCCCCCCGAAGACTGGCCCGCTGATAGTGAGAGTCCTCAAGAACATATGATCTGCTCTCTCTTTCATCCTTGTCGCCGTCGGAGTTGCCGCTCCTGGGTAATCGTGGAGCATGACTCCGCCCGACGGCCATTCGCTCCCCGCACTGGCGCGGCGCCGAGGATTGCGCGACACTCCTGCTTCGACGTGGCGCAGGAACGCGTGCAGCGAGAGGGACGGTGCGATGGTCGGCAGATTGGCATTATGCCTGGTGATGTTCTGTGTGCTTGGCGTGTTCAACGGGACGACGGCCGTGTCGGCCCAGGATCCCGTGCCCGTCGTCATCGATAGCGACATGATTTCCGACGACTGGATGGCGACCCTCTTTCTCCTGAACGATCCCCAGTTCACGGTCAAAGCCATCACCGTCGCCGGGACGGGGTTCGCCGACTGCGATGCTGGCGTACAGTCCGCACTGGGCTTGCTGGCGCTGACGGACTATGGCGACGTGCCGGTCAGCTGCGGGGCAGAATCGCCGCTTCAGGGTGACAACGCGCCACCAGCGGAATGGCTCACGACACTAGAGACGGTTGAAGGACTGGACTTGCCGGACGGCGGCGACCCCGTCGCGCAGGATGCTGTCGCGCTCTTCACCTCCGCAATTCAGGATTCTCCGGAACCCGTCACCGTGCTGGCGCTGGGCCCGCTGACGAACGTTGGCGCGGCGCTCGAAGCCACGCCGGCATTAGTCGAGAACATCGCGATGATCTACGTGATGGGCGGCGCGGTCGATGTCGACGGGTCGTCGGTCAGCGACGAAAACATGGCCGCCGAGTGGAATATCTACTGCGATCCGCACGCGGCGCGCCTGGTCTTCGAGTCTGGCGCCCCGATCACGCTGGTCCCGCTGGACGCCACCAATGATGTGCCGGTGACGCCGGAATTCGTCGCCCAACTGGACGCCGCGACGTCGACGCCCGCGGCCGAGTTTGTCGCGGCGCTGCTCGCCAACAACGCCGAGTCGATTGCCTCCGGCAGCTATTACTTCTGGGACCCGCTGGCGGCGGTGGTGCTGAGCGATCCGAGTCTGGTGACACTGACGCCGCGCGACGTGACGGTGATCGACATCCCCGGCGCGCCCGATGATGGACGCACCAAACCCGTCGCCAACGGTTCACAGATTCTCGTCGCCACCGCGCCGGATGGCAAGACGCTCGAAACGGCACTGATCGCCGCCTGGACCTCGTGAAACGCTGGTGCGCGGTAGAGAATCGGCCTCCATGGAGTTTTGCCCACGCCATCCAGCCCGGTCAGGGTCAGGCGCGGGACGGCATGCTCGAGGAGCAGCCTTCGCGCTGACTCCCGGCCGATGAGACGGGTGCGCGCGGATGGGACGAGCGACGCGTCGTCAGCCGGGGTGGCCTTATTCGCAGAGGCGCGGGTAGGCGCCGACAGGGCAGTGGAGTCCCTCGTAGCACTCGACGTCATAGTCACAGGAGGGCGCTTGCGGGCAGTACGGATCGACCGCTAACGGGTCGCAGGGCGGACCGCAGCAGGGGAGGTTGTCGGACCCAACACAGCATTGCTCGATGCCGTTCGGGCAGGGATACCACCCCGGCCGGACGCAGCATGCACAGGTGGCCGGGTGGCGAGCAACCGGCCGGCCGGGGGTACTGGCCGGGCAAAACGGCAGGCACTCGCCGCCACATGCTTCCGTCCCGTCCGGGCAGGCGCAGACCCCGGATTGACAGGTCAGCGGGGCACGACAATCACCGCAGGAGCCGCCGCAGCCATCCGAGCCGCATCCCCCCTCGACGCAAGTGGCGCGGCACGGCTCCTTGTGCTTTTTCTTCTTGCGCTTCTTGCGCTTAGCTCCGGCGTCGAGGCGTCCGAGCAGGGGGCCCAGGCCACCGGCCGAGCCGAATCCCAACAGGGTCCGGCGGGACGATGAGTGGGCGAGGGCGCGGATCATCGTGTCGAAGCGATCGGCATCCATGAGGACTCCCGGGTATCGTCAGCTATACCATCCTACGCCCACATCATGGCGGAACGCGATGTGGTTTGCCATTGGTAAAACTACGCATTTTCTTTACGCCCAGACCGGCCGCGGCCGACCGGCGCCCATCCTTGACGCCCGCCTGTGTTCGCCTGGCACTCCACCCCAATCACCAACCAACTCGCACGCTCTCCCCGCACGGCCTCACATCTGCTTCTAGCGCTGCCAGCATCCCCGCGGCCTCACCGGCCGTGCCGAGGGTCGACGGGCCGCCGCTAGCGATCGTGGGCGATCGATCTCAAAGCGCTCCGCCAGGCACGCGCCGTGCACCGGTCACATTATCCCGTTTCGATTCGTCAGGGTATTGACGGGGGCGGCTCGCGAGCATGAGGGCCGCCGCCACCGAATCTTGCAGAGGAGCAAGCAAGAGATGGCGGAACCGGATCGGGCCATGGCAGAGAGGCTCCACGCGATCGTCACCGCCACCGCGCCAGACCTCGCGCCAAAGACCTGGTACGGGATGCCGGCGTATGCCAAGGAGGGCAAGGTCGTCTGCTTCTTCACGCCGGCGCAGAAGTTCGGCGCGCGCTACGCGACGTTCGGCTTCAATGACGACGCGCACCTCGACGACGGCGCCATGTGGCCGACCGCCTTCGCGCTGACGGCGTTGACCGCCGACAACGAGGCCAGGATCAGTGCGCTCGTGAAGAAAGCAGTCAGCTGAGGCCCGCCGACGCGTGGGGGGAGGGAGTCCGCGCCTGAACCGCACTCCCGCCCCGCTCAGACCCCACCTCGGCAAAGAAGATCACCCGACTCACCCCTACCCCCTCGTGATCTTCTATCCCCTTGATCTTCTTATAGAAAGATGAAACCCTTGTCCCCCTACGCACACGTCCCGTCGTAGAGGCAATACCCGGACAAGCAGCCTGGGCGCCAATTGTCGGTAGAGCAATCATCTGGGCAGGCATAGCCAGACCGGCACTCCCCATCCAGGCAGACGCCGGTACGCGGCACAGCCAAGCCAGACGACACCGTCCGCTGGGCGAGAGCCGCGTGCCGTCCCCGCCTAGTCGAGCACCACGAGCTGGGGCGGTCCGTTATCGGCGCCCGCGCCGCACCTCGTGACGCAGACAGTCTTATTGCAGCCGGGCTCGCACTCGCCCGCCAGAATGCAGTCGTCGCCAAGCCCGTCAATGACACAGTCCGCCGCGAATTCACAGACCGGCTCCGATCCTGTACGGCAGTAGGCGGGGGCGGCGACGTTAAAGCAGTCGCCCAACGCCGGCCAAGCGGCGGCGCACGCGCAGCTGGGCCCACATTGGTATTTGCCGAAGTTTTCTCTGATCTCGCAATAGGTTCCGCGCGCCACTTGTCCAAATTCACAGGAGGCACAGGTCTGGCGGCCGGCAGCGCAGACCTGCCCACCGGCACATTGCGTACAGCGGTCGCCGTCGGCCCCACACTGCGCCCAGGCATCACCGACCTCACACCGGTTGTTGATACGGCTCCGGCACCCGGGGCAGACGCAGATACCTCCCTCGCACGTCTCATTGGCGCCACAGTCCACCGTGGTGCAGCATTCGACATTGCATGTGCCGTTGCAACAGATCCCGCTGCCGCACTGGGCATTGCTCGTGCACTGGCCGCACGGCGCCACGCACGCCCGGCGGTTGGTCCCACGACACGAACAGAAGTCGCCCGAGTAATCGGCGCAGACCGAGCCGGGACCGGTCACCGTGGCGCAGTCTTCGTCGCTGGAGCAGTCACTGCATGTGGCTGAGCCCATGCCACAAAAGGTCGCCAAGCTCGTCGTCGTGTGGCATTGACACCCTGGGTGATCACCACAGGGGGCGACGCCGTCGCGGCAGAGGTTCTGTCCGGCCGTGCAGGTGCCCGGATCAGGCACGCAGCTCCCGTCGACGCAGACCCGACCCGCGGGGCAACTGTCGGCGTCACAGGCGCAGGCGCCATCGGCTTGACAGACCTGGCCGGTTGAGCCACAGGGATCGCCCGCCTGCCCCGGATCGGGGACGCAAGTCGTGGTTGCCTCATCACAGATGAAGCACGCTTCACACAGCGGATCACAAGCACACGAGCCGCAGTCGACGCTGATGCCACAGTTATTGACCACCGCGCCGCACTGGTTGTGGCAGGTCTGGTCCTTGCCATCGGGCACGCAGCAGGCGCCACTGGTGGCATGACAGACGGCGTTGGCCTGGTCGCAGCAGACATCGTCGCAGCAGGGGTCACACGGCTCGCACTGCCGCGCCGCGGTGCAGGTGGCACAGGGGCCACAGGGTGGATCGCAGGCACAGGAGCCGCAATCAACCATCTTCTTGCAGTTGTTCTTGACCGGGCCGCACTTGCCGGCACAGGTCTTGGTCTTGGCGTGGGGCTTGCATTGCGGCTTCTTGTGCTTGCGCCTGCGCCCCTCGCCGTGCTTGTGCTCCTTCTTGCGCCGCTTGCGGCGGCCTTTGGCATCCAGTTCATCCGGTTCGAGGAGGGCGAACAGTCCGCCCAGCACCGGCAGGGTGGCCAGCAGCCCCAGCATCCACGTCGACTGCCGCGGCCTCCCATGCGCATCGCGGGTGCTAATCAGAGTCGGGTGTTGTGCGCAAAGGCCAGGCTGTCAGGCAAAAGCGTGCGCGACCCTGATCCGGTCCTGGGTGCTGGCCATGCGCCCTTAGAAGCATTGGGGAATGTTGTCGTCTCGCTCCTTCCCGTTCGGCATGCGGGTGCCGCAGAAGAGCGCGCCGGTCAGGAGCGTGTCGGTCAGGTTCGCGTCGAGCAGGTCTGCGCCGATGAGGTTCGCGCCCGTCAGGTCCGCGCGCGACAGGTTCGCGCGGCGCAGGTCCGCGATGTTCAGGAGCGCGCCAGCCAAGAGCGCGTCGGAGAGGTCCGCGCCGCGCAGGTCACAGTTCGTCAGGTCAGCTCCGGGCACCAGCGGCACTCCCGAGCAGTCGCGGAGGGCGTCGCCAATTCCGAAGACGCCTCCGTCCTGGTCCTTGTCGTTCTCCTTCTCCCGGCCCTGCTTCTTGTCGCCGTGGTCGCGATTCCGGTCCCTGCCTCGCCGGTTCTTGCCGCGCCGCCCGCCCAACTCGCCGCCGCCAGCGCCCTCCCTGGCCGCGGCCTCCTCGCTGGGCGCCAACGGGATCAGGCCGGTGGCCACCAGGGCGCCGCCGAGCAGCCCGCCCAGCAGCTGCCGTCGGCCGCGGTTGGCTCCCACGAGCGCCGCGATCTGGTCAAAACGCCGCGTGTCCATGTGCATCCCCTCCATCCTTGCGCCTGTTGAAAGACTCCCCGCGGCGGGTGAGGCCGTTCGCTCCCGGAGCGGGGCCCTAATCTGCGGTGGTTCGAGCCTAGACCGGGACGGTACTGGCGAACCCCGTAAGCTCTACCGGGTTTTCTACGGGGCTTCCCGCGAAGCGCGGGGCACAGGCCAGACAGCAGGCCGCCCGCGTCGGCGGCGCGATGGGCCGGATACCCGCGATCGGGACTATCACCCGGCGAGGTAGGCGCAGGCGCCATCGTAGAGGCAGTAGCCCGAGAGGCAGCCTGGGCAGGGGCTGTCGGGGCCGCAGTCGTCCGGGCAGTCGTAGCCAGATCGGCACTGCCCATCCGGGCACACGCCGTCGCGCGGCGCGCAGATGCCGCTGCACTGGCTGCAGCAGCGTTGCCACGGCTCGCAGAAGCGGTCGCCGCACAGCTCGCCAGGGTCGCCGTCGAGGCCATTGTCGAGTGCCTGGCACGTGCCCCAGATCCCTCCGGACTGCCAGTCGTGGACGCAGACGGCGTCGCCGAAGCAGGGATCGGGCTCGCCCGAGAGCTGCCAGCACGCCTCGCCTACCGCCGGGGCGCTCAGATCGAAGCAGCGCCCGCTGTAGCAGGTCGCCGGTCCGCAGCAGTCCGCGTTGTCGAAGCAGCGGCCGCCTGAGGGCGCGCAACAGGCCGCGCCAGCGGAGCCATGCCCGTTGTACGCGCAGAACAGCGGCGTATCGGCGAAGAGGCATTGCAGATCGTCGACGCATGGTCCGCCCTGAAGACTGTACCCCTCGCGGGCAGCCGCTCCCGGCGACCCGAAGCGCGCGGCCAGCAGTCCCACAACGCCCCCCAGCAGGCCACGCCCGAGCGCACGCCGCGAGCGGCGACGAGCGAAGGTGCGCGCCAAGGTGTCAAATTGGCGATCGTCCATCGAGTTCCTCCTCTTACACCGTCCACGCCATCGTGTCATCCTGACGAAGGAAGGATCTCGGTTCGGACGCGCGAACGGTCGCGAGGGAAGACGAGATGCTTCGCACGCTCAGTGCTGCGACACAGCGAATTTGTCATGCCGACGCAGGAGGAATCTCGTCGTTTTCCGCGTACGTACGCAGATGAAAACGAGATCCCTCGCACGCTCGGGATGACACCTTCAGCGTGTCGCGGCACTCAGTGGACCAACACAGCAAATGTGTCATGCCGACGCAGGAGGCATCTCGTCGTTTTCCTCGTCCGTACGCCCATAAGACCGAGATCCCTCGTTCCTCGGGATGACAATGTCGCCGTGTCGCGGCACTCAGCATGACAAGAACGTCTGGACGCTGTCCTCTGATGATGTCATACGTGATGCGGACGAAGACTGACGTTTTCGCAGAGACACTTGGGCCGTTCCCCCTCTCCCCGCTCGACGGGCCGGGTAACTTCAGTGGCGGTGAGGGGGTGAGGGCTCGTCGTGACGGCCAGAACTGATTACCCGCATACCGCGCTAGAGAATGTCCGTGATGCATTTGATCTGGCCCGCGGCGTCGCAGTTCCGCAAGAAGTCGCAACAGGTCGTGAGTGAGAGACAGGTCTCATTACCTTCACAGGCTTTCTCGAACTCGCTCTTGCAGGCTCCCACCTGCTGCTGGCACCTTTTCCTGGCCTTCTTGCCAGCTTTGCTGGCTTCGGCCGCGCGCGGTGCTGCCAAACCGGCAGCGGCGACCACGGCGGCGGCGCCAACGGCCTTGAGTGAGGTGCGGCGGTCCTGGACGGCGCTCGCCTTCCGGGCGAGGAGATCAAACGTCGATTCGTGCATAGCTCTCCCTACTCTCCGATAACCTGACTTGGCGCTGGCCCGTTCGTTGTCAGCGCAGGATCACTCTGCCAGTGGCGCGCTCTGTTGGCCCCCGTAACGCCTACGGGTTTTTCTACGGGGATGGGGCGGAGGGCGTGGCTCGTCGCCGCACCAGTTCTAGTCGGACACGGCGCAGAGCGTGCCGATTGCCCCACAGCGGATGCAAGCCCCCCGGGGATCGAATATTTTGCAATCGGCATCGCGCGTGCACGGCGGCTGGGGGCCTACCTTGTGAACGCTGCAAAAGGCGGCATTGCCCGTGGTGGTATCGCACAGGCCGTCGAGCCCGGTGTTGGTCAGGCAGGGCACATCCTCGCCGCCGCAGTCCAATTGCGTGTGTCCGGGTTGGCAGCTGCCGGTATCATGCGCCTGGCATTTTTTCTTGCCCTTTTTGCCCTGGCAAATCCCCGAACAGCACTGGCTGCTGTTCTTGCAGAAGGTGCCAACATTCACGCAGCCAAACGCGTTGCGTTTGATCTTCTTTTTCTTTTTGCGGTTCTTCTTGGCCTCGATACGGTGCGGGAGGGCCAGCGTCGCGAGTCCCACTGCGCCGGCCAGCGTGCGGCGGGAGAGGTGGAGCGAGACGAGCCGGGTCAAACGATCGAAGCGAAACGATTCCATGCGATCCTTCACGATGTCCGATACCGCGTTCCAGGCACGCTGCGGCTTTACCCCGAGGATTGCGCGCCCTACGCCCGGCCGCACGTCCCGCCCAGGCAGAGCAAGCCGCCGCAGCAGAGGTTGTGCGCGTCGCTCAACGGCCCCCCGCACGATCCCCCTGCATAGCGGCAACAGTGCAGCTCCCCGCCGTAGGGACCGTAGACGTAGCCGGTGTCGTCGCAGACGAGAAGTCCCAGCTCGGGAAAGCTGTTGTCACACTGGCCATTGCTCACGCACGACTCGCCGGGACCAAAGCCCCAGCCGGTTTGGTTGATGCCGACCTCCTGAGCCGAGGCTTCGGGACTTCTCCCACGGCCAAGCGGGAGCAGGGCGAGGCCCGCCCCCGCGAGGAGGCGCAAGCCCGCCCGCCGCGAGGCGCTGCCCGCCAAAGCCCGCGCCAGCGTGTCGAACCGGTCATCGATCATGTGATTCCTCCTTGCCTGTCCAGCCGGACCGGCCGCTTCGCCGCGAGCCTGTGACCATCGCCACCCCAAGCCTGGACCTGTACCGGGCCAAAGTCCCCCGTAGGACCTACAGGGCTTTCTACGGGCTTTTTGGAAAACGCGTGCGACGGTGGTTGGCGCCCGGCGAACTGATGGGACCGCTCCAGGGTGGGGCGCATCCTCCCTCGAGGCCAGGCGTGGTCCAGTGACAAGGCCGGTTCCTATCCGGTGGCGACGCACGCGCTCAGGCGTAGCGGCGACATGCGCTGGGCGTCGTCGAGCCGATGGCCACGATGGCCCAGGGGCGCCCCGGCCCGGCCACCTTCGGCTTGAGGCACACCCCCTGCCCCGCTGGCAGTGGCGACCGGCGTGCGGCGCGGTGCTTGGGCTGGCGGCGCCGCCCCACATTCGGACCCGGTCACCTGGCCGGGCAGTCCAGCGGACGCGCAGCGCGGCCATGACGCGCTTCAACACGGCTCCCACCCCGGCGCTGGCGTGGGGAGTGCCGCGGCGCAACACGGCGATGATGAGCTAGTGGGTCTCCTCCTCGAAGACCAGCAGTGGGTAGCACGTGTGCTGCCGGTAGTGCCCGCGGTCGGCGCTCCCTTCCTGTTGCCCGTGGGTCGGGTCGTCGGCGCCGTCGAGGTCGAGCACGATGCGGCTTGGGACACCGTCTCGCTCCCGCGGGTAGCGCCCACCTCCTCCAGCAACATGCCCTTTTACTACGATGGGTTGCGCCGTAAATGGATCGGTTCCATCACGGGCGAGGTGGTGGCTGGCCCCGGCGCCGAGGATCATGAATCCAGGCTGCGGGCCGTGACGTAGATAGGGTCAGATGGCGGCGTGACCCTCCCCAGGTCCACCACCGGAACCCAAATCCCTTCCCCTTCCCGCACGTGCCCGGCCCAAGTGGCCGGGTTCGTGTTTGTGCGGGCTATCGGCTGTCAGCTATCGGCTATCGGCTGTCGGCAATCGGCCTCCGCCTCCCGTCCCCCGTCCCCCGTCCCCCGTCCCTGGAGCCGTTCCCGGGAGTCGTTGATCCCTTCCAGCGCGGCGATCGCTGCTTCCGTGTCCTCCACCTCCCAGCGCTCGAGGGCTGCCTGCACCACGGCATCGCTATTTGTAAAGTGCCAGGAGAAGCTGCCTCCGTTCTGGATCGCCATACCGCTCGGCCTGTACATCCTCGTGCCGTCGCGGCGCGACCTTGCTGCCCCTGAATCGTGACCTTTGCCAAGCACCTTCGTCAGCTTTCCGCGCTCCCTTCACACCTTCTCCACATTTCGATCCTATCGTTGATCCATAGAACGTGAATGGCGCCAATGGCAGGAACGAGACGCGCGGAAGTAGAGACCGCATCGGAATTGGGGAATCGGTGCGTCGCACCCTCGGGTCAGCACCACCAAGCCACCTCAAACGCCGATACCAAATGGAACGCTGAACCGCGCGTGATCTGGGAACCCGTCACAAGGCGGATCACCCGTGAGGAGACGCAACAGACGTGGACGTCGGATCGCACATGGCTCTGATTCCAGGAACGACAGCAAGCAGCGGGGAGCAGATGGCGTGGCCGCTGACGATGCCCGCCGATCGCAGCCGGGCCCGCGACCCGCTCGCCGGCCCTGACGCTCCCCGCGCACGCGCCAATCTCATGCAGGCCACGCTTGAAGCGCGCACGGCGCTCGAAGAAGCGGTCGCCGCCACGGCGGCCGCCACCCAGCGCGTGCGCTCGGTGACGGCGGCGCTGGAGGACGCGCTGGTACTTCTGGCCGAAACGGGCCCCGCATCTGCCGCTTCGCCGGCGCGTCCGCTTCCGCCCGCGCCGCACGTGGAAGCGCTCAGTCCGCGAGAACGCGAAGTGCTGGCGCTGGTGGCTGAAGGCCGCTCCAACAAGGCGATCGCCACCGAGCTGTACGTGTCCCCCAACACGATCAAGACGCACGTCGCGTCGCTGCTCAACAAGCTGCGGGCCGAGACCCGCGTTCAACTGGCAGTCATCGCGGCCCGCCAGGGCACGATCTAGCCCGGCTACCTCATGCCCTCCATCGCTCTGGCGATGCCTCCCGAACGGGAGGCATCGCCAGTCTTACGGAGTGCGGGTGAAGACTGTCGTGTTCTCTGAGGCTCCTGGATCGTTCCCCCTCTCCTCACCGCAGTGGGAGAGGGGGTTAGGGGGTGAGGGCTCGTCGCGGCGCCGGAACTGATCACCCGCGTTCCGTGTTAGAACGTCACCGGCAACCGCGTCAAGCCACGCAGAAACGTCCCGTCGCGCCATCGCAATGCCTCTCGCGATCCAGAGAGCGAGAGATGCGGCAGGCGGGAAAGCAGCGCCGTGAAGGCAACCTGCGCCTCCAACCGGGCCAGCGTGGCGCCAAGGCAACTGTGCAGGCCGGTGCCGAACGCCAGATGCCGATTCGGCTCCCGGGTGATGTCAAATTGCTCTGGGTTGGGGAACCGGGACTCATCGCGGTTGGCGGAGGCGAGCAACGCCATCATCTGCCCACCGCGCGGCAGTTGCACGCCGCCGAACTCGGTGTCCTCCCTGACCCAGCGAGAGAGGCTGAGCTCGACCGGTCCGTAGTAGCGCAGCATCTCCTCGATGGCGCTCTTCAGCAACTCCGGCTCCGCCTTGAGGCGATCGAACTGATCGGGATGCTCGAACAGCGCCAGCGTGCCATTCGCGATCAGGTTTACCGTCGTTTCGTGGCCCGCGACGATGAGCAGAAACATCATGGAAAGAAGCTCTTCTTCCGTGAGCTTGTCCCCTTCCGCTTCCGCCACCACCAAACCGCTGAGCAGGTCGTCGCCCGGATCGGCGCGTTTTTCCGCCACGAGCTCCCGCAGATACTGGATGAACGCGACGAGCTTGGCGGTCGTCTCCGGGTCCGGGGGCTGCCCCGGATTGAATGTGACCGCGGCCTGAGACCAGTCACGGAACTTGTCCCGATCCTCCTCCGGAATCCCCAACATCTCCGCGATGACGATCAACGGCAGCGGATACGCAAAGTCATCGATCAGCTCCATTTCTCGTCGTCCGGTCTGCTCAATGTCATCGAGCAGCCCATCGGCGATCGCCTGAACCCGCGCGCGGAGCCCTTCGATGTACCTCGGGGTGAAGGGGATCGCCACCAGGCGCCGCAACCGGGAATGATCCGGCGGGTCGAGGGCCAGGAGATTCCGGCTGAGGATCCGGTCGGTCTCCATGGCGACTTCCTGCTGCTCGGCGGTCAGCCCCACGACTTCGCTCTGGAAGAGCGCGTTGTACTCCTCCTCGGTCAACGCGTTCTCGATGTCGTTGGCAAAACGACCGTAATCCTTCAGAAACTCGGACGCCTCCTCGAACTGGGTCACCAGCCAGAGGTGTCGCCCGTCCGGATAGGTCAATCGCGAAACCGGGCCTTCGTGGCGCATTTCCGCGTAGACCGGGAACGCGCGCTCCCTGAACTCCGCGCTGAAGATCGCGACTGCAAGCTGCTCTTCCATGGCATCAATCTCCTGGCATCACGACCGGCGACGAGCGCCGGCAACGACGATAAACCTGGAAGACTCTAGCACTCGTCAACAATCAGGTTGTCAAGAGAATCATGTGGCGATGCGCGCGTTCCCCTCGTGCGGCACAATCACCGCCGATGACCAAGCCCCGGCAGCGCGCCACCTCGCCAACGACCCACGAGCGCCCATTCCGGGTCCTTGTTTATCGCGATTTCCGCCTCATCTGGAGCGCGGAGCTGCTTTCCAGCACCGGCAGCCAGGTGCAGCGGGTGGCGGTCGCCTGGCAGGTCTTTGAGCTCACCGGCGATCCCATCCAGCTCGGTCTCCTGGGCCTCGTCCGCTTCGTGCCGCTATTTCTGTTCGGGCTGGCCGGGGGTGTCGTCGCGGATCGCTACGACCGGCGCACGACCCTGATCCTGGTGCAGATCGCGCAGGTGATCGTGACCGCCGCCTTTGCCGGTCTCACGGCCACCGAACGAATCACCCTGCCCTGGATCTATGGCCTGACGGCTGTTTCCGCACTCTTTGGCGCGATATCCACGCCAACCCGCCAGGCGCTCGTACCGACGCTCGTGCCGACGCCAGCGATGCCCGCCGCCATGACCATGGGCGTGCTCGCCATGCAGGGCGCCGGCATGATCGGCCCGGCGGTTGGCGGCGTGCTCGTCGCCTCCTTCGGCATAGCGATGTCCTACGCGCTCGACGCCATCACCTTTGGACTGGTCGCCATTGCCGCGGTGCTGCTCCGCGCTCGACACGTCCGGACCGGGCCGATCATCGGCGGGCGCGCCGCCGCCAGGGAAGGATTGCGCTTTCTGCGCGAGTCGCCAGTCTTGCTCGGCACGATGGTGCTCGACTTTCTGGCAAATCTGTTCGGGGCCAGCACAACCCTCATGCCGATCTTTGCCGCCGATGTGCTTGGCGGTGGGCCGCGCACCCTCGGCCTGCTTCTTTCGGCGCCCGCCGCCGGAGCCGTCACGGGAGCCACGATCATGGCCAGCAGGCGCCCCCTGTCACGGCCTGGAATAGGCATCCTGACGGCAATTGTCGTCTATGGCGTCGCCCTCATTGCGTTTGCGCTGAGCAGGAACATCTGGCTGTCGCTGATCTTTCTGGCTATCAGCGGCGCCGCGGATTCGGTCAGCGTTTCGCAGCGCCACACGCTGCGCAATCTGGTCACCCCTGACCGATTGCGCGGGCGCGTAGCCGCGGCGCATTCGACCTTCGCGGCGGGAGGACCTCAACTCGGGGAGTTCGAGGCTGGCGTGGTCGCCGCGGCGACAAGCGCGCCGGTGGCAGTCGCGATTGGCGGCGCTGGCACGATTCTGGCGGCTATGATCATCGGACGGCTGGCGCCAGGGATCGCGCGGTTCACGTGGACGAGCACGATCCCTGATTCCGCGTCGAAATTGGCCGTGAAATCGCGAGATCCGGCAGCCGCGCATATTGACGAAAGAGGTCCTGAGTCGATATGATGCGGTCGGGTGTCCCGGGCTAACCGTTCCTATGACGTTGCGTCAGGGAAAGCGCTCGGACGAGGGCACCGTCAGGCGGCTCGCCGCCTGGTCGCGAGGTTCCGGAAGTGTGGTGCTTCCTCGATTGAATCGGCGTGAGCGGCGTGCCGGCTGACTCGCCACCGACGCCCGGTTCGGGAGTGGAAGGTTCTTGAGCAGAAGGTCCGTCGGCCTTGGCTTCAAGACCATTTCCGGGAACTTCCCCGCGGCCATGGGTCTGAGGATTAGGGGATCTCAGGCGCGTTGCGCGCGATGCTACGGCGTCGACGGTTGGTCCAAGGTTCAGCCATTTGGCGAAGGGGAGGAGTGTCGCACATGAAGGTTTCTCGTTTGGTTCTGGGTTCGGCTGTCGCGGTTTCACTGGTTGGTGCTGGGTTCATGTCGACCCCGGCGTCTGCTCAGGATGATTGCGTCGCCATCTATGGCGGCGACGTGCTCAACGAAACCGTTATCGATCTTAATGCGAACGCTGGCACCGCTATTTCGGACGCGAGCGCGGGCAGCAACAACGCGGCTACCACGAGTCGCGGTAGTGTCGATGGCTCGATCAATACCGCGTCTGCTGGCAACGGTGGCGTGGCCACGGCCGCGGCAAATGGCGGAGCGATCTCGACCGGCAACATCAATAGCGGCGGCAACGTCGGCAACGCTGTTTCGGTCGGCAATACGTACTGCGCTGACGTGGCCCCGTACGAGGCGCCGGTCTACGAAGCGCCGGTCTACGAAGCTGCGGCCAACGACTATGTCGTCGCCCTGCCGGCGACCGGCGTGGGCGTGGGCGAGGTCGGCAGCCTGTTTGCCGTCCTGGCGTCCGCCAGCGCCGCGGTTGCATCCCTCGGGCTGCGCCGCCGCTAACGGTTTGGGTTTACTGCACCGAGGGCAAATCCTCTGAAGCCGCCCTCGGTGCAGACCTGTAATCGATGAAGCCGCCGCGCCTTTTCGGCGCGGCGGCTTCATATTTTAGCATCGGACCTCGGCTGACGCGGTGACCATCGGCGCGCTCGTAGTCCATTCTGGAACTCAAAGATCGCGGACACCTTTCCTGCGTCTCGCATCCTTCACCATCTTCGATTGCTCGCGAAAGGGGCCGGGAGCCTCCTACACCGCTTTCTCGGGCGCGGCTTTTTCCCAGAAGCGCCTGAACCGCTCGCCGAGTGCGCGATGTTGGGGCTGCGACAATGCTGGATCTTCGCTTAGCACCTGCTCTGCCGCCCGCCGCGCACGATCCAGCAGGCGCGTATCGAACACGCCTTCCAGCCATTGCATTTCTGGCAGGCCGCTCTGCCGGGTGCCAATGAAGTCGCCTGGGCCGCGCAGCTCAAGGTCTTTTTCCGCCAGCAGAAAACCGTCGTCGCTGGCGACCATCGTCTCCAGCCGTTCCTCCCCGCCTGGGGTGGCTTCTTCGGCGAGAAGCAGGCAGTAAGACCGCTCGCCTCCCCGTCCAACACGCCCGCGGAACTGGTGAAGCTGGGCCAGTCCGAAGCGGTCTGCTCCCTCGATCAGCATGACCGTGGCGTTCGGGACATCGATGCCAACCTCGATGACCGATGTCGACACCAGCACGTCAACGTCGCCATTCCGGAACGCGGACATCACGGCCTCCTTTTCGCGCGCCTTCATGCGGCCGTACAGGGTAGCGATCCGGAGGTCTGGGAATACTTCCTGCCGGAGCCGCTCGCCCTCCTCGATCGCCGCTTTCGCTTCGATGGCCTCCGATGCTTCAACCAGCGGGCAGATGACGAATACCTGCCGCCCGTTGGCCACTTCTTCGCGAACGAGGTCATACGCGACGCCCCGCTCCGCGCCAACGTAGCGGCGGGTCTCGATGGGGACCCGGCCGGGGGGCTTCTCGGACAGGACCGAGACATCGAGATCGCCATGAATGACGAGATTGAGCGTGCGGGGAATCGGCGTCGCGGTCATGGCCAATTGGTGCGGGAGGAGCCCTTCCGCCTTGCCCGGGAGCGAGGCCCGCTGCCTGACCCCAAATCGATGTTGCTCATCGACGACGGAGAGCGCCAGGTTCGGCAGGTCAACCCCTTCCTGGATGATGGCGTGTGTTCCGACCAGAATGTCGATTGCCCCATCGCGGGCGCCGTCCAGAATGGGGCGCCGCTCGCTGGCCCGCGTTGAGCCGGTCAACAGGGCGATGCGCGGGCGGGACGCCTCGTCCAGATCCGCGTAGAGCATGGCCAGCCCGCGCAGATGCTGTTCTGCCAGAATCTCGGTCGGGGCCATGAGGGCCGCCTGAAAGCCGTTCGTTACGGCCGCCAGCATGGCCCCGGCGGCGACCGCCGTCTTGCCCGAACCGACATCCCCCTGCAGCAGCCGCGCCATTGGCTTGGTGGTGGCAATGTCCGCCAGAATCTCACCCAACGCCGTGCGTTGGGCGCCGGTGAGGCGAAATGGCAACCCCGCCTCCCAGGAGGCCAGGAGTCCGGTGTCGGCTGCCAAGGCGATGCCATCAAAGGCCTGACGCTCCTGCTTGCGGCGCACCAGGCCGATCTGCAGCAGAAAGAGGTCATCAAACGCCAGTCTTTCTCGCGCCGCTTTCAGCCGATCGTCGTGGGCGGGATAGTGCACCTGCGCGATGGCCTCGCGCAGCGGCGGCAATGGTTCAGGCAGAAGGCGAACGTCGTCCGGGAGATACTCTTCGACGGCATCAAGCGCCGCGTCGAGCGCTTGCCGAGTGAAGGTGCGCATCGATTTCTGCGCCAACCCCGCCGTCAAGGGATAGACTGGCACGATGCGGCCGGTCGACACCCCGCCGCCCGGACCCGGGGTGACCTTTTCCCATTCCGGCCCGGTGAACGAAAGCGGCCCATGCGACGATGCGAGCGCGCCGCTGACGGCTATTTCGTCACCGACATGCAGCACATTCGCGAGGTACTGATTGAACCAGGTGACCCGCACCCATCCCGAGACATCGGCCAGTTTGATGGTCACGCGTGGGGCGCCAGGTCCCCGGTGAAGCTGCACGTCCGTCACCCGGCCGCGCACGGTAACGTCGCTCCCCTCTCGCAGATTCAGCGCTTCGCCGATGCGAATCGTCCGCGAATAGTCGATGTGGCGACGCGGCGAGAGAAGGAGCAGGTCGCCAACCGTCTCGATGCCCAGCTTGGCGAGCTTTTTGCTGGTCGCGCCGCCAGCGCCCTTCAAGGCGGTCACCGGATCGTCGAGAGCGAGGCGTACGGGAGGAACTGCCGAACGGAGCGGAACTGACTCCGGGAGGAGGAGCGTTTCCCCGAAAGACGGCGTGACGACAGAAGGTTCCGGGACGCGGGGACGAGCGTCTTCCGGGCGCTCCGGGACGCGATGCCCTGGCGATGGCGCCATCCGCGACGGCTGACGCGGAGCCGCGGGAAACCGCGGAATGAGCCGCTTCAGCCCCGATGCAATTGCCGTTAGGGCGGCTCCCCGCCGTTCGACCGGAAGGCGCTCATAGGCCTCCAGCTCGGCGATGACCGTCGCTAGCTCATGGGCAACCTGCTCGGGGGCCGCGATGCCGGCGAGCCTGCGCACGCTGCTCAGGGCGGTGCGGTAGGACATGCCGGCCGGCAACCCGTCTCGCCACTCCCGGCGGAGCAAATCGACCGCCATATCAAGCCGGTCGCGCGCATCGTCCGGAGAAAGGGCCGGGGAAAAGGGAGAGTCAGCGATAGGTCGTCGATCCTGCTTCACGCGCGGATTGCCGCGCTCCACGCCTGCTGGGCATCGTTGCGCACGAAAGGAAGCCTATGGTAGGGTTGAGGGTCGCGCGAGCACCGTCCCATGCCACGAGTCACTTCGATCCGGCATGCGTGTGCAGCATCACGCTACCTGACGAAAGCATAGACCAGCAGGGTTTGGATGTGGAGGAATCTCGAAGTGGCCGGTAAGTGTGAGGTCTGTGGCAAGACAACCCAGTTTGGCCACAACGTTAGCTTTTCCAAGAGGCGGACGAACCGAATGTTCAAGCCGAATATTCAGTCCCGCGCGTTTACCATCAATGGCGTGACGAAGCGACTGAAAGTCTGCACGGGATGCCTCCGGACGATGGTCAAGACCACCTGATCCAGGCTCCACCGGTTCGCCGCGTGGACTCCTGAACCCCCGTCGCGGTGTTCGCACGGGGGTTCATCTATTCCGCATCCCGCGCATCGTACGAGTTGTGATCGAGCATGGTGTTCAAGCGGCGGATCATCGCCAGGCGGGCAGCTAAACCGGAGAGGAAACAGCGCGTGACGCCACGGCGCAGCCGTCCCGAGCGGAGCAGTTCCATCGTCCTCCCGGCAGGACTGGGAGACGAAGCCGAGACCACGATCGAAAAGATCGTGCCGGGGGGATTTGGCCTGGGCTATGGCGGCGGTCGCACGCTCTTCGTCTCGCGGGCTGCCCAGGGCGATCGGCTGCGCGTGCGCATCGAGCACGAGCATGGGCGGGTCGCGCACGCGGCGATCATGGAGATTCTCGAGCCCGGCCCCGACCGCATCGAGGAGCCCTACCCGCTCCTGTCCCGCTGCGGCGCCGACTTTCAGCATCTCCGGTATGAGACACAATTGGCGACGAAACGCGACTTCATCGCCGATTGTCTGCGCCGCATCGGCGGCATCGAGCTCAGTGATCCTGTTCCGATGATCCCGTCGCCCGTTCAGTGGGAGTACCGTGCCCGCGCGGAATGGCGACACGATCCGGTGAACCAGGTGCTTGGCTACCTCGAATCGGGGAGCCGCAAGGTTGTCGATCTTCCCACCGACCCATTCGTCGTGCCCGCGCTGGCCGAGCGTTACCTGCACCTGCGTGAGCTGCTTCACGCCGGCCGCCTGCCGGAGTGGGCGACGGAGCTTCGCGCGGCCGCGGGGGACGATGGGGTATCGCTGGCGCCGCCGCTCGATCAGCCGCAACCTCTGCCGGTGCAGACGACGATCGCGGGGGAGCGGTTTGCCTACGACGCTGACTGCTTTTTTCAGGTGAACCCGTTCGTCCTGGATCACCTCGTGGAGGAAGCCCTGCGCTACGCGCCGGAACCGGGCGCCATGCTGTCGCCGGCAACACGCAAGGCGATCGATCTCTATTGCGGCGTGGGCCTCTTTACGCTGCCGCTGGCGCGCCGGTTTGAACAGGTCATCGCCGTCGAAGGTCAGCCGCGAGCGGCCGAATTCGCGGCACGCAATGTCGAGACGGCGGCCCTCACGAACGTGCGCATCGAAACCGCCTCGGTGGAGCGTTGGCTGGAGGGCGCCTACAGAAGTCATGGCCGCACGCCTTTTGTGCTGCTCGACCCACCGCGCATGGGGCTGCCGGCGCCGGCGTTGCGGGCATTGCCGCGCCTTCGACCCGCTCGGGTGACCTACGTCTCATGCGACCCGGCAACGCTAGCCCGGGATCTGAAGGCGTTGCGTGCCTCTGGTCTTGAGCTCGTGTCGTTGGCGGGGATCGATATGTTCCCGCAGACGCATCATGTCGAAATTGTGGCGCACTTGCAGCGAGCAGACTGATCACGACCAAGGTCACTCGGTTCTGGTGAGAAGTGTGACGCGCCGCACCGGGTCTTTCCGTCCGGCGAACTTTGCCAAGTGTGCCAACTTTGCCAAGTCTTGGGGGTGCGGTGGTTTGGCAGGATTTCCTCGGGGAGCGGGAGAACGCGCGCGGCCGGCGACGCGGGAGGCGCCGCGCCGGAGGGCTCGCGGGGGGTCCGGCGCCCAGCGGAGAGGGGCTTGCGTATCAGGCGTCTCCCCGACCGCCGCGCCGGCCGGCGGACGATGCTCCAGGAATCCGCGTCCGGCCACGCGGGTGGAAGGGCATTGTGGTTGCGATCTCCCTGATCGGTGAGCGGCGACGAAGGCTCTACTCCCAGGGATCGTCGCCCTCGGGCAGCCGGCCGCCGAAATGGCCATGCTCACCTCTGTCTGCCTCGGCCAACTCGACCAGCGTATCGAGAAAGGGATCCAGGCTTACGTCCGGCTGGTGGAAGCGAAATCGCCCCAGCTCATAGAGTACGCGCTGGTCGGGCAGGAACTCGTCTCCCGACCCGGCGAGCCGTTGCAGCTCGATGAGGCGGTTATCTGTAGCAGGCAGCCTCAGGACATAGTCGCGCAACTCTTCGAGCGCCTTGGCCGAGCGGAGGTTGCGCGGATCGCGGTCGTACTCCTCGGCTTTGCGGCGGCGCCACTCGGCCGTGGCCCGGCAAAATTCGGCAAACGAACGCTGAAATGGTGAAGGCTCAGTGTCCACGCTACGAGTTGTCTCCTGCAAGAATGCCGCGGTCGAGCAGATAGCGCGCGATATAGGCGTTATTTGCATCAAGCAACTTTATGGCGTAGGACGATGCCGCTCTGGCGGCGGCGAATCCAATGGAATCAAGCTCCTCTTCGACCGTGGTGCCACGCTCCGCGGCGGCCTCGGCGGCCTCTTCCTGCAAGAGCGCTTCGATGTAGGCCTGCATCTCCTCGGCCGTCATGCCGATCGTATCTCGCGCGCCCAGCTCCGATTCCGATTCTGTCACCTGTCCCTCCCAACACCTGCCGCTCTCGTCTGGTTCAGGCGATGGTATCACTCGGGCCACTGTAGCTTGTGCCACGGGCCCAGACACTGCTTGCTATACTCCAGGAGCCTGCAAGTTCGTCGAAGACGAGCGCTTGTGCATCAAAGAGCAGGTCCGTAGCGCACCCTACTGCGCGGCCCGGCTTCGTCCGGGTGAGGAGCGAGAAAACGTGGCGTATGTGATCGCCCAGCCCTGTATCGGTGTCAAGGACAATAGCTGTGTCGAGGTCTGTCCGGTCGACTGCATTCATGCGACCGACGATTCCGACCAGTACTACATCAATCCCGACGAGTGTATCGACTGCGGCGTCTGCGCCGAAGTCTGCCCGGTCGAGGCGATCTTCTTCGAAGACGACCTCCCGGAGCAGTGGGCGGAGTTCAAGCTGATCAACGCCAACTTCTTCAAGAACCCGTAGTCGGCTCTGTTTCGCCGCGCGGCCGCCCATCTGAGCGGCCGCGTTTCTGTTGTCCACGTAGCCTGAAACAACCCGGATTCACTCGGTTCAGAGGAGAATCGCGTACTACCGGCGTCGTGAGCGGGGGATCGTCGTGACGGACAACCAGCACACGATCATAGAACGTCTCTTCCGGCGCGATCCCGAGCTCCTGGCAGACCCATACCCAGCATATCGCCGCCTGCAACAGGAGGGGCCGATCCGGCGACTGGAAGGTCCGCCGCCCGGACCACCGTGGGTCAACGCCTGGCACGTCTTTGGCTATCAGGAGATCGCCGCCGGACTCCGAGACGACCGATTTTCTGCATTGCGACCGATGGCCGGGATGCCGCTGGAGCGATTCGGCATCGATCCCGAGACACCGGAAGCACGGTTCTTCTGGTCGATGCAGGCGCAGACGATGCTGACGATGGACGCGCCCGATCACACCCGTTTGCGCGCGCTCTCGCTCAAGGCCTTTACCCCGCGCGTGGTGGAAGGGATGCGAGAGGCGATTCGCCTCGATGTGAACCGACTCCTCGATCAGGCCGAATCCCGCTCCGACGCGCGATTGGACATCATGGCGGATGTGGCGTCACCCCTGCCCGCCATTGTGATCGCCCGGCTCCTCGGCATTCCCGCGGACGATTGGCCAAGCTTCAAGCGATGGTCGGACGGTCTCATCGGCTTCAACATCACTCAAGAGAAGATCGACAACTTCTATACCCTGGGGCAATACCTCCTGGCACGCATCGCCGAGCGCCGCCGCAATCCGGCGGACGATCTCATCTCTGGCCTGATCGCCGCGCGAGATGAGGACGACGCGCTGAGTGAAGAGGAATTGGTCGGGCAGTGCGTCATCCTGCTGGTGGGCGGCCATGAAACGACGACGTTTGCGCTCGGGAACGCCGTCTACCGCCTGCTCTCTAATCTGCCGCTATGGACCCGGCTGGCGGAAATCCCGATCGAGGGGGCGGTCGAAGAGCTGCTGCGCTACGACAGTCCGTTCCAGGCGCTTTCGCGCCGGGCAAATCGACCGTTGGAGATCAACGGCGAGCAGATCGCCAAAGGCGACACGGTCTGGTTCTGGATTGCCGCCGGGAATCACGACCAGTCGCGGTTTTCCAAGCCGGAGAAGCTCGATTTGGAACGAACTGAGAATCGGCATCTCAGCTTCGGCATGGGCCCGCACTACTGCCTCGGCGCCGCGCTCGCCCGGCTCGAGCTTCAGATTGCGCTCATGAACCTTCGCGCGCGGTACCCTTCCTTACGGCTCGACAGCGATGCGGTCGCCTGGAAGCAGGATGGGGCGATTCGCGGACCGGCGTTTCTGCCGGTGCGGACATTCTGACCACAGGATCGAGGGAACGTCATGGAACAACCACGATTGAGCGACATTGCCCGTCAGTTCGCGAACATCTTCGCCTTCATCTTCCAGATTTATGCATCGTATGTCGTGGGAAGCTCGGTCGGAACCATCGCGCAGGAGTATCGCTCGATGATCTTCCCGGCCACCTACGCGTTCTCCATCTGGGGGCCGATCTTCATCCTTTGCGGTCTCTACGCCATTTATCAGGCACTCCCTACCCAGCGCGATAACGTGGTCTTCCGCGCGATCGGATGGTGGACGGCGGGGGCGTTCGTCGCCAACGGCGCCTGGTCCTACGCGTACACCAGCCGGCAATTCATCCTGGCGCAGATCATCATTCTGGCCGGATTCATTTGCGCGGCCGGGGCTTACATCTGGTTCGTACGCGTGGCCTCGCCATCCCGGGCCACCAGGTTCGACAACCAGCTCGTCGCGCCGGCCCTCGGTCTCTTGTTCGGTTGGATCACCGCGGCCAACGTTGTTGGATTGGCAGGGACATTGGTTGCGCAAGGGCTGAACGCGGAGGGGCAAGGCGCGGAAGTGGGCTCCGCGGCGCTGCTGCTGTTCGGCGGAGCCGTGGCCTTCTTCGTCATTCTCTTGTCGAAACAGGGGCCGGCTCCGGCCTGGATCTCCTATGGCGCCGCGGTTCTCTGGGCTTTGGCGGCCGTCGTCGTCGAGCAACGAAACGATTCCGTGTTGACCAGCGCCACGGCCGTCGTCTGCGGCCTGCTGGTGCTGCTCGCCATGTTCGGACCATGGACCGCGCCGGCGGAGCGGTTGCGGGGCCAACCCAGCGCCACCTCAGGCGACGGCGTGTCATTCGCGGGGGAGGCTGGCTTGCCAGATCTCGTTGTCCGACACCCAGTAGACTACCCCGGTTAGCTCGTCTATCGCCATATCCTGAAGGGTCGACAGCGACATCGCCGCGGCGGTGCTTGCCGCGTCGCCCGATGATGCAGCCGGGGTGAGGTACTGGCGAACCTCACCCGCGGCATCGACCCGGACAACACGACCCACGTTGCCTCCAACCTTGCCGCCGGTGTCGGCGATGTAGAAATCCGCGGCAAAGGGGGCCTGTGCCAGAAAGGCCGCGCTGTTGAGCGCTGGCATCACAAAGGGAGTCACCGTGCCGACCAGCTCCCCGCGGGAAAACGTCAATGTGCGACCGTCTTGAAGCAGCACATGGATGCGGCCGTCGATCGCCAGATCACGGGTGATTTCGAGTTCGGGCGACATTTCAGCCGCCGCCCAGACGTCGGCCATGGGGCCGCCTGACGTTTCATCGAAGCGGACGATGTTCCCTTCACGGGAGAGGCCATAGGCGGCATCACCCCAGGATATGACCGGGGTGTCAGTCCGCAGTCCGCCGACATCGGCGACCGCTAACGCGCGGCGTTGCCACGTTCCCGTGCTGTCACGCACATATGTCGCCTCGCCGTCAGATACGACGACGTGCCCGTCGTCGATGGAAACGTCGCGAAGGACACCAGCAACGCCACCCGTTACCGTGTCGCCTGCCGCCAGGAGAGAGATGAGCCGTTCGCCTTCGACATCGAGCTCATAAAGATCCCCCGCGGCGAGATAGAGTGTTTTTCCGGAAAGCGCGAGATGAACCGGACCGCTCGCCGCGTCATTGGGCAGAGCGCCAATCCGCGTCACCTCGACAAAGCGATTGATGTTCCAGACCTGATCACGAACGGTCGCCAGGTTGCGCTCGCGCTCCGCCAGCGATTCACCGGTCGCCCCGAACTTCCGGGCCACTTCCACCGCGGCCTCGGCTTCGGCCACGAACGACACCGCTGAGACAGGATTGTCCAGCGCGTTTTGCAGCGCGGCATCGACCGTGGCGAGCGACGCCGAGACCCGGGCATCGCGATCCTTCTGCTGCCCCACCGCAAAGCCCGTGCCTCCGATCGTGGCGAAGAGCACCAGTGAAACCGCGAGCAGCCTGGCCGGCATGTGCACTCCCGGACCGCGCGGGAGGTTTGCCCGCCATTCGGCCGGCAGTCCCGACGATTCGCGGTAGCGACTGACACTGAGCGCTCCCGGCGCATCCATCACCCGTTGCCGGGTGGCGAAGTCTGGCGCCAGCAACCGCTTTCGCGGGAGGAGCACCTCGGCGGTCTTGATTACGGCGTCCCGCACCCCCTCGAACAGAGGCGGCCGATCATCGTGGTCGTTCGTGGCGCCAGTGACCACCTTCAGAGCCACCGCTGCTTCCCAGGACGCTACGGCGCCCCGTAAACGTCTGGTGTCCGGAACCGCCGCGACGGGTTCCTCCGGTCCGCGAGCGGGCCGCATGGAAGGGCGCCGCCAGGACCGCCGCGGCAGCCTGTTTACGGCCGCGACAACGGCGAAGGCATTGCCGGTCTCGTAGTGGGCCAGCAGCCGTTCCAGACGGTCGATTGAGCCCTCGAGATCCTCGGTCAAGAGGGAGCCGCCATAAAGGCTGACGACGGCGTCCTCGTCTCTGGCCAGAACGCGGCCGACACTCGTTGCACAGAGGGCGATCATATCCCCAGGCGCTGACTCGGACTGGAAAAGACGCGGCGTCTCGTCTTCCGCGAACCCGAGTGGATTGCTGACGAGCGCCGGTCCATCCGGGATGAAGTCACCCCGCCAGGAATCGATGTCCGGAAAGCAATAGACCTGGCCATCCTGAACGAGGATCGCCTGTGACGGCGCGGCCTGCGCCACGACGATATCCCGACCCGCCAGAACAATCGCGGTGGCGCCGACACAGATACGTCGCACCCACCGTCCGGTCGCAAGCGGGCGGTTTTCTGCGATGACCGCGGCATTCGCGGCGGAAAAAGCCGCGAGCAACGCATCGTCAGCGGCCCCGGGAGTGGCCTCAAAGGTTTCGCGGATGACGCGCAGCGCGACGTCGGCGAGCTCCGTGCCGCGCGCCGTGAGACTGAGCGGTTCGACGCATATCAACAGGATCCGGCCAAAGCGGTCCGGGCCATGAGCAACGTGAACGAACCCCGCGGGATCGGTCGCGACCCCATCGGCGAATGCAAAACCTGCCGCCGCGACGCTGGCGCTGCGCATGCGTCATCACCTCCCCGGCAAGGGCCAGGGCGCTGTTGGGAGTCGCGAAAGGATGACCGGGAGCAGGGGCAACCGGGGATCCTCGCGCGCGGGGCTGCGACGGTGCTGTCGGGTAGCGGAGAGTCTAGCAGGCGTGTGTACGTACGTCTATGGGTGAGACGGCCAGACGGCCAGACGGCGAGGAGTCGAGGAGTCGAGGCGATGTGAGACGGTGAGACGACTTGAGACAGCGATGGGGTACTGTGAAAATAGCACCCAGGATCGCGAACGTACGCGGAGCGAGTTTTCATCTCCGCGTGGAGACATCGCGCGGCATGAGAAGTGAGGGGGCAGGTGCGGTAGCGGTGGTTGGCGTCAGAGCCGCGGGCCTAAAGTGGCGGGAGGGTCGTCTCACGATAGACGTCGTCTCGCGAGGAGCCCTGAGCAGGGTTCGCTGGCGTAACGTCTGGCGCACTCGTCTCGGCTGGAGAAATCGCAGTTGGTCGTTCGGCGGTGGGAATGACGCGCGCGCGCTCGGGACGCTTCCTGGCGGCTTCGGACCCCATTGGCCCGAGCCCAGCGATCAGCTCATCGGCCCGGCGCAGCATCCCTGCCCCGCGCGAGCCCATGCGCCGCGCCGCGGCAGCCGCTTCCTGAAGCATCTGGCCGCCCTCGACCCTCGCGCCCTGAGTCAGGAGCAACTGGCCAAGCCCAAGCGCGGATGTTGCTACGCCCGCGAGATCGCCAGCCGAGCGCGCCTGGATCAGCGCGCGCTGGTATGTCACCGTCGCCGCCGGATCATTGAGCGCCGCTTGCGCCCCGGCCTGCGCGGACAGGGCCTGTGCCTGGATCGCTGGCTGCCCGAGGGTCTCCGCGAGCGTGACGGCCTTGGTGAAGTGATCGAGGGCCCCGGTGGTATCGCCCCGACCCAAGTACAGCCGGCCTTGCCGGACGCGAAGCCGCGCTTCGGTCAAGCGATCGGTCCCGCTGGCGGCCAACTGCAGCGCCTGCTCGCCGAAGGCGATGGCGGCCGGAAGCTGACCGGTCTCGGCGGCCAACGCCGAGAGCAGGTTGAGCAGATCGATCTGCTCGGCGGTCTGCCCGAGGCGCCGGTTCAGGCCATAGGCCTGGGCATACCATTCCTTGGCTCGTGCGGTCTGGCCTCCGGCCGCATACATCCGCCCGAGTTGCGTCAGCACATTTGCCTGGAGCCCGAGATCTTCGACGCGCTGGGCGGACGCCAGGGCATCGGTCAGCGCGCGCATGGCTTCCTGCGGCTGCTCGAATCGCCAGAGGGCCTGTCCCAGCGTGGCCAACCAGCGGGCTTCGTGGCGGCGATCGCGTGCCGCGCGAGCGAGATCGAGCGCGCGCATCAGGTGCTCGAGGCTCTCGGAGCGGCGGCCAGCCCTGGCGTAGGACATGCCTATACCGCCAAGCGCGCGTTGCTCCAACGTCACGTCGCCGGAGGAGACGGCCAACTCCAGGCCGCGCGAGAACGCTTCCAGCGCCGCGGGCACATCGTCGAGGTCAAGCATCGACGTCCCCATGCGAATGGCCCAGTCTGAAGCCCCGGCGCGGTTGCCCCGGCGATCTTCGAGGGTGGACAAATCTCGCTCGTGAGCGGCGGCGGCAGCAATGCGGCCCCGGGAGTGCTCGATCTCGGCCAGCGTCGTCAGGCAGCGGCCTTCCATGCCCAGATCACCGATCTGGCGGCTGACCGCCAGGCCCTCCTCAAGCTGGTACACCGCTTCGGGAATCTTGCCATTACGCCGTAGCGTCTCGGCCAGACTGATCACGATACGGCTTTGCAGGCCGAGATCGGCGGTGCGGCGGGCGGCCTCGGACGCCTGCCGCTGCAGGGCCGCGAGCGTTTCCAGATCGGTGTTGCGTGGCAGCATCTCGATCTGGCGCACCAGCGCCTCGGCTATGCCATGGTGATAGTCGAGGCGTTGCGCGCCGCGCCCGGCCCGGCGGAAGAGGGACTGCGCCTCGGTGCGCTCGCCTTCCTTGCGCAAGAGGTCGCCCAGCGCGATCGCGGCGTTCACTTCGGCGATGTCGTCGTCTTCCTCTTCCCCAAGCTCAAGTTGCTGACGGAGCAATGCCCTGGCGCGCTCGCTGTCTCCGGCATCGATGGCGCGCAAGCCCAACCGGCTCAACGCCGCGCGGCCCCCCTCGATATAGCCGGAGCGTTGCGCCACGCTATAGGCATCTCGCAGGAGACGGTCGCGCTCCTGGCTCGGATCATCGCCCGGCAGGAGGGTGTCGAGGCGGAGCGCGGCATCGACGATCTGATCCTCGAAGCCCTTGGCCTTGGCGGCGGCGAAGGTCAGGCGGGCCAGGACGACCGCGTATTCGCGGTCTTCGTCGGCCTGTTCCTCGATGACCACATCGAGGCCCTCGAAGTCCTCGACGGAGAGGCGATCGAGCACGCGTGGATCACGAATCTCCGCGAGTCCTCCCTGCACCGATCGTTGCCGATCCGTGACCTCCCGCGCGATGAGGAGCACGGTGTCGCCCGCGCTCTCCCGGCGGCGAAATCCCAACCAGTCCCGCAACGATGTCACCAGGGTTGCTCCATCGCGATTGCCTCCGCCAACGCATCGAGGGTCAGATTCCCACCTGATACGACCAAACCGACCTTCTGCCCCGCCAACTCTTCTCGCATGGAGTAGGCCGCGGCCAGCGCCGCCGCGCCGGCCCCTTCTGCCAGGATGCGAGCTGTTTCGAGGAGCGTCAGGATGGCCCGGCGCATCTCGGCATCAGTAACCAGCCGAAAATCATCTAGCAGCCGCCAGAGAATCTGGGCCGGGAGGCTGAACGCCACTCGCGTCGCCAATCCATCCGCGAACGTGTCGGCATGCTCGATCGTGCCGAGTTGCCCGCTGCGCCAACTGTCATGCATCACCGGGGCGCCTATCGCCTGCACCCCGATCACGCGGACGTGCGATGACATGCTCTTTGCAGCAAGGCATGCGCCAGCCAAACCAGAGCCGCCGCCGCCGGGCACGATGATGACGTCAAGATCAGGCACTTCCTCAAGCATCTCTACGGTATACGTCGCCACACCAGCAATTAGACGCCAATCGTTTGCACTGGCGATGAAACAGGCGCCGCGCGCCTCTGCATCACGCTCCGCCTCGATGCGGCATTCGTCGAAATCGCGGCCGCTGAATCGCACCTCCGCGCCGAGGCGGCGCATGGACTCCACTTTGAGCGGATTCGCGCCTTCCGGCGCCCAGATCGTCGCCTTGACGCCAAATTTCCCCGCGGCATAGGCAATGGACTGGCCATGATTACCGGTCGATGCCGTAACGACGCCCCGTTCCCGCTCCGCCGGCGAGAGATCACTCATCAGGAAGAGGCCGCCGCGCACCTTGAAGGCGCCAACCGGTTGCAGGTTCTCGCACTTGAGAAGGGCATGGAAGCCGAGGCGCGAATCGAGCGACGGCGTAGAGAGCAGGGGAAGCGGCGACAGGTAGCCGGCAATGACGGCGCGAGCACGCTGGACATCGTCCATGGTCGGCAACCGCACACCCGAAACCGGATCGGTCTCCGGCAGCCGGGACGCCGATGCAGCGGTCTGGTTTGAACTTCCCGCCGCAATCGGCGTCATGCCGGCACCCCCCCGCGACGAGCCATCCCTCTCGCCGCAATGCCGCGCCTTGACGCGGTATCCCCTCACAACCATCCTAGCACCCGGCGCAATGGCGGCAGAGTCACAAGAACGACGAGTGTACGTACACTTTCGGGCGAGAAAGCGCGGTTCTGGTGACGGTCAGGCAACGCCGCCGGCTTCAGACGCGGCGGAGAATGTCATGGGTTCAACGGCAACGACATCCGGCACGTTCCAGCAGCGGCTCGAAGCGGCCAGTCAGGTCAATAGTAGCCTGATTTGCGTCGGACTCGATCCCGATCTGGCGAGGCTCCCCGCGCCATTGCGCGACGAAGCCGATGTCACGCGCGCCATCGTGGCGTTCAATGCCGGGGTGATCGCCGCGACCTCGGATCTCGTCTGCGCCTTCAAGCCGAATCTCGGCTTCTACATCGCCCATGGTCAGGCCGGCATCGTCGCACTGGAAGAAACGCGGCGGATAATCCCGGCGCATATTCCGGTCATTCTCGACGCCAAAGTGGGCGATATTGGCAGCACGGCCGAGGCGTATGCCACAGGATATTTCGAGACCTGGGGATTCGACGCGGTGACGGTCAACCCCTATCTCGGCGAAGATTCCCTGGAGCCGTTCATGCGCCGTGGCGATAAGGGCGTGATCGTGATCTGCAAGACGAGCAATCGAGGCTCCGGCGATCTGCAAGACGCACGGATGACCACCTCCGGCGGAGCGCAAGAGCAATCGCTCTTCTTGACGGTGGCCGACCGGGTCACCGGCTGGGCCGAACGCTGGCCGGCGACGCTCGCTCTGGTGGTCGGCGCGACCTATCCGACTGAACTCGCGCAGGTCCGCGAGCGTTGCCCGACGCTGCCGATCTTGCTGCCGGGCATTGGCGCGCAGGATGGCGACCTGGAAGGGGCGGTGCGCGCCGGGCTCGACGCGGCGGGCGGCGGCTTGCTGGTCTCCGCCTCGCGTTCGATCATTTTCGCGGGCTCAGACCGCGGCTCCGACTGGATCGACCCGGTGCGTTCCGCCGCGCTGGCGATGCGGGCAGAGGTCAATCTGGTGCGCGCATCACTGATGCGAACGTAGTCCTCGTCTATCTTGCATGCAACCCTGGTGGCCTCGACCATCGTCCTGGCGACAAGAGCATCGGGGCATAGCGATTGAGGAGCAGGGCCGGTGGCAGTGAGCGACAAGCGACAACGTTCCAGTTCGCGTGACAGCGCGACGCCCAGCATCCCCAAGCGCCTTGATCTCAATCCGCTCTTTCGCTCGGGCATCCTGGCCGCGACGAGCAATCCGCTCGTCTCAGCAGCGGTACGGCGGCACGGCATGCGGCTCGGCGCATCGCGCTTCGTCGCCGGCGAGAGCTTCGAGGAGGCGATTCCGATCCTGCGCGCGTTGAACCAGAAGGGACTGCGCACGAACACGACGCTCCTCGGCGAGGGGGTGAAAGACGCGGCCACGACACGTGAAGTGGTCGCGGAGTATATGTCCGACCTCGATCGGATCGCGGCCGAGGGGCTGCAAACCAACATTGCCCTCAAGCTGACGCACCTGGGGCTCGATCTGGATCAGGAGCTGGCGTTTCGCAACGTCTCCGACATCGTCGCGCACGCCGCACGGCGGGAGAATTTCATTCGCATCGACATGGAAGAATCGGGGCGCGTCGACGACTCGCTGCGTTTCTACGAACGCCTGCGCGCGGATGGCCACGACAACGTGGGGACCGTCTTGCAGTCGTATCTCTATCGAACGCCCGGCGATCTGGAACGATTGCTGCCCCTTTCGCCGAATCTGCGCCTGGTAAAAGGAGCCTATCTGGAACCACCTTCCATTGCCTATCCGGAAAAGGCCGCGGTCGATCGGGCTTACATCGAGCTCGCGGAGCGGATGCTGAGGGAGTGCGCATTCACCGCCATTGCCACCCATGACGAGCGCATCATCGATCACGTCATCGATTTCACGCGCCGGCACGGCATCGGGTCGGATCGCTTCGAGTTCCAGATGCTCTATGGGGTCCGGCCGCGGTATCAGGTCGACCTGGCCCAAAAGGGACATCGCGTGCTCGTGGCCACGCCGTATGGCCCGCACTGGTATCTCTATCTGATGCGCCGTCTCGCCGAGCGCCCGGCGAATCTTGTCTGGTTTGCCAGCAATCTGATCAAACGCTAAAAAACGTTTCTCAATGGCCTTTCTGGGCGCCATGGCCCTGGGGCGCCATCCACACCGGGGGGTCCTGCCGCCGGAGGCTGAAAGCCCTCCGGCTCGTCCGACGAAAGCCCCCTAAACGGAGCTGAGAACATTGGATCGGTCGTTCTGAACCATGTAACGACGGCCACCAGGAAGCTTTCGTCCTCGCCTGGACATCAACGTAGATATCCCGGCCGTTGCTGCCGCGTGAGATGTTTGGACAGCGGCAGCTCTGTCTAATCCACCGTCAGTATTCGGCCGGAGCGGATGCGCCGCCACAACGCCAACGCCTGAGCAACCACTTGATCCATGTTGTAGTACTGGTACGTGCCGAGGCGGCCGGCAAAATGGACGTTCGGCGTCTGCTCGGCGAGTGCCGCGTACGCCTTGTATCGGTCGGCGTTTTCCTTGCGCGGAATTGGATAGTACGGATCCCCTTCGGCGGTAGGGTATTCGTAGACGACGGTCGTCTTGGGGTGCTGCTGACCGGTGAGATGCTTGAACTCCGTGATCCGGGTGAACTCATACTCGTTCGGGTAATTGATCGTGCCCACCGCCTGAAACTGTGCGGTGTCGAGCGTTTCGAAACGAAACTCGAGCGACCGGTACGGCAGGGGGCCGAATTGCCGGTCAAAGTACTCATCGATCGGCCCGGTCCAGATCAGCTCGCGATAGGGCACAAACGCCTGAATTTCCTGGTAGTCCGTATTGAGCATGATCTTGATGTTGGGATGATCGAGCATCCGCTCGAACATCCGGGTGTAACCATGGCGCGGCATGAGCTGGAAGCGATCGGTGAAATAGCGGTCGTCGCGATTCGTGCGCGTGGGGATGCGGGCGGTGACCTGGGCATCAAGCTCGGAGGGATCGACGCCCCACTGCTTGCGGGTATAGCCGCGAAAAAAGGTGTTGTAGAGATGGCGGCCGACTTTGCTGACGACGGCATCCTCAGCGGTGAGGATGCGATCGCGTGGCTCGGCGACACGCTCGAAATAGCTGGTCAACTCCTCCGAGTTCAGCGAAAGGCCAAAGAGGGTATTGATGGTGTCCAGATTGATCGGGATCGGGACAAGACGCCCTTCGACGCTGGCCAGGACACGATGCTGATAGGGTCGCCACGCCGTGAATTGCGAGAGATAGTCGATGATTTCGGGCGCGTTCGCATGAAAGATGTGCGGGCCATAGCGATGAATGAGAATTCCAGATTCATCGAAGGCATCGAAGGCGTTGCCGGCGATGTGGGGCCGCTTGTCGATGATCAAAACGCGAGCCCCGTCTTCCCGGGCGAGGCGTTCGGCGAGGACGCTGCCGGCAAACCCGGCGCCAACGATCAGAAAATCAAACATGGCAGGGCTGTTGCACATCACACGAATTCGTCACGAACATGTTCTCCCTCGTACCGGCGGCATGCGCCTCCGGGACGCCTGAATGTTTGCAAGGAGCCACGGCCTGCCTTGGACAGCAGGAAGGTCCAAGGACACTGGCACAAGTGCAGGAAACATGCCATGGGAGGCGAACTGTGTAGCGCCTACTGATCGTCGTGAGGACTCCCTTGGGAAGGAGTCGCCGTCGCGGCGCCAGCAACATCGTCCGCACCGTCATCAGGCGCGGGCGCGACGTTCCGGGGCGGCCAGCCGGCCGTAGCCTCGGCAATCTGCTCAATCGGGAACTTTGGCGTGCGATCGGCAAAGAGGAGTCCATTTATCTCCTGATAGGTGTCGGCAAACTGGGTGTAGCAGAATCCCGCCAGCAGCGGCAGTGAGCGGACCGTCTCCAGGAGCGCGCGATAGGCGTGTTCCAGCGCTTCAGGGCTTTCCACGGCGCTATAGCCCCACGCCTCGCCCTCCTGATCGGGGGCGGCGTAGGCGATGCCGCCGAACTCGGTGAGCACGATCGGTTGGCCATCGTGATCGTGGCCCTCAAGGGTTGAGAGCCGTCCCCCGGGGCGGACACGCCGCAGCAGGGCCAGGATGCCGTCCGAATGCAGGTAGCGCTCTCGAATCCGCTCCGGATTCCCATCGTAGTCATGGATGCCGATGATGTCCGTCTCGGCGTTCTCCCAACCGTCGTTGCCCACGACGGGCCGGGTGGGATCGAGCGCTTTGGTCAGGTGGTACAGGGCCTGAACGAAGTGTTGCTGTGGAGGATGACCCGGCAGGTCCGGCACCCCCCAGGACTCGTTGAAGGGAACCCAGGTCACCACGGAAGGGTGGCTGATATCGCGGAGCAGCGCCGCGGTCCATTCATTGACGAGACGCTCGATCGACGGCAGGGTGAAGCGGTAGGCGCTCGGCAATTCTTCCCAGACGAGGAGGCCGAGATGATCCGCCCAGTAGAAATAGCGGGGGTCTTCGATCTTCTGATGCTTGCGCACGCCGTTGAAACCCATGGCCCTGGCCAGCTCGACATCGCGCCGCAACGCATCTCCGTCGGGCGCCGTCATCCCGCTCTGGGGCCAGAAACCCTGGTCGAGGACGAGGCGCAATTCCAGCGGGCGTCCATTGAGCATGAAGCGATCCCGCTCCAGGCCGACCGCGCGCAGCGCGGTGTAACTGGCGACTTCATCAATCAGGCTGCCGTTCAGGTCGACAAGGCGCAGCGTCGCGTTGATGAGGGTTGGGGAGGCCGGGCTCCAGAGCAGCTTATTGCGATAGTCGTCGATGCCGGGATCGGAGAAGGCAATGCGGCGATGCACTTCGCCGGAAATGACCGAATAGCGATCGCTGGCCAGAATCCGCTCGGTTTCCGGTTCCGGCACGGAGAGAACAACCTCCAACCGGAGATCATCACGACGCTCTCCGCCAATGGTCACCTCGCAGGCAATACCCCAGGTTGTCAAGCTCGGGGTCCAACGCAGCGAGTCGATCCAGCAGGCCGGTCTACGCTCGATCCAGACCGTCTGCCAGATGCCGCTCGTGCGGGGATACCAGATGCTATGGGGCAGACGCTGCCAGTCCTGCTTGCCGCGCGGCTTGGCGAGGTCGAGAGGGTCGTCTTCGGCGCGAACGACGACTTCGTGATCGATCCGGTCAGCCAGAGCATCGGTGATGTCGATTGAAAACGGGGTAAATCCCCCCTCATGGCTGCCCACACACTGGCCATCGATCCAGACGCGAGCCGAGTAATCGACGGCGCCGAACAGCAGAAAGATCCGCTCGCCGTTGCGCGGCGCGGCAATTTCGACAAACCGGCGGTACCAGCAGGCGCTGAAAAACTCTTCTTCGGCGATGCCACTTAGCGGCGTCTCCGGAGCGAACGGAACCAGAATGGATCGATCCCAGGAGACTTGCGCTGGCCTGGTGAGGGAGGATTGCCGATCGAGAGCGAAGTCCCAACGCCCGTCAAGACTGTCCCAGGATGCGCGCTGCAATTGTGGCCGCGGATGGTCAGCAGTCAACCGTGTCAAACGTGAATCTCCAGGCGCATGGTGGCGCTATAGGGCGGGCAGCGGGTCCGCATCAGGACAGGGGTCCCTCGTCTTGTTTCCGGACCACACCGGCAGCATTCAGTTCGCCTCGATCGAGTTCGTTCGGTCAAGATTCGAGCAATCGATGGAGGGCGGGGGCGACAGAATAATAGCCTGTCGCCTTACCCATTTGCGGCAGCAGGAATCCAGAGGGAATCTCGTCGACGTTCGACGTGAAGGGCGAGGCGAAGCGTCACGCCAGTCTGTTTGCCGGCGCCCCCAGCCCGCAAGGGGTCGCGATTCGGCGCATCGCGCTCAAATCCTGGGACGCGGTGGGTTCCCGATGCCGAGATTGCATCGACCTGATGGAGTGCTTATCCCACTACCGGACGCCCCCGGCTTGTGTTTGACCGGCCACGCGGTGCTACCATCGTGAAAAGGAGTAAGGACCCTGCTGACAGCAATGGGATGGCAAGTGTGACGGCCGCGAGCCCGGTAGAGATAGCCCGCACAGGGCACGATCCGGGCAGCCGCGATGCGCCAGCGGCGGCGGTCGTTGCGTTTGCCAATCAGAAGGGCGGCGTCGGCAAGACCACCTCAGCGGTCAACACCGCCGTGTCGCTCGCCAACCGGGGGTATCGGACCCTCCTGATCGATGCTGATCCCCAGGGAAATGCCACGTCGTCGCTGGGCATCGACAAGTTCGGTGTCGATCGGTCGATCTACGATGTCCTCGTGGATCGCATGCCGCTAGACCAGGCGACGGCGCCTTCACACCGGCCGAACCTCGATCTGGTGGCTTCGACGCCAATGCTGGCGGGCGCTGAGATCGAGTTGGTCGAAGCAACAGGTCGCGAGACGCGACTGCGTGACGCGCTGGCGGGGCTGCTCCCGCGCTACGATATCGTCCTGATCGATTGCCCGCCGTCGTTGGGCTTGCTCACGGTCAATGCGCTGACCGCCGCGCGGTCCGTGGTGGTGCCGATTCAATGTGAGTTCCTCGCCCTGGAGGGGCTTGGGCAGTTGATGACGACGGTTGATCTGGTCAAGCGCGGTCTCAACCCGCCGCTTGACGTCACCGGCGTCCTGATGACCATGTTCGACGCCCGCACCCGGCTTTCGGCGCACGTCGTCGAAGAGGTGCGGCGCTACTTTCCGCACCGCATGTTCGGCACGGTCGTCCCCCGTTCGGTACGCTTGGCGGAGGCGCCCTCCTATGGGCAGGCGATTGTCGAATACGACCCCAGCTCGCGCGGCGCGGAAGCCTACGAAGCGTTCGTCAACGAGCTGACTACCCGCCTTCATTTACCACCCCGGCACCGGCCCGTCTCAGGATTTGCGGAGGGAAGCGCACCATGACCGTAACCGAGCCTCGTCATTTCACGATCCCCAATTTCGAGCCGGCATCACCCTGGGACGACACCCTCCATCCTTTTGACGCGCTTTCGGATACGGAAAAGTTCGTCGGCCTGGGGTTGACCTTCGACGATGTCCTGCTGGTCCCCGCCCACTCCTCCGTCTTGCCCGCCGCCGCGAACACCGCTACCCGCCTGACGCGGTCGATCACCCTGGCCATCCCCCTCCTCTCGGCGGCGATGGACACCGTCACCGAAGCGCGCATGGCGATTGCGCTCGCCCGCGAAGGGGGCATCGGCATCATCCATCGCAATCTGTCGATCGAGGATCAGGTCAGTGAGGTCGATAAGGTCAAGCGGTCCGAATCGGGCATGATCGTCGAGCCGGTGACGTTGCGGGCCGATGCGCTGGTCAGCGAGGCGCTGGCGATGATGGAGCGCTATCACATCTCCGGGGTGCCGATTACCGATGAAGGGGGAAAGCTGGTCGGCATCCTCACCAACCGCGATCTACGCTTCGTCGAAGATGTCACGCAGCCGGTCAGCGCCGTGATGACTAGCGAAAACCTGATCACCGCGCCGAAGGGGACGACGTTGCACGAGGCGCAATCGATCCTGCATCGCCATCGTGTCGAAAAGCTGCCGGTTGTCGATGAGCGGGGGTATCTAACCGGATTGATCACGGTCAAGGACATTCAGAAGCGAATCCAGTTTCCGAACGCGACCAAGGACGGCCAGGGACGGCTGCGCGTTGGCGCGGCGGTTGGTGTGGGGGCTGATGCTGAAGCGCGGGCCGCGGCGCTCGTCGACGCCGGCGTCGATTTGCTGGTGGTCGATACCGCCCATGGACATGCTATTTCGGTCCTGGAGATGGTGGCCCGTATCAAGCGCGAGCACAGCGTCGACGTGATGGCCGGCAACGTGGCGACCGGGGCCGCCGCCGAGGCCCTGATCGCTGCCGGCGCGGACGCGGTGAAGGTCGGAGTCGGCCCGGGATCGATCTGCACCACGCGCGTGGTCGCGGGCGTGGGGGTGCCTCAGGTCACGGCGGTGCTCGATTGCGCGCGCGCGGCGGCACGGCACGACATTCCCGTCGTCGCCGATGGCGGGATCCAGTATTCAGGCGACATTGCCAAGGCTATTGCCGCCGGCGCGGACGCTGTCATGCTCGGCTCGCTCCTGGCCGGGGTCGATGAAAGCCCCGGCGAAGTCGTCCTCTACCAGGGCGAGCGGTTCAAGGAGTACCGCGGCATGGGCTCGATCGGGGCCATGAAGCAGCGGTCGTACTCCAAGGACCGCTATTTCCAGGAGGGTGTCGGCAACATCCAGAAACTGGTGCCGGAAGGCATCGAGGGGCGCGTCGCCTACAAGGGCCCGGTGGGCAACCTGGTCTTCCAGCTCGTGGGCGGGCTGCGCTCCGCGATGGGGTATGTCGGGGCCGCGGACATTTCGACGCTTAAGCGAGACACGCGCTTCGTGCGCATCACCGCCGCCGGCCTGCGCGAGAGCCATCCTCACGATGTGGTCATCACGCGGGAGGCGCCGAACTACCGCTCCAACGGGTGATAGGTGACGGTGTGAGGCGCGGACGTGGAACGCGGATCGTGAAACACGGAATCCGGAGAACCGGGGGAGGTATGGCGAACAGGCTGCTCCCGGCGCAACGAGCCCTCACCCCAAACCGCCACCCGCAAGCGGGCGCCCGGCCCTGTGCGCTGGGAGAGGGGCTTATTGTCGTGTGCGATGCGGCATGAGTTGCGCATATCTCCACTTGCCAAGCGGCGGTCTCGAACCGCGTTCTGGATCAGGCAACGCCGGCCAGTTCGCGATCCTCCACCCGTTTCAAGGGATCGGGAGCGTGCAAGCGGTAGAGGCGAGCGTAGGCGCCGTTTCGGCTCATCAGCGCGTCATGGGAGCCCCGTTCGACAATCTGGCCGTCGTCGAGAACGATGATCTCATCAGCATCTCTGGTGGTCAGCAGGTTGTGGGAGATGACGACGCTGGTGCGGTCGGCCATCAGGCGGCGCAACGGATCCATGATCCGCTCCGCCGCGCCGGCATCGAGGCCGGTGGTCGGTTCATCGAGCAGGAGGATCGGCGCGTCACGGATCAGGGCGCGGGCGATGGCCAGCCGCTGGCGTTGACCGCCGGAGAGGCTCGCTCCGCCCTGGCCGATGACCGCGTCATAGCCATCGGGCAGCGCCGTGATGAAGGCGTGGGCATCGGCAGCCTTTGCGGCCGCCACAATCTCCCGATCGCTGGCACCTAGGCGGCCATGGGCGATGTTGTCGCGAATGGTCCCGGCGAAGACCAGCGAATCCTGCAGTACAACGGCCAGGTTGTCGCGGAATGCCGAGGGATTGAAGTCCCGAAGATCATGCTCCCCAAGGAGAACGCGGCCCGCGGTTGGGTCGTAAAAGCGGAGCAACAGCCGCATCAGGGTCGACTTGCCGGCGCCGCTGGCGCCGACGATCGCCAGCGTCCGACCCGGCTCGACAGCAAACGAGACGTCCGTGAGGGCCTGCCGCTCACTCTCCGGATAGGCGAAGGAAACCCGCTCGAAGCGGAGTCCGCCGCCTTCCGGAACACGGAGCGCACCCGCCTCGCGATGGTCGATCGCCACGGGCTCGTCGAGGAGCTCGATGATCCTTTCCGCTCCGGCAGACGCGGCGGCGGTCGAGCTGATGAGCTGGCTGAGGCCACGGACCGGGCTGAGCAATTGGGTGAGATAGGTCAGGAAGACGAGGAGCCCGCCTAGGGTGAGGTTGCTCTGGGACAACTCCCAGACGCCCGCGCCGACGACCACCAGGACGCCCCCGAGCTCGAAGAGATCGAGCAATGGCGTGAAGAGGGCCTTCATGCGGGTCAACGCCATTTGCGCCGCGAGGTTGCCTCGCGCCTCCCGCTCAAAGCGGGCGCTCTCGACCTCTTGCAGGTTGTAGGCCTGCACCAGGGCGACGTTCGCCAGCCCCTCCTCCACCACGGCGCTGATGGCGCCATCGCGACGGCGCTGCTCACGCGCCACGAGCTTGATGCGGCAGGAAAAGGATCGGGACGCCAACCAGAAGAAGGGCAGGACCAGGGCGGCGAGGAGGGCGAGACGCCAACTGAGGAAGAGAAGCGCGCCGCCGAAGAAGACGATCCGCAGCAGATAGGAGAGGAAGTCGGCCACGCCGGAGACGAGCAGGGACTCGACTTCATCGACATCGTCCGTCAGCCGCGCGACGAGGTCGCCGCGGCGATGCGTCTCGAAGAAATGGAGCGGCAACCGCTGCAGGTGAGCGAATACGCGGGTGCGGAGATTGAGCAGAAACCGTTCGCTGACCCAGGTGGAGAGGAAGTCGTCGCCGAAGGAGACCAGCCCGGCGAGGATCGTCATGCCGATGTAGGCCAAGGCAATGGTAGGGAAGAGCGTGAGGTCGCGCGGCGCGAGGACCTCATCGACCAGCAGCTTGTACAACCAGATCGTCGCGGTCTCAAGGGCCGGACCGAGGGCGACGAAGAGCAGCGTCGGAATGAGCCAGCGGCGGAACGGACGGGCATCGGGCCAGAAGCGGTGAAGTATCTCGCGGAAGGCAACGCGTGGCGCGGCGGCCACCGGGCCGTCAGTTTCGTCCAGAGCTGGCCAGATTTCTTGTCGAATACGTTCCATGACGCGGTGCATGAGGGCCCTTCTGATTCTGCTTCGCACGCGACACCCGCCTCACCGAGGGGTGAGGCGGGTGCGTTGGCGCTATCTGCTTTCAGGCAACGCCCGGACTAGTTCCGGCGACGCCGGTTGCGGCGATCATCGCGCCGATCCTGCCGGTTCTTGCGGCGATCGTTCCGGCGCTTCGCCGGGCCGTCCTTCTCGCTCACAACAGGCTGCGTGAAGGGTGCGGTAGCAAGACTCATGAAGGTGATCCTTTCGATCGATTTCCTGTGACTTCCGGCAACGCCTGCCGGTCATGAACAGAGTTAACCAGCCGCCGCTACCGCGAACCTCGTTCGATTGGGTGATTCCGGTTGGGTGAATCGCGTTGAGGTCAGCGCAAACCCTGGCGCACGGCCATTGCCGCAAGCTGGGCGCGTGTATCGACATTCATTTTTCGCAGCAGCGAAGCGACGTGGCTCTTCACCGTGTTGGGCGAAACGTAGAGCGCGGCCGCAATCGCCTTGTTGCTGCGGCCTTCCGCGACCTGCTCCAGCACCTCACGCTCGCGTTGGCTCAACGGAACCGTCCCCGGGGGGAGATCGACGACACCCGCCGGCGCCAGAGCAGGTTGGGCACGATGCGTACCTGCCAGTACGGCAATCGCCTCGTCAAGCGTCTCCGCCAGGGCTTGAGCGTGCCGCGCGGCAACTGCCGCCGCATTGGCTGCTTCGAGGAGGCTATCCCGCACCGCGGCGGCTGCCCGCTGCAGTTTCGCCGGATCACGCCCCGCGTCGGGGACATCCATCCGGTTCGCCCTGGCTATTTCCGCCAGGGCCAGCTCAGCCGCTTTCCAGCTCGATGCATCATCTACCGGACGGAACGCACGCTGGGGCCGGGGCAACGCGGAAGACGCCTGCAGAGCCCCGCGCTCAATGGGATGCGTAAACGCTGTCCATCCGCGATCGACAGCCAGCGGCCCAATTTCGCGGCCAGGGGTGAGGACTTCGTTTTTCAGAACCGGGTTGTAATTCGCATGTTGCATGGTCATCGCGCCTCCGCGCGTGGTTCTGGCGGGCGAACGGCAACGGCACGCTGAAGCCAGCCAGAGCCATCATCCGCCGGACGGATGTCTTGATTGAGGTCCAGGAGGGCAACGGTGCAGCGCTCGTGTCACCCTTGCCCCCCGCTGGATCGCGGGCCTGGAGCGCGGCCCGGCCGCGCCTTACGCCGTGGCGGCGGCAGTTGGACGCACCGTCTCGAGCAAGAGGTCCAGGCTCGAACGATCGGCGAGCCCGACGATGAGATGATCGATTCCAGCCGCCTCCAGCTCCGCGATGTACGCGGGGTACGCTTCGGGGAGGATGCCCCAGGCATGAGGCTCGCGCGTCGGACCGGGACCGATGGCCGTCTTCTCGATTGCATCGTACGGCCGTCCTTCCGCCTCGCAATGCCCGCGCAGCACGTCGAGCTTGTGCCGCAGCGAGGCCATGCTCTCTTCGCCTGGCATCCCGAAGAGGTTGCAGGCGTCCGCGTAGCGAGCGACCAGGCGCAATGTCTTCTTCTCGCCAGAGCCGCCGATCAGGATTGGCGGATGCGGCCTGGAGAGCGGCATCGGCTGACCGAGCGTTTCCGCGAGCTGGTAGTGCTTGCCGGTGTAGGGGCCGACTTCGCCGCTCCACATCTGCAACGAGATCTGCAGCGTTTCTTCCAGCCGTTCGAAGCGTTCGGAGACGGGTGGGAAGGGCACGCCGAGCGCGAGATGTTCGCGCTCAAACCAGCCGGCGCCAATACCCAACCAGGCGCGGCCGTTTGACAACACATCGAGCGTGGTGACCGTCTTGGCCAGAATGCCAGGATGGCGGTAGGTTACTCCGGTCACCATCGTTCCCAGCCGGATTCGCTCGGTGATGCCGGCGGCGAAGCTGAGCGTCGCGTAGCTTTCGAGCATCGGCTCCTCCGCCGGACCAATTGGCGGGATTTGGAAGAAATGATCCATAACCCAAAGTGAATCGAGGCCGGCTTCGTCAGCGGTGCGCGCCATCGCCGCAAACTCCCGGGCAATCCCGGCGTCCCCGTCCGGCGTGACAAAGCGAGGAATCTGAACCCCGAGCTTCATGCTGTGCTGCTCCTTCCATCCGGCGTTGGCCGATTACTTCAACACTTGTTGACATGTCGTACGATAGTCGCGTACAAATGCCTTGTCAACAGGTGTTGACAATACGAAGGCGTTCGATGGAGAACGGGTGATGATTGAGCTTAACCAGCAGAAGCCGGGTGCGGGATGTTGCCCAAAATCCCGTGGTCGCAACGCGGCCGTCACCCGCCAGGCCATCCTCGACGCGGCGCGGCGTTGTTTTGCGCACGAGGCGTACGATCAGGTCGGGGTGCGGGAGATCGCCTCGATCGCCGGCATCGATCCCTCGTTGGTCAATCGCTACTTCGGCTCGAAGGAAGGGCTTTTCGCCGAAGTGGTCGGCGCCAAGTTCGATCTCAGCTATCTCTTCGCCGGAGAGCAGGCGACGCTGGGAGATCGCCTCGTTCGCCTTATCCTGAACAAAACACCAAAGGGCGATGGCCACGATCCCCTGGTCATGTTGCTTCGCTCATCGTCGTGCGATGTGGGCCGGGAGAAAATGCGCGATGCGATTCTGGCGGGGTTTGTCACCCCACTTTCGGCGCGTCTGAGCGGGACAAATACGCGCGAACGCGCCGAGCTGGTGGGATCCATCCTGATGGGGATCCTTGTCTATCGCACGATCGCCGGCGAAGCCGCCGGGCAGGACATTGAGCGGCAGGCAGCCGTCGCGGCTCCCGCGGTGCAACGATTGATCGACGGCGAGTGATTGCCCAATCGCGGCGGGCGCCATTGGGAACTGAAAGGCGAAGGGGACGATGGAGGGCGGAATGGCGCCGCTGGCGGGACGCGCGGCGCTGGTGACTGGCGCCGGGATCGGCATTGGGGAAGGGATCGCCCGCGAGCTGGCGCGGCAGGGAGCGCGGGTGGCCATCCATTACGCTGGCAGCAGCAGCGGCGCTCATGCCGCCATGGCCGAGATTACCGCGGCCGGCGGCGAGGCGGTCACCCTGCAGGGCGATCTGCGACTGGCTGGTGAATGCGAGCGGGTTGTGGACGAAGCGGCCGAGGCCTTTGGCGGCCTCGACATTCTGGTGAACAATGCCGGCGTGACGCGAGCGAACAGCATCGAGGAGACGACCGAAGCGCTCTACGATGAGATGTTCGATCTGAACATGAAGGGCTATTTCTTCTGCGCCAGGGCCGCCCTCCCTCATCTGGAGCGTTCGGGGCATGGCTCGATCGTCAACATTACGTCAATCCATGGCGGCGGCGGCTTTCCGAAGCATGCCGCGTATGCCGGAACGAAAGGGGCGGTCATCGGCTTCACGCGGTCGCTGGCCATCGAACTTGCCCCTCGCGGCGTACGCGTCAATGCCATCGGGCCGGGCGTGATCGAGGTTCCGCGCTATTTCGAGATGCCTGGGTACACCACCGAATTTGGCAATACGTTGATTCCGATTGGCCGGGTCGGCCACCCCCGCGATATCGCGCCAGCGGTGGCCTTTCTGGCCGGCGATGGCGCGGGCTTTATCACCGGGCAGACGCTCTACGTCGATGGCGGCACGCAAGCACGCATGGGGCTCTTCTGGGAGACGCCCGAGGCATGAGCGGCAAGCGCATCGTCACGCCTGCAGCGCGCGCTTGAAAGCCAACCTTCCGTGATTCCCGGTGAGCGAATCAATCTGCGCGCGGTCGAGCGTCGAGACTCCCCGATCATCCACCGCTGGTTCAACGATCCAGCAGTGATGCGAGGATGGGGCTGGAGCGCGGTGGCCCGCTCGCCGGAAAGCGTGTCCCACGAGGTTGAAGCGTGGCTGGCGCTGGAACCGATGCTGGGCCGGCCCGCGGCGCTCGTGGCCGAAACGCTGGAAGGTGATGCCGTTGGCCTTGTCCTCCTCCAGATTGACCGTCCGGAAGCACACTCCGTTGACCTGTCGCTGCTGGTCGGCGACTCGTTGAACTGGGGAACGGGACTCGGCGGGGATCTCCTGCAGACGACGCTTGATGCCTGCTTCGCTGCCTGGGGCATCCATCGCGTCGGCGTGCGGGTCGAAGAGGAGAACGCGCGAGCGTTGGCGCTTTACCGTCGCGCTGGATTTCAGGACGAAGGGCGACTGCGGCAGGCGGCGTTTCATGACGGACGGCATGCCGACATCTTGCTGCTGTCTCTCCTGGCGCCCGAATGGGCGACGTACGCCGAGGCGCTCACGTCGCGCCCATGAGGATGCTGACGTTCACCGATCCGGCGCATCAGGAGGATTGCCCGCCCAGAGAAAGCTCGGCTATGCGCCTCAGCCTCCGGCTCGACTGAATCGGGGATCGATGGAAACCCTGAATCCAAAGAGCTGAAAGAGCACCGCCCAGAGGAGAAGAGCCAGCAGCGCCACCGCCAGGAACTGGATGACGGCGGTCTTGACCGCTTCGCCAGCGCTGTAGGTGCTCGGAATGCTCCGGCGATCGACGTAGACGGCGCTCATGCCCGGGCCGACAATGGGAATGAGCGCGATAAGCGCGGCCAAGAGGAGCGTTCGCCAGAGCGGACGTGTCCGTTCGGGCGGAATGTAGGGAGCCGTGGTGAAGCCAAACTCGGTGGGAGCGCGCATGCGGTTCATGGTTTCTCCATTCAGCAGCCGGGGCGCATATCGATCCTACACGAAGGTGAGCTATTGCGTAGCCCTCATGCCAGGGAGACGATGAACGTCTCTCCAGATGTGGCGCAGGACCCGGACGAGCCGTTCGACGTCATCACCGCCGATGGAATGCCGACAGGCCGGGTGAAGCCGCGGGCCAGCATCCACCGCGACGGCGATTGGCACCGGGCGCTGCATGTCTGGGTCGCTGGCCGCGACGCTCAAGGCAGACCGTTCCTGACGTTTCAGCGGCGTGCGGCGGGCAAGGACACCTGGCCGAATCGCTTTGACGCGACCGTTGGCGGCCATTTCAGGGCTGGTGAGACGCTTGCCGAGACCCTCCGTGAGATCGAGGAGGAGATCGGCATTGCCCCCCTGGGCCTCGCTTTGCGCCATCTTGGCACACGCGTCTGCGCGAACGAGAGCGCGCCTGACATCATCGACCGCGAGCTGCAAGAGGTTTATCTCCTCCTCGACGATCGGCCCTTGACCGCGTTTCGTCCGAATCCGGCCGAGCTGGCCGCGTTGGTCCGTTTCCCCCTCCATGCTCTGATCCCCTTTCTGGCCGGAGACACCGCCGAGGTCGAGGGGGAATCCCTCAAGCCAGGCGGGAGTGATGTCACTCCCTTGGTCGCCAGCGCCGGGGATTTCATTCCCACCGTCGATCGCTATGCCTTGCGGGTGGCCATCGCCGCCCGCAACGTGTTGCGCGGCGACACGGATGTGGTGATCTAAATCAGCACCTGGTCCTGAGGTATCTTCATGCCGCACAGTGCCGGCGGCAAACAAAGAGGGTGAGGACGCGCGTCCCATGGCCATTTCTCAGGACGAACTGGCGACGCTGACTTCTCGGCTCGTGGCGATTGACTCGACAAATCCAGATCTCGTGCCTGGCGGCGCCGGAGAGGCGGAGATGGCGTCGGTTGTCGCTGGCTGGCTCGTCGCCGCCGGTCTGGACGTCGAGCGGCACGAGCTGGGGGCTGGCCGGGCAAATGTGGTTGGCGTGGCGCGAGGCTCTGGCGGTGGAAAGTCGCTGATGCTCAACGCCCACATGGACGTGGTCGGGGCGGGCGGCATGACCGATCCCTGGACGCCGCGGATCGAAGGCGATCGGCTCCATGGACGCGGAGCATTCGACATGAAGGCCAGCCTGGCGGCCATCATGCTGGCGGGCCGTGAAGCTCTCGGGCTTGGTCTGCGCGGCGACGTGATTGTTACCGCGGTGGCCGACGAGGAATTTGCGTCGATCGGTGTGCAGGACATTGTGCGCCGGATGACCGCCGACGCGGCAATCGTGACCGAGCCCTTCGGGCTGAAGCTTTGCGTCGCGCACAAGGGCTTCGTCTGGTTCGAGGTGGAGACGCACGGCGTGGCAGCCCACGGCTCGTTGCCAGAGGTCGGGGTCGACGCCATTGCCAAGATGGGGCCGGTCCTCGTTGGCCTCGAAGCGCTCGATCGGGAATTGCGGGCGGGGCCGCGGCATCCGCTGCTCGGAACTGGATCACTTCATGCGTCGCTCATCCAGGGCGGCACGGAACTCTCGACCTATCCCGACCGCTGTGTCCTGGCGATTGAGCGCAGGACGGTTCCGGGAGAAACGATTGACGTGATCGAAGGGCAAATCGCGGATATTCTCGTGCGGGCGTCCGTGGCCGATCCCGCGTTTCGGGCCAATCAGCGAACACTGCTGGTGCGCGAGCCCTTCATGGTCGGCGAAGACGAGCCGATCGTGACGATCACAAGGAGGCATCTGGTAGACGCACTCGGTCAGGAGCCGCGGGTGATCGGCGTCGGGGGCTGGATGGACTCCGCGATTCTCTCGTCCGCCGGCATTCCGACGGTGATCTTCGGACCGGACGGCGACGGGGCGCATGCCGACGTGGAATGGGTTGACCTACCGAGCGCCACCCGCTGCGCGAACGCGCTGGTCGGGATCGTGGAGGAGTTTTGCCGATGAGGCCGACGGCGAGGTTGTGAGCGACTCACGCGATCCTGACCCGTACGCCGGGGGCACAGAGAACGGGTTCGGCCCGGCGGGCGTCATCGCGCGCGCCCGCGAGGCGCTGGCCCCGGTGCGGACCTCGCTCGAAGCGGCGGGATTTTATGCCTATGGCACCGTCGACGACGAGAATCGTTGGGTGATCAGCGCCGACGACGAGATCGGGCATGTGGATGTCCGCATCGGCGAGGATGGGTTCCAGGTCGATCTCTGGACCACCTCCCCCGGACTCTTCTCTGAGGAGGAGAATGACTTTCGCCGCCGGGCCATGGAGCGTCTAGCGCGCATGACGCTCCCCTCGGTGCAACAGGGCTTTCTGGCTCCGCATCAAGCGGCCTGGTGGGATGAGACCGAAGCCGGGCCGGCAGCGCGCATCCGCTACGAGCTGCCATTCACGCGGGCCGAGGATGCCGGAGTGTTCGTGCGCGAGCATCTGCCAGAACTCGAGCAACTGATCGGATTCATCGAGTCGCAGGTGGCGACGTAAGGTGACGGGTGACGGAGGGTGATGGGGTGATAGGGTCATGGGGTGATAGGGAGGACGGAGGACGGAAGACGGAGGACGGAAGACGTTCGCTCCCAGCTCCCCACTCCCGACCCCCTACTCCCGACTCACGATTCACGACTCACGACTCACCACTCGTCACCCGATGTGGATGGCCGGCCGGGTGGCTGGATCGGGGTCGGTCTGGCGCAGAATTTCCCGCGTGACGGGGGCGATATCCCCTTCTCCGAAGACGACAAAGCGGGCCAGATACTTCAGTGGGTTCCCTTCGGTCCAACCGAAGTAGGCGTGCGGCCGCTTGCCGGTGCGATCGCGGATGGCCAGGAGCGTCGCGGCCAACCCGTTCGGAACGGATGCGCTCTCGACCTGGAGCACCTTGAAGCCTTCGATCTCCTCACCCCGCACATGAACGCTTGACTGGAAGTTCGACGCGTCCTTGACCGTCACCTCGATGAAGAGCACGGGATCGCCGGCCGGAATGTGGCTTGCCTCACGCTCCTGGCGCTCCTTGAGCAGGTACTCGCGGGTATTCCGATCATCGGGGTGATTCGCGATCAACCGCAAGCTGCCCCGCTTGCCGGATTCCCGCACAAAGCGTTCGGCCGTGTCGTCGAACTCGACTTCGGTGGTCCGCAGCTCGGTCGAACGCATCACGCGCGAAACCAGCGAAACCGCGAGAATCAGAACGAAGAAGCCCGCCGCCATTTTCAACCCGCTGGGATCCTGCACGATGGTGTTCAGGAAGGCATAGATGAAGATGAGCATCACGACGCCGAACCAGACGGCTGAGCCCCTCGACTTCTTGCGGCGCTCGGAAAGGAAAACGGCGACCGACGCCGAGGTGATGACCGCCAGAACGCCGGTGGCATACGGGCCGGCCTGCACGTTGACATCCGCCCGGAAGAGGATGGTTGTGGCAAAACAGATTACGGTGAAGACAATCACCAGGGGCCGGGTCGCTCGCGCCCAGTCCGGCGCCATGCCATAACGGGGGAGATAGCGGGGCACGATGTTGAGCAGCCCGGCCATCGCCGAGGCGCCGGCGAACCAGAGGATCAGGATCGTGGACAGGTCGTAGCCGGTCGCGAAGATGTCTCCGAAGTATTGGTGGGTGAGATAGGCGAGAGCCCGCCCGTTCGCTTCCCCGCCTTCCTCAAACGCCGTGTGCGGAATGAGCAGGGTGGTGACGAAGCTGCTCGAGATCAAGAGCACACTCATGATGCTGGCGGCGACGGTGAGCAGTTTTCCGGTATTGCGGATGCGGCAGTCGGGCTTCGCGGGATCGTCGGTCGCACATCCCTCCACCAGCGGCATGACCACGACGCCTGTTTCGAACCCAGAGAGACCCAACGCCAGTCGCGGAAAGAGGAAGATGGCGGTCAGCACCATCGCCATCGGGCTGGTGTACTCGAGCGTGAGGGAGGCCTGCCAATTCGCAAGCAACTCGGGACGGAGCCAGATTTCCCACCAGGCCCGCCCGATGACCACGACATTCAGCACGAGATAGACAAAGACGATACCGACAGCAACCCCAATCGCCTCGGAGAACCCCCGCAAGAAGACGAGTCCGAGCAGGAGGATGAGGCCGAGGGTTACGACGACTTCGTACCCCACGACGACCTGTCCGAAGGGATTTTCTTCGATGTGGGCCGTGGCATCGGACGCCGAGATCGTGATGGTCACGACAAAGGCGGTCAGGACGAAGCTGATGAGCACCAGGACGAGAATCTTCCCCTGCCACCACGACAACAAGCCTTCGAGCATGGAGATCGAGCCATCGCCATGGGGACTCTCGCGGGCCACGCGCCGGTACATCGGCAGAGCGCCGAAGAGGGTCATGAGGACCAGAACGAGCGTGGCAAGCGGCGAAAGGGCTCCCGCCGCGAGCGCGGCAATGCCCGGCTGGTATCCCAGGGTCGAGAAGTAATCGACCCCGGTCAGGCACATCACCTGCCACCATCGGTGGCGGTGGGCGCCCTGCTCCGCGACGTGCGGGCCTTCCGGCTCCCTGGGCTGACCCTGCAGAAGCCAATGTTGGAGGCCATTTGTCGATTCGGCCGGCTTCTGTGGCCCTACGCGAACCGTCGTTCCCATACCCGGTGTAACCCTCTGTTCCACAATGCCGTCGAATACGACGTACGGAATTACGCATCAGCCCGGTGATCCGCGCAACCTCATGTCAACGCGACACGATCCCAACTGCTTCGCATGTGGCAAAAGGCGAATCTTGGGCTACACAAACACGAACCCGGCCACTCTGGGCCGGGCACGTGCGGGAAGGGGAAGGGATTTGGGTTCCGGTGGTGGACCTGGGGAGGGTCATACCGCCGTATGCCCTATCTACGCCAGGATCCGGAATCCGGATTCATGGCTGATCCCGGCCCACCCGGGCCGCTTCGCGGCGACCGCCCGCGCTCGAATCCGACGCTCAGGTCGCGGCGATGACTTCGATCTCCTTGGCGCCGTACACCATCGCTCTGCGGGCCGCTACGAGGTCCTCCGTGGCAGACGGATCGATACCCTGCCATCCGAGGATCTGGCGCACGAACTCAAGGCCAGCCTCAAACTCCGGCTGAACGACCTCGTCCGCGCCCTCCGCGGCAAGCGCGGTCACATCACCGGCTGCCTGAGCGCGAACGATGATGTGAATGCCGGGATTCATTTCTCGCGCGGTTCGCAGCACAGCCGCGCTGATCAGAAGGTCGGGCGTGGTTACCGCCACGCTGCG
>JBBRVX010000007.1:0-51421 GCA_038246475.1 Thermomicrobiales bacterium | reverse complement strand
TTTGGAGGCCTGTCGGCCCGGTGGGTCCGGTCGGTCCAGTTGAACCCGTTGTCCCAGGTCCGCCCTGATTGCCGGTAGGCCCAGTAGGTCCGGTTGCGCCCGTTGCCCCTCGTGTGCCTTGGTCACCCGTTGGTCCCGTGGGTCCTGTTGCGCCATCTTGGCCTGTTGGTCCGGTTGGCCCAGTTGCGCCGTCCTGACCATCCGAACCATCTTGGCCCGTCGGTCCGGTGGGGCCGGTAGTCCCGTCCTGGCCGTCCTGCCCGATCGGTCCGGTTGGCCCGGTTGGCCCGGTTGCGCCGTCTTGCCCAGTGAGGCCGGTCGGTCCGGTGGCGCCAGTCGCCCCGGCTTCCCCGTCTTGGCCAGTCGATCCGGTTGGCCCAGTGGCGCCGGCCTCACCGTCTGTCCCGTCTGCGCCGCCTTGCCCAGCGGGACCAGTCGGTCCCGTCGCGCCGTCCAGCCCGTCCGCGCCGTCGGTCCCGGCTGCACCAGTAGGACCGGTCGGTCCCGTAGGCCCGGTCGCCCCGTCTTCGCCATCTTGCCCATTGATGCCGCTCTGCCCCGTGGAGCCGGTCGGCCCGTCCTGGCCAACTGGTCCCGTCGGTCCGGTGGCCCCATCCTCACCGTCGGCGCCATCGGCGCCGTCTTGACCTGCTGGCCCCGTCGGACCGGTGTCGCCGTCTTGGCCATCCTGCCCATCGGCGCCATCTTGGCCGGTTGGTCCCGTCGGCCCCGTTGCCCCGTTTTGACCATTTTGGCCATCCTGGCCCGTGGGCCCGGTTGCTCCATCCTGACCAGTCGGCCCCGTGGGTCCTGTGGGTCCCGTCGCGCCGTCTTGGCCGTCGGCGCCGTCTTGGCCATCGATGCCGTCTTGTCCGGCAGGACCCGTTGGGCCTGCGGCTCCATCCTGACCGGGTTGCCCCGGATTCCCGGGCTGTCCTTGCTGACCCTGTGGCCCTTGCGGTCCCGTCGGCCCGGTATCCCCCGCGTTGCCATCCTGACCGTTCTGCCCAGGCTGACCCTGCGGCCCGGTTGGCCCACTGTCTCCTGTTTCGCCGGGTTGGCCGTTCTGTCCTGCAGCACCCGTCGGGCCGGTATCTCCTCGCGAACCGGTAGGTCCTGTCGGCCCTGGCGCTCCCGAACCAGTTCCGCCACCCGCGGGTCCGGTCGGCCCGGTGGGACCAGTCGGCCCGGCCGTCGTCTTCTTCCCCTGCTTTTTCTCGGCCCCAGCCCCGCCATTATTGTGGCCGCTTCCATTATTGCCGCCGCCGTTGTTACCACTACCCGCGCCGTTGTTGTTGCCCTTCTTCTTGCCCTTGCCCTTACCGGGACCGTTTTTCTTCGCCTCCACGTCGCCACCGCCCCCAAGGGAGGCGAGTGCGGCCAAACCGACTGCCCCGAGTGCGCGCACGGCATCGCGGCGGTCGGTCGGATTGGCGAGTTGCCTGACAGACGCGTCGAACCGACTGTCGGCCGCGGTCAAGGGATCGTCTGGCGTGGCCAGCGCGTCCGGTTCATCACGATCTTCCGGCGTGAAGTCTGACGGGCTGCTGATCATGGTCGCTCCTCTTCACGAGCAGATGCGGGGTGAGCAACAGCGCTCGCCCGCTTTCGAAGCCCAGCCACGTTTCTGTTCGAACGATCACGCACATCTAAGGACCAGCAATAGGGCCAATACCTGCGGCACAGGAGTCAGAATTCCCAGCACGTGCGTGTTCAGTTGATACAAGGACTTCAACTCGCATTATGCACAGGAAATATTCTGTGTCAATGGATATACCTCGACATTGCGATGGAAGTTTTATAATATTACGATTCCAATTGTGGATAATTAAGCAAATAGTCTTAGTAAGTTAATATAATTTAATGCTGACATATCAACCGACAATTCCCTAATGCACCTTCCGATGACTGTCCCAGAAACACGCTCCCCAGGTCGGTCATGCGGACCTCCCGCTCATTCGTCACGAGGAATCCGTTCGCTTCGCTGCCTCCACACACCAGTCCAGTGCCATGGTCGCCTCCAGGCAGGCCCGGCGCTGGCTCTATCGAGCCCGCTCCATGTGACGTCGATGCAGGCTGGCCCTTCCCTGGCAACGAATCAGTGCAACCAACTGCGTGGGTTGCCGCGCTCGGGTGATGGCCAGCGCGCACGGCAGCAAGGATGGGATAAGAGCCACCCTCGATATCACGGCATGATTCCTCCCATGCCGTCTTCGCAATCCGAAGGACGTGTCCTCCCCCCGGAGGCACTTCATCTCTCAATTCTTGCCATCGCCAGATTGGAATATTCGGGAGTCAATCCTCTGTGTCTCGTACCCTTCGCAACCTTCGATCATCTGGGAATGCGTTTGTATTGCGGATTGCCCATGATGACTGCTGGAAATCAGCGACGCGGCGGGCGTTTTCCTCTGTCAGCCCGCGCTCAAGAAAAGGGGGGTGGGGGAAAGGCCTTTCTCAAATGCGCCATCGGGCGTTCATCCCCACTCCGTATGAACGGGACGAAATCATGCCCCGATCAGTCCGATCCCTCACTCGAAACATCGAAGGTTGCGACCTTGCTTCAGGGTTTCGTAGCCTTCACCATTTTCACCATCTTCGATCGCTTCGTAGCGAGCCCCGGATGATTCCTTCGCCCAACGTGCAGACGCCACTCGCGTCCCTGCCTCACGTCGCCTTCAGCCATGACGAGGGAGGGGCGAACCCCGGCCTTCGGGGCGCCAACGAGACGGCGCACCCGATTCTCGTCATGCGGCGTGCACGAATAGAGCTGTTACGGCGGCGACATGTAAAACGAGACAACACCCGAGCCAAAAGGCTCGGTGCTATTCCGCGTGAATTCCTCGATGCGCGTGCAGTGCGCTCGTTCCGTGTCTATCTTGACCCGCAACGCGAGTGCCTGAGGCTGCCTGCCCTTCTATGGCAACCTCAGGCACATGGCGACCCCGGTAATGTTCGTCGCGCCATTTGTTGCTTTGGCCGCCACTCTGGCGATCGTTGGCCTGCTCTGCGCGTCCAGATCGACGGTGAGTGCCCGAACGCTTACCGAAGCGGGGCTGGCCTCCATCGAGTCGCCGACCGCGATGGTCTGCACACCACTGTCCACCGAACAATTCGCGGTCGCGAACCGGGTTTCGCCGCTCGCGAGACTTTGGGAAACGCCAACCACCGTCGTCACCCAAAACTGATTTTGCAGCGCCGCCGTGCCGCCGAGCCGCTGCATCGCGGCGCGCCTGGGAGCCTGGTTCGCGAACGATCGGGCTAGCGAGTCAAATTGTTGCTCATCCATTGATGGCCACGCCTCTCCAAACCCCGTCTCCCCGCGCGGGAAAGACGCCGCTGGCTATGAAGAAACCCGCGAGCACGTTGCCTGATTTGCGCGGACCTGCACCGGCGGATCATCCCATGGGATCATCAAACGTGGCCCTGTCGCACGGAGGCGCCTGGGCTTGCGCCCCCCTGGTCCGTCTGATCCCCCGCCATCTGGCCCTCTGCCGGCGCCGGTCCGTCCGTATTTCCTCGTCTGCGCGGCTACGTAACACAAAGACTGATGGCGTGCACGTCGAAAGGCATCCACGCCTCCGCCCGACGCGGTGTCGATCATCACCCGACACAAGAAGGCCCCGGGCAATGCCCGAGGCCCTCTTCTGCTTTGGTTGACGCATAGCTGAAAATGGCGTCGCTTGAACGCTTGGCCAGATCGCTAGATCGCATCTCGGGCGGACGCTTCCGCGCGAGCCGCGTCGGCGCGCACCCGAGCGGCCGCGTCCTCGACGTGCTGCGCGGCATCGGCCGTGGCGCCGCTGACATCGGCCTTCACGTCATCGACCACCGAAGATGATTTCGTGGTCGCGGGAACCACGGGAGCTTGCGCCTCTTCCCGGAACTCCTTGACGCCTTGTCCAAGAGATTTTGCAATTTCCGGCAGTTTGCCAGCGCCGAAGATGATCATGATAATGACCAGGACGATAACGAGCTCTTGCCAACCTAGACCAGCCATTCTTGTCCTCCCCTCTGGGGGAATGTTTCGCGTGTCCGCGCCCGCGGGTTAAGGCGCTCCCTTGTGTAAGCATCGTTTCTACCACGAACCATAGCTCACATGACGCTATGGCGTGATCTCAACCCGCATCCCGATGTTTGACCACTGGTACATCCAGGCGGCAACGTCCATGGGCAAGTTGATGCACCCATGACTCATCGGCGTGCCGAAGTTGTTGTGCCAGTACGTCCCATGGAGCGCGTGCCCATAGTCGGTGAAGTACATCACATCGGGGACATCAGGCACATTGTAGTACTCGCCCCCCAGCACGCCCTCCATCGTCTGCGACTCGAGCTTGGAGAGCACGTGATAGCTTCCCGGCGGCGTGGCGTATTTCGCCGTCCCGGAGCTGATATACCCTTGCCACAGCACCTGATCACCCTGATACGCCCAGAGGTACTGCAAAGTGATGTTGATCAGCACCCACTTCTCGCCGTTGGGATCGGCGGCGACTCCGCTCACGGTCGATGTCGGCGGCGGAACGAAGAGATCCTCGCTGTACGCTGGCAATTCGCCCTGCGCGATCGGCGTTGTATCGAGCCGCAAACGCTCGACCATCATCTTGCCGACTGGCACAATCTCCGGATCCCCGCCTGTCTGCTGCGACAACTTCCCTCGCTCGAAGACCTGAAAGGTCACCCCGTCCACCTTGTACTGCTCGGTGAGGGGGTTCCCGAGGTACCCCGATTCCCCCGTTGCCTCCCAGAAGCTTTTGAACGCCCCGGCAACCCCATGCCCGGTTTCGCCGACGAAACGCCAAGTTTCGGAATCCGGCCGCGCCGCGGCCGCTGGCATCGGCGTCCATGCTCGCGCGGTCAACGCCGCTTCGTTCGCCGCCGCGCTGCCGCTGCCGGACACTCGCCGCACCATGAACGGTTGCAATTGCCGGCCGAGATCGCCAAATTGCACCACTGCGCCGTCAGCATTTTCCGGGTGATATTCGAACCGGCCGTAATCGTAGTATTGAACGATGTGCCCGTTTTCCTGGAATTCCTGTGTCAGCGGCAAACCCCAGCTAGCCGCGCCGCCCCAATCACGCCAGGCATCGAGGAATACCCCATCGACGCTTTGTCCGGTGTCCGGGATATAAACCGTGGAGGGAGGATCCCAATTCTGAAAGCCGGGCGGGGGCCCGGAAGGGGGCGGCGCCAGCCAGGGCGTGGTCACCAGCTCCGGCACATTCTCTTCCACCACCGCGGCCGGCTCGCTGCCATCAATGGTCTCGCTCGGCACGGCCTCCTGCAGAATGCGTTGCCCATTCTCGTCCCAGGAGACCGCCATGCCGCTCGCCGGATCAATCAGATTGCCGGCGCTGTCGTAGTAGAGCCCGGCAGCCGCATCGATCGGCGCCCCATCGGCGCCGATGGCAAGCGCCACTCCAGTGGTCGGATCGATCATGTTGCCATTGGTGTCATAGGTTGGGACCGCGGCCTGCTCCGGGGCGGCAGCAACCCACTGCCCGTCGCTGCCTTCCACCCAGACATCGGAAATGGCCTGATCGACAACGCCGCTGATGTCGCTCAATTCCGTCGTCGCGGCGGGATCGACCCACTCGCCATTGGAGGTATCAATCTGCTCCTGAGCGTGCGCCGATGGCGGTGCAATGGCTCCGCCCACCAGGGCCAGCAACGTCGACGCGGAAACCAGCCAGGCCAATACCGACTGACACTGCATCCGACGCACCCGCGTTCCCCCTCGACCACGGTTAGCCATCTTCGCGTCCCTCATCCTGTGAGCATTGGCGACTCGACCCGGGCCCGCGCAAAGCTCGCGGCCAACGTCGCAAAGCACATGGTAACGTCATCCGGCGGGGCAAGAAGCACTGCCACGGGTGGTTCCTGGAAACGCAGTTTAGACTTTCAGGACCCTGACTGCAATCCTCTCCTACAGTACGTACATCACTTTACCATCGAACCGTCGGATTCAGGACTCGGTCCACCGCTTTTTGTGCCAGATTGGCATATCCACCTCATCATGATCGGACGTGAGGTGGCAATCTGCCATCAGTCAGCCAGGTCGAACTCGAGGCTGATGTCCAGCGCGGGGGCAGAGTGGGTCAACGCCCCGACCGAGATGAGATCGACCCCTGTCGCGGCGATCCCGGAAATCGTCTCAAGCGTTACCCCGCCCGATGCCTCCAGGAGCGCTCTGCCACCGGTCATGGCCACGGCTTCACGCATGGCGGGGATGTCCATGTTGTCGAGCATCACGATATCAGCGCCAGCGGCCAGTGCCTCGGCCAGTTCCTCAAGCGTCGTCACTTCGACCTCGATCCGCAGCGTGTGGGGCGCCCTGGACCTCGCCAACGACACCGCGCTTTGGACGCGATGCGGTCCGCCAACCGCCGCCAGATGGTTGTCCTTGATCAGCACGCCATCTGTCAGGCCAAATCGGTGGTTGCGTCCGCCACCATGACGCACGGCCGCCTTCTCCAGCGCACGCATGCCTGGCGTCGTCTTACGCGTGTCCACGATTTCGGCCCCCGTGCCGCGCACCGTATCGACATAGCGCGCGGTAAGAGTCGCGATGCCAGAAAGCCGCTGCAAGAAGTTCAATACCACACGCTCACCAGCGAGGATGCCGCGAGCGGGACCCTGCACGGTGGCGATCGTGCTCATCGCCGCGACCCGATCGCCATCGGCGACGAGGGGCGTGAAGATCACCTCGTCATCGACCCGGCGAAAAGCATCCGCCGCGAGGTCAAGGCCGGAGATGACCCCGGCAGCCTTGGCCACAAACGTGCCATGGGCGTGCCGTTCGGCGGAGACCGTGGCGATCGAGGTGACATCCCCGCCGCCGATATCTTCGCGGAGCGCCAGATCGAGAAGCACGTCCCAGTTCAGGCGGTCCATGGTCGAGGATCTTGCCGTGTCATCGTCCTCGGGCATGGGAGCTCGATCCCTCCTTCTTTAGGCGCCTGAACGGCGAATTCCACACCCGGTTTCCTGAACGGGGGTGGTATGGCGGAAAGGCTGCTCTGGTCGCGACCAGCCCTCACCCCAACCGCCACCCGCAAGCGGGCGCCCGGCCCTGTGCGCTGGGAGAGGGGTTCATTGTCGTGTGCAGAGCGGCATTTCGTGCATACCTCCCCCTGTCAGACCCGGTTCCAGGAGGGAGTTGCCGCCGCTAATGCGCTCCGTAGCCCGCTTCGTTTGGCCGCCTTGGCGCATACCAGCCAAGACGATAGCGAAACCCGTCCGGGCCAGCTTTGCGGCCGACTGTCTTGAACCCCACGCGCTCGAACCACCCTTTGACCTCTTCATCGACTTCGACGGTCATGGGCTTGCGGCCGCAACGCCGCAGCGCGTCGACCAGCGCCGAGCGGCCATAGCGCTGACCGCGCCAAGCCGGCGCCACCGCGAGCCACATGAGCTCAAAGCTCAGGCCATTCTGGCGCAAGCCGTACACCGCGACCAGATTACTCGCTTCAGCCCAACCGTAGACCTCGGCGTGCGGATCATCGCGCACCGAGCATATCGCGGCCCGCGCCCGTTCGAGTGAGCCAAGCGCCGCGCAGTCGACGAGGATGGCCGCCGCGAGCTCATCCAGCGCGGGCGGGAGCAACGCCCAACCCGCCGCCTCATCCGCACGCGACGTCAAAGGGCTTCGAGCAAATCGCTGAACGGCTTGGCGTCCGAGTAAGGGCCGATCAGCGCCAGATTCAGCCGCTCGGGCCGGAACAGTTCCTGCGCCAACTGCTGAACCTCTTCGGCAGTCACGGCCTCGATCCGCTCCATCACCTCTTCCGGCGTCTTGATCTCGCCGTAGGTTGCTTCCTGCGATCCGATCCAGCCGGCAATCGAACGGCTGTCCTCGAATCCCATCAGCAATCTCCCCTTCCGGAGCTCCTTGGTGCGGCGCAGCTCTTCTTCGGGAACAGGCTCATCTCGCAGCTTGCGCAGTTCCCCGATCAACGCCTCGACGGTCTCTTCGATTCGCTCCAGATCGGTGCCGGCATACATCACGCCCTGGCCGACGTCGTAGTACGGTCGAAAGTAGCCGTAGACGGAGTAAACCAGCCCCCGCTTTTCCCGGATCTCCTGAAACAGCCGCGAGCTCATGCCCGACGATAGAATGGCCTCGATCGTCGATTGCACGTAGCGTCGCTCGGTCGAATAGGGCAGCGCCGGCATCGCGATACAGAGATGCGCCTGCTCCGTCTCTTTTTCCACAAGGCGAACGCGCGCCGCCGTCTGCTCGCCTTCGGTATCGATCATTTCGTCTGGCGCCGGATGCTCCTGCAGGTCGCCAAAAAACCCTTCCGTCAGGGCCACGACCTCGTCGTGCCGCACATCGCCGCCGGCCGCGATCACGAGGCGGCCTGGCGCATAGTTTCGTCGCCAGAAATCAACCATCCCCGCCCGATCGATGGCGCCGACCGTCTCCTCACTGCCGGCAATCGAGCGGCCCACCGGCTGGTCGCCCCATACGACCTCATCAATGACATCGTGAACGAGCTCCTCGGGAGAATCCTGAACCGAGCGAATCTCCTCCAGAATCACGGAGCGTTCCTTGTCCAGCTCCGTTTCATCGATCACCGAGTTCTGCACGATGTCAGCCAGGACGTCATAGCCGGAGGCGAAGTGGGACGATGGCGCCTTGAACCAGTAGCTCGTTCCTTCACGGGATGTGGCGGCATTGAGCACCCCGCCCACGCCTTCGATTTCCGAGGAGATCTGTTGCGGCTCGGGACGGCGTTCGGTGCCTTTGAACAGCATATGCTCGAGGAAATGCGACACCCCCGCCACGGGAGCGGGCTCATGCCGCGAGCCGACCGAGTAGGAAAGAATCAGGGTGCCGCTCTTGACTCCGCTCATGGTACCAGTGACGACGCGAACGCCGTTGGGCAGCGTCGTTTTCTGGTACGGGTAGTCATCCCGTTCGGGTTGGATCTTCGATACACCTGTCGTTGGCAACACGATCTCCTGAATCTAGACGCGGCGCAACATGCCGCAAGTGAGACAAGACCTAACCTGGCGGTGAGCACGGACCGATCGCGGAGCGGTTGACCGTCGGGTGCCGTAAAGTGTACGCGTAACCGTTGACCACGCGCTGAAAATCGAGCCGAGAGCGAGCACACCTGGGAGGCACATTCATGGATCCGATTGCCGCCAAGATCGCGAGCCAGTTCAAAGTGGTGCATGGACAGCTTCGTGACGAAGTGCGAGGCCTCCCCGTTGACGAGCTGAACTGGAAGCCCGCGCCCGATACGAACTCGATCGCGGCCCTGGTCCTACACACTCTCGGCTCCGAAGCCGAGGTCTTCCGGATCGTGACCAATGTCCCCAGCGCGCGCGACCGCCCGAGCGAGTTCCTGGCCACCGCGGATGCGCCAGACGAGCTGATCCAGCAGCTCGACCGCGCCGATCAGCTGGTCGATGAGTTGGCGGCCCAGATCACCGCCGACGATCTGGCGGCGGAACGGCCGCGCGGCGACAGGCCGCCGGAAACCGGCCTGCACTGGCTGCTGACCAACTACGGCCACGCCCGGGAGCACCTGGCGCACATCCAGCTCACCCGGCAGATGTACGCGTTCCAGCAGGCGGACACCGCGTAGTACATCGCCGTCTACGGCCCGCATGGCAACGACGGGCATCCCACGTGCAGCGCGGGTGATCGGCAAACTCGGGATTGACATTCGTGTCACCCGTGATACGTTTTGACCATTGTCGTGAACGCGAACCGAGAACCGCGGAGCTTTGCGCCCAACTGGCTTCGGGGCCAGCTTCAGCATTGCCATTGTTCAGTCATCGAGGTCGAACGGACGCGAAAGGCGCCTTCGGATGGATCCCGAGCAGTTCGATGCCCTGGTCGCTCGTCTGACGAACGGTGCAACGCGCAGAGACGCGCTCAAAGGCATCCTCGGCGGCACGATCGGCTCGATTGTGGTGTCCTCAGAAACGTCCGCGAAACGGGGCAAACGACGGCGAAACAGGAACGATCGTCGCCACAAGGATCGCGGTGACCGGCGCGGCGAAGAAGATCGCCAGGATAGCAAAGGCATCCCAATCGCCGGTGGTAGTCCAAACCGCAAGGTCGGTCGACGCAAGCGAAAAAGAATTCGCCGGGACCGCGCTCGTGACAAGGCCAAAGCCAAGTCGCAAGAGAACGATGCCGTGAGGAAGCCGCGAAAGCGATGCAAGAGTAACGGTAAGCCCTGCGTCCGTGACGAAACGTGCTGTAGCGACTTCTGCAATCAACAGTCGGGCAAGTGTTCGCGACGACCAGACTCGTAGAGGAGCGTGCCGAGGTGACGAGTCTGGTTTTCGCGCCGCCAACGGCACTCCGGAGCCTTGACGCTGTCGGGGTTCATCATGGCGCCCACGTGTCATCCATCGGGCGGAACTGCCTCGCGTCGTGGGAGCCGTTCCTGGCGCCATTGCGTGACCAGTCGTGTGACCTGTTGCAGATTGGCATCGGAGACGGCGCCTCTTTGCGCACCTGGCACGAGTGGTTTCCCAGGGCGCGGCTGGTCGGGCTCGATGCTCGTCGCATCGTCCTCGATCCTCCGATTCCGCATTGCATCACTGTGCAGGGGAACCAGACGGACATCGTCGATCTCCGTCCGCTGTTGCGGGAGTATTGTTTCAGGGTGGTCATCGCTGACGGCAGCCACCACGATGACGACCAGATCCGCACCTTCGAGCTCCTTTTTCCCTGGCTTGATCCCGGCTCGGCCTACATCTGTGCCGGTTTCGAGCATGACCCGCACGGCCCGGCTGAGTCGCCCCAGGGCGATGACCGCCGCTCCGGCCCCGCCTGGTTCGCTGACCTGGGACTCGCTCTCGCGGGCAACGACCCATGGAGCGGTCCGCCGATGCCCCGCTCCGGGCTCGACGAGGTCAAACGGTTGAGCAGCGGTGTCTATCTCACGCGTGGCAGCGTCGTGGTCACGCGGTGATCACGTTCATGAACCATGGCGGCGCGGATGACGCGGCCACCATCCAATCCAGACGACCAGGGAACGGCTTTCATGCTCCCGCCAAGGTGGTCTACGTCGTGGGCGGCGCTGAACCTCCCGATGACATCGACCACGCCTCAGGCACCTTTCCCTTGCTCTATCCTCGAGATGGTGAAGCTCCCGCGGCCCACCTGCTTCGTGTCGCTCACCGTATCGAAGGCGTCATGTCCGAAGGGGCTACGCACCTTCTCGTTCCTCGTGATGTCGCGGACTGGCTCGGGGATCATCCCCTCCTTGCCGACTTTCTGTCTGCACGTCATGCCCTGGAACACGCCTGTGTCGATGCTGGCGTTACCTTTGCGCTCCGGCCCCAACCGGCCGCGTGGTTCACGCTCGAAGTCGAAGGCTGGCAATTCGAGAGCGGAGAAGGGATTGCCCTGACCGCGCCGCATCGCCTCATCGCGCCGCGGGTTCTGCTGCGCCCCAGCGCTTCGGTACGGGGAGCAGCATCGGGAACGATCGCGCTGCGTGCGGAAAAGGTGACAACCCTCCGCATCGCATTTGAGCAGAGCCGGACCGATCGCCGGCATCCTTTCCAACGCGAGATCATTTGCAGTTTGGCGCGGCCCGGCTTTGTCATGCACGACGTGCCGTTCGCCGAGGTAACGTTCGCCGACGATGGCGCCGTGGTCATCGCGTTCGACCTGAAGATCAACCAGGGCCGTTCCCTCGAAAGCATCATGATCGAGATCATCGAGGAAGACAATTGGCGAATGCATCCCAACTACCCCGGGGGCGCCAAGGTTGCGCTCCCGGCGATAGCGCCGGCCGGAGCCCGGCTGGAACTTCATGGCGTCCACCTGGAAACGGCGAGTCGGGTGCGAAAGGGTCCATCGCACGGCATCGTCCGCGGCGCCCTGCCCACCGCGTATCGAAAGGCACAAGAGCGCCCGCGCGACGCGGTCATCTTCTCGAGTTGGGTTCCAGAGGAAGGTCTCGCCCTGGGGGACTACTTCCTGCAAACCCTCTGCCGGTGGCACGCGGATTCGAAGATCTTCGTCGGCATCAACCATGGCTCCTCGCCCAGGTGGCGGCAGCGCATCGAAGCGAGCGGGCTTGAAGTTGCCATCCAGCAAGCCCCATCGAGCATGACAATGCCCTTTGATCCAACCGGATTTGTGGCCGCGCTCGATGCCTTTCGCCGCGATCCCGAACCATTTGACCTGGTCTGGTTCGGACACAACAAGGGCGGCGACCACCTCGACGAAGGCTGGTACGCCACGGCGCGGTGGACGATTGAGCGCATGTTCTGGAGCCGGCGCGAAGCGATTGAGCAACATTTCCAGAATCCGTCAATCGGCCTCTCTTCTCCACACTACCTCATGCTGCTTCAGGATCATCTCCGGCAGACCGATGCGCTGCAGAGGATGTATCAGGCCACCTGCCGGCCACTGGGGGCCATGGCCGTTTCCGCCCATTTCGTAATGCGCGAGGAGATCGTGCGCGCGTTTTGCGCCAAGGTCGATCCCCGCTTCTTCACGCTGGGGCCGGAGTTGTTCGGCGGTGACCGCTATTTTTTCGAGATGGCCATGCCCAATGTGGCTGCCATGCAAGGCTATGATCCGTTCATCGAACCGGGCCTGGGCGGGACCCACGGGCCGCCCAAGCTGAACGGCGTCGCCTCGATCCTCAACGACTGGCGGCAGAACAACGCGGTGACCGCGATCGAGCTCCAAAAATGGAAGGCGCGCCCAACGCGCTTCCGCACGCTCCATTGCGAGCACAACCGCGAAGAATAGGTGGCTGGGCATAGAGTTCTGGAGCATCGCCGCCGTATCGGGTTCCGCGGGCTGCAAGGACGCAGGCGTCGCCCCTACCGCCGCGGCGGGCGCTGAATCCAGATCCAGGAATTACTGCCTACCAACGTAGCGACGAGTCAAACGTGTCTTACGACGTGTCAAACGTGTCTAGCAACGTGTCTAATGGCGCCAAAAGTCGCTCACAGGCCGCCGCCCTCGCGGCGGAGCAGAGCGGGCGAGGCCAGCGGGGAGACCACCATGCGGCAACCTGCTGCGGGCGCGGGCGATGTTACCTGGCGTGTACCTGGAGGACCTCTGTTTCGACGCCCAGCAGGCGGCGGAGAAGGCGATCAAAGCCGTGCTGATCGCTCACGGCGTTTCCATTCCGCCAATTTACGACATGGCGCGGCTGTTCACCATTCTCGGGCAGACCGGCGAGGTGATTCGCCCATCAATTGCGGAGGCAGCTCGCCTCACGCGATTTGCGGTTACCACCCGGCATCCGGGTGTCACCGAGCCGGTCACGGTCGCTGAGCACCAACGGGCCGTGGCGATCGCTGCAGCAGTCGTGCAGTGGGCGCACGAGCGCATCGGAGAGAAATAGCGGTACTTTGTCGACGCTCGGCACGACGGGGGGATCGACGTCGGGACTGTATGCCATGCCCAGGTTTGCGCTGATTTTTGACGCCCAGCAGGCCCCTGCTCTACTCCGCACAGACCCGATTACTCGACTCTGGCGACGCGTCAATACAGCATCGTGATACGGAATCCGGATAAACAGCCGTCGTGGCAGCGGAAGAAACCCGCACTCTCTGCCGCCACCCAGGAGGCGCCCGGCCCCGTGCGCAGGGCGAGGGGGATCGCCAGCAGGACTCGACGTCAGGCACGCTGGTCAACCCGATTCCACATGAGTGGGTGTTCATAGAGTTCTGGAGCATCGCCCGCGCGGCGGGCGCTGCATTCAGTTCCAGGCATGACTGCCCATTTGCGTTGGATGAGCAGGGCTGGCGTTCTCCGGCTATGGCGCCGCTTTCGGCTCGTAGCGCGCAAAGGCGACTTGTTGATTCAGCGCGTCGGGTTCAGCCAGCCTGGTATCGGGCCAGGCGAGATACGCATTGTCCCCGGCCAGCGCCAGAGCGAGCCGATCTCCGAGATATCGTCCCCCCGGAAACCCAATCAAGGAATTGGAGGAGACGCTCGAAACCCTGATGAAGGGCACATCCGCGGCGTCCTGATCGAGCACCCGCCACGTCTCTCCCTGGTCATCGGATTCAGAGAGCCGGATGTCATAGGAGACCTTCGCCGGATCGTCACTGATCGCCGCCCAGGCCGCGTGCAGGGCGCCGTCGGGACCAGCCGCGATTGCCGGAAAGAACGCTCCCGATGTGTCAACCTCTCTGCCCACGGGCATGGCAGCGCTCCAGGCAGCTCCCTGGTCGCGAGATCGAAACACCACGATATCGCTTTCGTCACCCGGCCGCGATCCCGAGGAGACCGCCACGGCAACGTAGAGCTCGTCGTCCGGGCCAACGGCGAGCTTGGGAAAGCTCGATCCCCACCAGCGGAAAAAGGCGGTTCTGGGGCGAGCCCCGATTTCCCGAAAGAGGCCCGCTTGCGCTGGCTCACCAAAGGTCCGGCCTCCATCCTCGGAGATCGCGGCCATGACCCGGCCAAGCCCCTGTTGCGGTCCATCCCGCGTGCTGTCGAAATAGCTGACCACGATGGAGCCGTCGGATGTCACCGCCGTTGCGGACCCCTGCACCACCTGATCTCCGTCGTTTCCGGCGGGCGCGGCGGTGGGCGCGGCCGGCTCCTGGGCATCGGGGGCGAGTGCCTGGTCCGGGCTTAAGCTCAAGCGCATGATGCCCTGGCGTGTCCGGGAGACGGTCGGGCTGACGGCGATCGGGTCGCTCCAGGTTTCCCCACCATCGCTGGACCGGATCAACCTGATCGTCGACTCAGTCCGTAGGTCTGAACGTGTCAGAGGTTGCTCGGCGGCAGTCGCCGCGAAGGAGACGGTGAACTCGGTGTAGGCAATGGCCACGATGTCGCGATCGGGGTCTTGCGGATCGGGACCGATGGCGACCGATGGAGTATCGAGAAAGCTCGCCGTGATCTGCCCCGTCCCGTCCTCCCTATTCGTTCCAGGACCACGCGACGTGACCGCGGAGACCGGTTCGTTCCAGGTCAAACCACCATCGTTCGATGTCGAAACAGCGATCCTGCTTCGCGAACTGAACGAATCCTCATCGTCGCCAATCGACCGCGATACGACATACACCGTCCCCCCGCGGTCAAACGCGACGAGCGGTCCGCCGATGCTCCCGGCATCATGGTGAAATTGGGGAACCTGGGTCGGACCTTGCCAGGAATCGCCGCCATCGAAACTGACATAGATGGCCACCGAAGGGAGGTCCAGCGCGCTGACGCCGAGCACAATGTGATCGGGGTCGCTCGGATGTACCGCAATGCTTGGTTCGGAACTTACCGCAATCGACCCCATGGAGTGCGACACAATCTGATTCGGCAGGAACGCTGGTGCGCTGCCTTCTGGCGGCTCTGGCAACACCTCTTCGTCGCCCGGATCCAGGTTCCATGGCGCCGCGTGCATGGCCAGATCCTGATACCGTGGATCCTGGCCGGTGGCATAGAGCCAGGCGGAGGCGCTCAGCACATCGTCAATTGCGGCCCACAAATCCGCGTTCTTCGGGGTAGTGTCTTGCGCCACGCTCGCCATTGGCGCCAGGAACATCAGCAGTACTACGAAGGCCGCCAGAGGCGTGGCGCGGCGCGATCGACGCGTTGCCTGAGCGCCGAATCGCGGTTGGTGTCGCCGTACAGCGTTCATCGACTCCCTTTCCATGTGCACCATCGACATCGCCAGACGCCGGCGACAGGGTCTCCGTCTTTCCGGCACATGGCCGCGCAATCCAGACTTCCGCGCCTTCCCAGGCGAACGCGGGCGGCAGCGACAGCGGGGCGGGGTATGCTCAGTATCAGGCGAAGCGCGGCCCACGTCTGGGCATGTGGCGCCAGCAACCTCGCCCGCGAGGGTACCACGGGCTCTCGCGATGCTTTGTTCCCCGTTGCATTGGGGTCGGACAATGAATGGCGCCGCGAAACGTCAGGAGCGATTCAGGATGCAACGCAGCGAGAGAACCTCGTTCTGGAAATCGCCATCACGACCGATGGTCTGGATGGTGGCGATCCTGATGACCGTGGCGTCGGTGGCGTCGGCTGCCGCGCTCCGCCAGGATGATGCGGCGCCATCTCCGCTCACTGGCATCTTCACGGCTTCGATCGCGAAGGAGGATGTTCCGGCGGAGCTCGCTGGCGGAGCGGCCTTGATCGGGCAGTGGACGCTCGACCTTCAACCAAGTAACACCTATTCGCTGGCCCGAGCCGATGTTGGGGAGGTTGTCACGGGAGATTTCGAGGCCGGTCGAGCAACCCTCGCCTTCGCGAGCTGGACTGGCGCAATCGGCTGCACCATTCCTGATGGCGAGGCTAACGCGGCGACGTACGCCTGGCAAAAGATCGACGGCCAGCTCATCCTGACGCCCATCGACGATTCCTGCACCGAACGCCTGCTTCTGCTCACCACGACGCCACTGGCAAGCTTTGCATCATGTGTGCCGCCGCTCCGTTCCGCCCCTGACCCTTTTGCCGCGGCGATCTCTGGCACGCCCGCCAGCGACGTCACCGTTGGGGAGGGGGTGGCCGCCCAGGAAGGCTATGAGGAGGGCGCTGATGCGGAATTGGCCATCGACCATCTCCTTGGCCTCGCTGGCGGGTGTTGGGCAGCAGCGGACGTCGATGGCTTCCTGGCGCTCCATGCCGACGGTTTGCTTCGCCAGATCGAAATGATGGGGCCTGCCGAAGATTTCACGCGCGAGTTGTCTACGTTCATGGAGACGCCGCTGGCGCTAGAGCGCATTGGCGCCGTCAATCTCGACGATCCGGACCACGCGTGGGCCTACATCGAAGTCAATCTCGACGATACCGCGACTCCCCAACGCGTTGATTTCGTGCGCGAACAGGGCGCCTGGCTTTTCGGCTCGTTCGTCCTTTTTGGTCCGCCCGATCCGTCTCTCCCGCCCGGCCCAGTATCGTGACCTCACCACTTCAGCCAACAGAACTCCCAGGCGGCAGCGAGGAAAGGACGGAGGAAGCAGCGGAGCATGTTTCGCCCGGAACGGCGGAATCCGGAGCGGTTCAGCAATCGACGGTGGGAACAGGGAGCGTGTTGGGGATTGGCTGCCTCGTTGCCGTCGTTCTCCTGGTCGTCATCGCCTTCGCGTTTCGGTTGACCGGCGGAACGTGGTGAGCCTGCTGCTCGTTTGTGATCAGCGCGCCAAATTCGGCTGACGTTCCATGACTACACTTAATGCCGTGATGCCGAAGACATTTGAGACTCCATCGCCACCTCTATCGTCAAGCGTCGCGGGACATCTTGAAGGCGTGTCGTCTTCCGACCGCGATCCCGTCGGTCGAAGCCGGGAAATCAGTCGCGTTCTCGGGGTCGTCCTCGTCCTGAACCTGCTGGTGGCCGTCGCAAAGCTTGGATCTGGATTCATCAGCGGCTCGGTGGCCATGTCTGCCGATAGGTTTAACTCGCTGCTCGAGGGCTTCGCAAACGTCGTCAGTCTTGCCGGCATCGCGGTGGCCGAGCGAGCCGGGCTGAAGGGCGCCGACTCCATCGTTTCATTTATCGTGGCCGGTATGATCGGCTGGGCGGCGTGGGGCATCCTGCGCGAGACATCGCTGGTGCTGACCGACGCGGTGACGCACATCGATCCGCGCCTGGTGCTGGCGACGATTGTATCGGCGCCCGGCAGCACAACCGCTCGCAACTTGCGCGTGCGGACGTCGGGTGAGCTGAACTGGGCCGAAGTGCATATAACAGTCGACCCGAACCTGACCGTGAAGTCGGCTCATGATGTCGCCACGAACGTTGAGGACGCGATCCGCAAGAATGCCGGCCCGGAAACGCGAACCATCGTGCACGTGGAGCCGGCGGAGCCGCCGCTCACGCGGCCCGATCCCATTCCTGGAGATGAGCATCACATCGAATCAGCGCCGCGGTCATAGCGTTGACCAGCACCACGAAAGGGCGTACATGACAGATCCTAGACAGCCGAAGGAACCGAAGGACGGCCGTTCGCGCCAGAAGCAGGGACAGGATCCCGGCGGCAAAGGCCGCGGCACTCGCGCTGAAGACGAATCCGCGGCCGGCCGCACACCTGGTCAACGGCCGCCGCGGCCGCGCCCAGGCCGTCGTCCCCAACGTGATTCGCAGGGGAATCCGCGACACCGGCCAAGTCGATCGGGGCCGAGCCCCTCGGCGCCTCAGCATCCACGGCTGGAAAAGGAGACGGCGGGTGCGGCGGTCGATGGCGGCAACGGCCGGCTGCGGGTGATTCCGCTCGGCGGCGTTGGCGAAATCGGCAAGAGCATGATGGCGGTCGAGTATGGCAACGACCTGATCCTCATCGACGCCGGCGGCAAATTCCCCGAGGAGTGGGAGCGCGCCATCGACTTGATCATTCCGGATATCCGGTTTGTCAAAAACCGGCTTTCCAAGCTCCGCGCCATTGTGATCACGCATGGCCATGAAGACCATATCGGGGCGCTGCCCTACGTCGTTCCCCAACTGGAAGGCATCGGCAAGGTACCGATTTATGGTTCCCCCCTGGCGATGGGATTCGCCGACAACAAGCTCCGCGAAGCGCGCCTGGAAGAAAAGGTCGTGCTCAACCCGGTTGAAGCCGGTTCGCGCGTCCGCTTTGGGGAGCTTGAGGTCGAGTTCATCAACGTCACGCATACGATTCCGGCGTCTTTCTCGGTGGCGGTCCATACCCCGGCAGGCACGATCGTCGTCACTGGCGACTTCAAGTTCGATCCCACGCCCGTCATGGGCGAGCCGACCGATATCGAGCGACTCCGCCGTCTCGGTGACGATGGCGTCCTGGCGCTCTTCTCAGACACGACCCGCGTGGAAACCCCTGGCCGCACCCCGTCCGAGCGCACGGTCATGGACACGTTCGATCGCGTCATCCGCGAAGCCAAGGGGCAAACGCTCATTGCGACGTTCGCGTCGAACATCAGCCGCGTGTTCATGGTGCTCGAGGCCGCCGACAAATATGGCAAAAAGGTCGCCGTCGCCGGGCGCTCCATGGAGCAGAACGTGCGCACGGCGTTGCAGCTCGGCTATCTCGATCCGCCGGAGGGGGTGCTGCTGCCGCTCAATGACGTGATGAAGCTCCCGCCCGAGCAGCGGGTCCTGGTCGTCACCGGGAGCCAGGGTGAAGCGGCCGCCGCGCTGGCGCGCATCGCCGCCGATGAGCACCAGAAGATCCACATCGGCGCCCGCGACGTGGTGTTGATTTCGGCCACGCCCGTCCCCGGCAACGAGGCTACGGTCTCCGAAACCATCGACAATCTCTTCCGCCGTGGCGCCAAAGTGATTTTCAGCTCGACCGAAGGCCGCGTCCACGTTTCCGGCCATGCCGCACGGGAAGAGCTGCGCGATATGATTGAGCTGGTCCGTCCGCGCTTCGCGGTCCCGGTTCACGGCGAATACCGTCACATGGCGCTCTACCGTGACATGGCAATCTCCACGGGGATCCCGGCGGAGCGCATCCTCATGACGGAAATCGGCAGCCTCATTGAGTTTGTGGATGGCAAGGGTGGAGTCCGTGGTCGTGTGCCCTCCGGTTCGGTCTTCGTCGATCGCCTTGGCGACTTCGAGCCGGGCAAGGTGCGCTTGCGAACCCGCGACGATCTCACCTCGGACGGACTCATCACCATCACCATCATTGTCGACGCGGAGAGCGGCAAGCTCATCGCTGGTCCTGAATTTGTGACCAAGGGACTCAGCATGGAGGCCTTGACGGGCCCCTTGCGGCAGGCGGAACAGGAGTTGAAGCGCTGGTTGGAGCGGCGCCCGGAGGGGGAGCCGGAAGTTGGCTACCTTGTCTCCCAGGCCAAAGGCATCACCGCTCGCGCGCTCTTCAAGAAGATGAAGCAGAGACCGATGATCTTGCCGATGGTGCTGGAACTCTGATCTTCGCGCATCGCTATACTGAGACAGACCCCGCACATCACCCGTTCGCGTCGCTTCCGCTCCCCGAGCGAGGCTGGACGCGAAAGAAGGGAAACAGATGATCCCGGACGCATTTGATGATGCCGTGCGTGGCCTGAGCTCCAGCGGTTCGCGACGGGCAGCGCTCGCGGCGCTCCTTGGCGCGGCGATGGCGAGTCTCTCCCCTGGCGACATCAACGCCAGCAGATTCAAGGTTCCCCGCAAGAAGGACAAGAACAGGAGAGACCGGGAAGGCAAGAAGAACAGGAAGAAGAAGAAGAACGATGGGAAAACCTCGTCGGGGAACGGAGGTTGCCAGAACACCTTCAGCGAAAAGGAAATCCTGAACTTCATCGACAAGGCGGCCAAGAAGTACGGCCAGTCGTACAGCGCCATGGTCCGCGTCGCCCGCTGCGAATCGGTGCTCGATCCCTGCGCGGTGAACAAGAGCGGACCCTACTACGGCCTCTTTCAGTTCCTGAAATCGACCTGGAAGACGACGCCCTACGGCGACAAGAGCATCTGGGACCCCGAGGCCCAGGCGCTGGCGGCGGCCTGGATGTGGAAGCAGGGCCGCAAGAAGGAATGGGCCTGTCAATAGCCGAAACGCCGCACGCGTCTCACGAGCGGTATCCACCAGGGGTGTCGTACTGACTGCTATGACACGAAATCCGGGTGATCAGGTCCGCGCACAGCCGGCGCCCTCACCCCCTCTCCCAGTGCGCTGGACTGACAGGGGGAGGTATTGCGAAACACCGCTCCCGTCGTGAGAAGCCCTCACCCCAAACCGCCACCCAGAGGGTACCCGGCCCGTCGGGCCGGGAGAGGGGCTTTCTGTCGTGTTGCACATGACACTCATTGCCTGTCTCCGCCTGTCAGCATGTGCTGAGGAGTGGGGGAGGTCTGCGGGAATAGGACGCTGCCGTCGCGCAAAACCCTCACCCCAAACCGCCACCCGCAAGCGGGCGCCCGGCCCTGTGCGCAGGGAGAGGGGCTTCTTGTCGTGTGGTGAGCGGCATTTCGAGAATGCCTCCCCCTGTCAGCCTGTGCGCTTGGAGAGGGGGAAGCAGGCTCCAGCAGAGCGTGATTCCGGCCGTGGCCAACCGTGTTCTGGATTAGCTCTGTCGCGTTTCGAGATCGAGCGCGCAGCCATTCATGCAGTAGCGTAATCCGCCCGCTTCTCGCGGTCCATCAGGAAAGAGGTGGCCGAGGTGCCCGCCACATCGGGCGCACTGCACCTCTGTCCTCACCATTCCGTATGAGCGATCCTCGATCGTCTTGATTGATCCTGGGATAGCCTCGGTGAAGCTCGGCCAGCCGGTGCCCGATTCGAACTTCGTGCCGCTTTCGAAGAGGGCATTCCCGCAGCCAGCGCAACGGTAGGCGCCGTCATCCTTGGTATCGAGATACGGGCCGCTAAACGCCCGTTCCGTGCCGTGCTGCCGCAGCACCGCGTACTGCTCGGGGGTGAGCCTCTGCTGCCATTCTTCTTCCGTCTTCGGGATATCACGTGTTTCCGTCATGATCGACTCCATGGTGGTCTATTGCGTCGTGCGACCAATGCGAGTGCGCCGGGGCGAATCGCCGGCCTCATCCAGCTTCGCCGCCGGTTCTGAGCCTGTTGTAACTCACCAGCTCCCCAATCGGTCTTCTCCCGGCAACAGAGGGATTGGGACGATGGTCCTTTGTCGTGGTCGGATAGCCGAGGGCGACGACGGAGCGCGCCGTCCGTTCTGGTGGAATGCCCAGAATTTCTTTGGCGGTCGCCTGCTGCGCGTCGTCCCCGAACCAGGCGGTGCCACCACCCAGGCCCAGAATCCGCGCTCCAATCAAGAGCCTTTCGGTGACACGGCCCTCATCGAACGCCTCCGAGATGGCGCTCTCGCCTTTCAGCACGATGCCAATCGCCACGGGAGCATCGGCGACCCAGTTGATCGGCGCCCGCACCTGGCTGATCTTGCGGAGCTGCCCCGGATCATCGATCACGATGAACTCCCATGGTTGCGTGTTGCGCGAGCTGCCCGTCCACCGCGCGATCTCGAGCAATTCCGAGAGCACCTCATTGGGCACCGGTGTTGGGGCGTAGAGACGTGCCTGTCGCACATGCCGGATCTCACGCGCGACATCTCGAGGATTGGAAACCGCTGCCATGTGCAATCCTTTCTTCAATCACTTTCTGAACACGCGACTCATCGCTCGATCTTGGCCAGATTCACCGCGAGAAGCAGAGACCGCGTGGCCAGCGTGGCGTCGTGCGCCCCCTGAATGGCACTGATCACCGCTACGCCATCGACCCCAGCGCGAATGACAGAACCGGCGTTCACCACGTCGATGCCGCCGATCCCAACCGAGGGGAGCGCCGTCGCGGCAGCCTGCTCGGCCAGGGCAAACAAGCCGAGTTCCGGTTGTGCGTCCGCTTTCGACGCCGTCCCAAACACCGGCCCCAGCCCGACGTAGTCCGCGCCTTCCCGTTCCGCGGTCAGCACCTCCGCGACATCGACCGGAGAGTACCCCACGAGCATGCCCCGGCCGACCAGGGCCCGCGTCGCCTGGAGCGGGATATCCTTCACCCCGACATGCACCCCGTCGGCATGACACGCCATCGCCACATCGACCCGATCGTTGACGAAGAACAGGACGCCTGCCGCTCGACATCGCTCACGAAGTGTGACCGCCAAGTCGAACATCGCGCGGCCGCTCATGCGCTTCGCGCGCAGTTGCAAGGTCGTTACGCCGCCCGCCAGCGCTCCGTCCACAATCTTTAGGAAACTCCGTTCCGTCTGTTCTGGATCTGCCACGAAGTAGACGGAAAGGCGTTCTTTCAGCTCGGTCCTGCCAATTTTGCGGGTCGGCATGCACGCTCCTGTTCGACCTGATCGCGCCATTCGCGGCGATCGACATCGACCGCGTAAAAGTGGTTGACTGGCGAATGGCCGCCTCCGATCGCGTAGCTTTCCCGAATCGCGCCAGTTAACCAACCCTTTGCGGCGCCGATGGCTTCAAGGGGCGCCAAGCCATGGGCCAGAAACGCGGCAATCGCCGCCGAAAAGGTGCATCCCGTGCCATGCGTATTCGGCGTGTCGATGCGCCCGGCCCGGAACTCCGTGAAACTCGCTCCATCAAACGCGATATCGGTGGCATCGCCGGCCATATGTCCGCCCTTGATGACGACGATGCGCGGCCCCAGTTCGGCGATGATCCGCGCCGCTTCACGGGCGTCGTCAGGTGAAGTTATGGCGACCCCTGCCAGGATTTGCGCCTCGGGAATGTTCGGGGTCACAATCAGCGCCAGCGGCAGGAGATGCTGCTTGACCGCGGAAACGGCCTCCTCCTGCAAGAGCGGATGCCCCCCCTTTGCCACCATCACGGGATCGACCACGAGACGATCCACGCCCCATGCTTCGAGCCTGCTCGCCACGGTCTCCACGATCGATGAGCTGGAGAGCATGCCGGTCTTGGCCGAGTCAGCGCCAATGTCTTCCAGCACGACATCGATCTGGAGGGCCACGACTTCTTCCGGCACCTCGGCCACCGCGAAGACGCCGCGCGTGTTCTGGGCCGTGACCGCGGTGATTGCTGACGTGCCATACACGCCCAGTGCGGCAAATGTCTTGAGATCGGCCTGGATACCGGCGCCGCCGCCGGAATCAGAGCCAGCGATCGTCATCGATTTCGGCGGGACGCCCGCGTTCCCGGTCTCGGTCATGGATACCCTTGTGCTGCAGTCCTGTCGATCGCGCCGTGCCGAGTATAGGCAGCCACGTTTCTCTCAATCCGGCGTTGCCGATTGCCAGCCCAAGACAGTACGCTCCGAGTCTCAATCGCGGGGTTTCGATCGGCGGGTTGAGATGTCACGGCCAACTGGATACGGCGGGCAGGATTCTGAATGGCGGGCGCTACTGTGGGCGGGCGCCACCGCGGCGGCGGTCATCCTGCTACTGACCGCCGGAGTTGCCATCGTCTGGATGCTGGGAGGAAGGCCCGAAAACCTCCCCGTGGTCGCCGAGCAGACCCCGCACACTCCCACGCCACGCGCCCTTTCCTTCAGTCAGCGGGCCGCCACTCCGCCAATCAGCACCGAGGTCCCAGAAACTGAGGCGAGTGATCCGGGAGATGTGCCCGCCATTGATCCATCGATCGAACGTGGCAGCGGTCCCGTCATTGAAGCAACCCCGTCGCTCATGTCAGCGCCACTCGAAGGCGACGGGGCAGCAGAATCAGCCACGATTCTGGAAGCGTCGAGTGAAGCCGACTTCAGCCCGCTGGCCTCCGGCTCCTGGGCTGCCACGGAGACCGGGCTGGTCAACGAAGGGAGCAACGCCGTGGCGGAAGAGTGGTTGCGATTGGCGACGGTCTCGAATCCCGACTTTGCCCTGGAAGCGGAAGTGCGCGTCGACAGTGTGCTGGCCACGGTCTGCGATCAATCCTTTGGCCTCGCGGGGGGAAGCCCGTCCGCGGGTTCGGTGTTCGGTGCTGGAGTCATCTTTCCGTGCGCCGGCGATTCGCCTCGGGCTCGCTTCACGAACGCGACGACCTGGCAGGATGGCTACAACGCCGACTCGCTTATTGCCGAGGCGCCCTTCGACCCAGGGGATGCGTGGCACACGTATCGATTCGAGCTGGCAAACGGTGCAATGCGGCTGCTCGTCGATGGCGAAGAGGTGCTGAGCGGCAGCTCCGACCCGGCTATTGATCCCGCCGCGTCCGATGTCGAAACCGGAATCTGGTCGCAAGGCATCGGCCTCGAAGTCAGGCGGGTAACGATCGTCGCGCCGGCAGAATAATCACCCCCGCACGCGAAGGCCAGCCGGATCCCACCGTGGTTCGCTCACGACTGTTGCACCGAGCCGATGTCCGAAGTACTCGACTTCCAGGGACGCGCCTTCCGCGGCCAGACCCGCCGGCAGCCAGGCGTAGGCCAGGCTCTCCTCCACGGAAAATCCGAATCCGGCGCTCGTCACGTAACCCACAACCTGCTCCCCAAGAAGCACGGGTTCCTTTCCCATCACCACGGTCAAGGGATCCTCCAGGCGCAGGCAGCAGAGGCGCCGCTCTGGATCAGCCGCACGTGCGGCGAGCGCCTCTCGACCTCGAAACGGCCCCTTCGCTGGCTTGACCGCGAACCCCACCCCGGCCTCGTCGGGCCGGTGCTCCGCGTGCATGTCGACGCCCCACAGCCGGTATCCCTTTTCCAGCCGGAGCGTATCGAACGCGGCGCGACCAGCGGCAATCAACCCATCCGCTTGCCCCGCATCCCAGAGCAGCTCCCAAAGCCGCGCCCCGTACTCCGGCGAGGTATAGAGCTCCCAGCCTTGCTCGCCGACGTACGACACGCGCATGGCCCGCACCGGGACCTCGCCAATCGTCATCGCCCTGATGGTGTAGTAGGGAAACGCCTCATGCGACCAGTCGCTGGCGCTGACGCGCTGCACGATGTCGCGCGCCCGTGGACCCCACAGGCCGAGGCAGGTGAGCGCTCCCGTGACGTCCCGCAACTGAACGCGGCCATCGCCGGGAAGTGCGGCCCGCAGCCAGGCGACGTCGGCGAGTCCGTTCGCCCCGATCTGAAACGTCTCCTCGTCCAGCCGGGCCACGGTAATGTCGCTCCGGATGCCGCCGCCATCGTCGAGCAAGAGCGCATAGGTCACGCTTCCTGGCTTCCGGGCCACGCGGTTTGTCGTCAGCCCCTCTAACCATTCCCCCGCGTCTGATCCCGTCACCTCGATCTTGGTCAAGGTGCTCATGTCGAATATCGCCGCTGCCTCGCGGGTGGCAAGATGCTCGGCTCCCGCAATTGGCGACCAGCATTTACTCGCCCAGGCGCCCCGCCCGGGGATGGAATGCCGGTCTAGGAGCGCGGCATTCACTTCATACCAGCGGGACGACTCCCAGCCCCGGCTCTCGAAGAAGATGGCGCCAAGCTGCCGCTCCTGCTCGTAGAACGGCGATTTTCGCAGTGGCCGCGGCTGTTCCAGCTGTTGCAGGGGATGGATGATGTCGTACACCTCGCGATACTGTTGCGCGCCGCGCTCGCGCACATACGTGTCGGTTGCGACGTGATCGTCAAAGCGATTGATGTCGCATTCGCGCAGGTCGTGGTCCGCGCGGCCAACCGTCATCACCTGCGCCACGGCTCGCGCCGCGCCCCCCGCATGGGCGATCCAGATCGCCTCGGCGACCCAGAACCCGCGCAGCCGCGTCGACTCTCCCAGCAAGGGAAAGCCGTCGGGACTGAACGAAAACATGCCGTTGATCGCGCTTGCTATCTCCACCCCGGCCAGCGGCGGCAACAGTTCTACGGCGGCCTGCCAGGCGGGAACGAACGCCTCGGCATTGAAAGGATTGGAGGCTGGCATGTCGTCCGGTGCGCCGTGCCGCCGGATCGCGCCCGGATCGACCACCACTGGCTCATGACCGTAGCCGCCGACAGCGTAATGGTCGCGGCGCTGCCGGAAATAGAGGTCCTGATCCTGATGCCGCAGGACGGGCTGCTCGATTTCGGCCGTCACGCCCGCGAGCTCCGGCAGCGGCGTTGTCCAGGCCAACTGATGCTCGACCGGAGCGAGGGGAATGGGCACGCCAGCCATCTGGCCCAGGTTCGGGCCCCAGATTCCACAACAGACCAGGACCCGCTCGGTTTCGATGCGGCCGGCGGTCGTCGCCACGGCGACCACGCGGCCGCGGTCCGACTCGACTCCAGTTACCGCGGTGTGCGCGTGAAACGTCGCACCGTGAGCCATTCTCGCCAGCTCTTCTGCCGCCCAGACCTGTTTGGCCACGCCATCGCCCGGAACGTGAAACGCGCCGAGGATTGCCGATTCATCCAGCAGGTCGAGCATCGCCTTCGCTTCGCGCGGCGTCATGAGTGACGCTGGGACTCCCCAGCTCTTCGCCCACCCCAGCTTGCGCTGCAAATCCGCCCAGCGGGCGGGGGTAGTCGCCACTTCCAGGCTCCCCACCCCATACCAGCAGGGTTGCCCCTCATGCTCCAGTGAGCCGTAGAGCGCGACCGTTTCTTTCGCGAATGAGGTCATCGTCTTCGAGCTGTTCGTTTGGAAGATGATGCCGGGCGCGTGCGAGGTGGAGCCGCCTGCCGCGAACAGGGGTCCCTGCTCGACAACCACGATGTCCCGCCAGCCATATCGCGAGAGAAAATGAGCGGCGGCGCAGCCGACGATGCCTGCCCCGATGATCACGACCGACGCCCGCTCTTTCATGGGATCTCCATCTGTTACAAATCAACACATGGTTCAGGGTCGATACTGTACCGTGGGACGGGGAATCGATTCTTGCGTTTGGAACTGGAAGAGGTGTGACAACGACGTTCCTGCGGCGGGCCGCGGCTAGCCGGCGCCCGGTGTGGCCAACCACCCGACGTTCTTTCACAGGTTCGACGATCATGTTATCCATTGTTGCCGCCCTGCTCGCCTTCTCCCTGGCGAATGAGGCCGGGCGATGGACTGGCTTCATTCCCGACGAAAGTCGCTGGATCTCCCGTGCCCACTATCTTGCCGATGTTGTCGATCCGTTCAATCCGACCTGGGCCGATCAATATATGACGCGTGGCCAGCCGCCGCTTGGCTCCTACACCATGGGCGCCGGGTTGATCGTGCATGGCCGCGATCTGGAAACCAATCCTCCCTGGGATTTCAGCGTGCCATGGGAAGAGAACATGGCGATCGGCAACGCGCCGCTCCCCGCGGATTTGGCCGCGGGCCGGCGCACCAGCGCGCTGTTGATCGCGCTGACCACGGTGGCGCTGATCGCCGTGACCCGCGTGTTTGCGTCCGCGCCATGGGCCCTGGCCGCCGGCACGTTCTTCGCCCTCCACCCGTTCACCAGCTACATCGGGTCAATCGCCATGTCCGATGCGCTGTTCGGATTCCTGATCGCGCTCTCCGCCCTCGCCGCCGCATCCCTGGCCCGCCGCCCATGCTGGCAGCGCGCCGCGCTGCTGGGGGTCTTGCTGGGCCTGGGCGGCGCCACCAAGCTGTCGCCACTTCTCCTTGCCCTCGCGCTAGCGGTGGGCGCGCTGCTCACCGCGATCATTTCGGGCATTCGCCGGCGCCGGGTCACGCCGCGAGAGCGTCGTTTCGCCTCGCATGGCATGATCGTCGCCCTGGCCGCTCTCGCGACCTTTGTCGCCGTCTATCCCTACCTCTGGCCCGACCCCGCCGGGCGCACCCGAAACCTCTTCGCGTTTCGGGCCGAGGAGATGGCAACGCAGGCGGCGGACTGGCCAGAGATGGCGGTGCCGAACCGCGCCGAGGCCCTGCGCCGCGTCGGCACGAACTTTACCGAGCGCTTCAGCCTGGCGGCGTCCGCCTCCGCACGGCTGGGTGGAGGCATCGCCCCGATGCCGATCCGCCAAGTCGAAGTCGCCATCGCGCTGATCGGTGTTTTGGCCATGCTCCTCGCGGCCCTGACCGATGGCCCCTATTCGCCGCGGTTCGCGGCCCTCGCCGTGCTCGGTGGGCACGTGCTCATCACGATTCTCGGCATGCGCTCCGAATTCGATCGGTACCATGTTCCGATGGCATTGCTTGGCGCCGTGGCAGCAGGGGTGGCGCTACAAACGATGGTCACGTATCTCAGGAACGCGCTGGCGCCGCGAATCGCCACAAGGCAGGGGGAATCTCTATGTGGATCATGACCAAAAGCGATTGGCCCGTGCTCATCAATCTCAACCGGTCCGCGCATATCGGCTATCAGCAGATCGCGAAGTTCGATCCGCGCACGCGAGTGGTGGCCTCGATGTGGGAGCAGGAATTCGTGCTCGCGGACTGTGCGGATGGCGACGAAGCGAGGGCCATCATGGAGCTGATTTCGCGGGAAATCGCGCGCGATGCCGATCTCCTGAACCTTCGCGGCATCGATCTTGCAAAAATCGGGACGAGTGGCGAAACACCTCGCCAATAACGGGCGCGATTTCGGGTCCCCCGGCGAAACCGCCGCTTCCCGCCCAACGTTGGAGAATGCAGAGGAAGCGGAGCCCCGGGTCTGCATCAGCCCGGGGTCAGGGCGTGCGGGCGATCGCGACCCTTCGCACAAGAAGGAGCGCCGATGAAGCGACTCGTGACACCAGCGTTGAGTTTGAGTTTGAGTTTGAGCCTGTCGTTGCTGGCCGGGCATGTCGCCGCGCAGGAGAATGGCGCGGGGATCGCGACGAATGCGGATGGCTCGTACGTCACCTCCACCGCCGGGGTGAATCCCACCGCGAACGGCGGCGGCGGCACGATCATCTATGGCGATATCACCACCGGGCCGGGCTACACGGTGATTGGCCCTCCCTCGGTGGTGCAGACCGCGCCACCACCGGACCCGGTTCCCGAACCGGCGCCGGAATTTGTTCCGGTAGAAGAGGCGCCGGTGGACACCGGGGCCGCCGAAGACTCGCTCGCCGTGGCCACGGCCACCGATCTGGACGCCGACAACATCGCCGACGAGCTGGAATGGAACCTCGGCCTCGATCCCGAGAATGCCGACAGCGACGGCGACGGCGTGGCCGACGGCGACGAAATCAACATCTACGCTACCGATCCCTTGAACTGGGACTCCGACGGCGACGGCATCGCCGATGGCGAGGAGCTATTCGGGAGCTTGACCGATCCGTTGGTCTGGAACGACTCCACCGCGGAGCCGGATGCGGCCATGGCGCAGGACGCGGCCCCGGGCGTGCAGGAGTTTGAGCCAACGTCCACCCTGGTGGAACCCGTTCCTGCGGTGACCGAGTCCGTTTCGTTATCGCAAGACACGACCGAGAACGTCACGTCCACTGATGGCGATGCCGCGACGGTCGGCGAAGGGAGCGCTTCGGCAGCGCCGGGGATGGTGACCCGCCCCGGCTCTGGCATAGCTCTTCTCGGGCCAGACGGTACGTACAACGTGACCGAAAACGCTCCATCCAACGTCACTATTTCTGGAGATACCGACGTCCTGGGCCCGCCACCGGGATCGGGACCAACAGATTATGTCCCCCCAGCGAGTGATGCATCGGCATGCAACAGTTACGGCGGCTGGTATGACGCGCAGATCGCCTATGAAGCGGCAGGCTTGACCGCGGCTGATCCAGCGCTGGTGGCATCGCTCGATCCCGATTACGACGGTATCGCGTGCGAAGAGGGTATGCAGTAAGCGAGGCTGGTCAGCCTCGGCACAACCCTGGCAAGAGGAGGTGAAGCTCTCACAAATAGGACAAAGTCCCACGCGAAGGCTTGGCAGATGCGCAGAATGGTGTATGATGCTGAGGATCGCGTGGGGGGGGCGCCGTCGTTCTATGGAACGGCAGTGCTCGGGTGCGGGATCGGGGAGGCGCTCCGGGACGGGATGGGGCGCGGGATGTACGAAAGGAGCCGGATTCCATGCGTGCTACGCAGTTCGTTCGCCGCGGCCTGATTGCTTTTGCGACAGTCGCGACGTTGTCAGCGGGTTTCGCTGGCGTTACCAGTGCACAGTCCGTCATTGACGGTGACGACGCCATTGTCTGGAACCCAATTCCGGGTTACACCTATGATGTCATCCACGTTGATGGCGCGCGTTCATCGCTTCTGGCGATCGGCGGACCTGGGGCTAATTTCCCAGTGGCCGTGCGATTCCTGCCGGAGTTCGACGGCGCGGCGATCATGAACATCGTGACGCCAGACGTGATCGCCGAGCGACAGTAGTCGTTTGAGACGCTAACGCGTCGAGATCACAAGCCCCGCGCCGAATCCGGCGCGGGGCTTTTTCGCGCCTGAAGTTCATGGAAAAGAACGGAGATGACGGCATCAATGCCCGAAGAGCGGCCGCTGGCGATCCCCACCCGACAAGTCGAGAACGAACGGTTCATCGTTACGGAGTGGCGGTTTGCTCCCGGCGCCCATACTGGCTGGCATCGGCATGCCCATGACTACGTCATCGTGCCGATGACCACGGGAACTTTGCAGCTTGAGACGGCGGATGGTTCGTCGCGGGCTAACCTGGTTGCTGGCGTGTCGTACGCACGGAACGCCGGGGTCGAACATGACGTTATCAATGCAGGCGAGGACACGTTCGTGTTCATCGAGGTGGAAGCCATACATTAATCCCGGCGACCCCCGGGCACGGACAAGGCTTCTTCTTCCAGAGCGAACTCGATGACATCCGTTCTCTCCGTCAGGAGGTGAAAGCGCCAGCCGTCCTCCCCCGGCGTGAACTGCTCGGCCATGAGCTGGTCGGTCACCTGGGCTTCGAGCCTGAGCACTCCGGCCGCGAATTCCCGGGCGGCGACTTCCGACACCGGTGACAGGCCAGCGACGAAACGCTGCAGCGCAAGCGCGACCCGCGCAGAAGGCACCCCATGCACGACAACGGCAACAGGCGTGAGGCTCCGGCTTTCGTCTGGCGCCCTGTCCGGGGTGTGCGGGGCGCCGAGGGCTCGCGCCACACGGCGCGAAAGCTGATCAACCGCGGCGGACAGGCTCGACAGTTCGGTCGCAACTGTTTGGAGCTCGGCACGCAGAAGCGCTTCCCGCCGTCCCGCGCTCTGGCGGGCGCGATCGGCGCTCGCGGTCGCATTTTCCCGTTCCTGGGCGGCCAGCCGGAACAGCTCCCTGGCATGCGTCACGTTGTCCTGGATGAGAAGATCGAATCCCTCGTAGAACGCGAGACGTTCCTGAAGGTGGCGAATCTGTTGCTCAAGAACCAGCCGGTCATCCCCATTGTTGCTGCTGTCGCGGGGGTCAACGTCGGGAGATTGCACCATACGTTCTCCGGATAGCGCGGGATCACGGCGACCGCAAAGGGGCGTGCAGCAGCGAGTCTATCAAACGGCTGATTATCCTGATGTTTCGGCCGCTCAACCGGAGGTCGCGATACGCCTCGTGTCGCCAGCCTTCCACCGCGGCCAAACCGCTCGTTTATCATGGTCATGCTCGCCCCACCGCGATGGGGAGCACACCGCATCACAAGGAGTCCACAATGCTTGACGCTCTGTTCAATAGCCGCAAGACCTCCATGGTCGACGCTTCAGACGCCCACCCTGGCCGGCCAACGCCTGGTTTCTCCATCCCGGCCCGCCACGAAGTGCTCGGCACTCCGCTGCAAGGCCCGTTTTCGGCGAATCTGGAGACCGCGATCTTCGGCCTGGGGTGCTTCTGGGGGGCCGAGCAGATCTTCTGGCAGCTTCCCGGCGTGTACACCACCTCGGTCGGCTATGCCGGCGGATTTTCGCCGAACCCGACCTACGAGGAAGTCTGCTCCGGCAGGACGGGCCACACCGAAGTCGTTCAGGTCGTCTTCGATCCGGCCCAGATCAGCTACGACGATCTGCTACGCGTCTTCTGGGAATCGCACGATCCCACCCAGGGCATGCGACAGGGGAACGACCGTGGCACGCAGTACCGCTCGGCGATCTACACCACGTCGGAATCCCAATTGCAGGCGGCCGAGGCGAGCCGCGCGATGTACGATGCCGAGCTGCGCAAGGCTGGCTTTGGCGCCGTCACCACCGAGATTGCCCCTGCCGGTCCCTACTACTTCGCCGAGGGGTACCACCAGCAATACCTGCACAAAGTTCCCAACGGCTACTGCCCGCACACCTCGACGGGTGTGGCGTGCCCCGCCTGGGGCTCGTCTCCCGTGAGCCTGGGGGCACAAGCAGCCGGGTAGCGGATATTGGCCCGCAACGCTCCATGCCTGGGGACGTTTAAGCAAAACCATGATTTCGCCGATTCCTGGAGTCCTGCCGCCAAGGCAGTAATGCCCCTCTCTTCAGCGCGGTGCTGACAGGGGGTGGTCGGCGGAGAAATGCCGCTCCCGTCGCGGGAAACCCTCACCCCAAACCGCCACCCGCAAGCGGGCGCCCGGCCCTGTGCGCAGGGAGAGGGGCTTCTTGTCGTGTGCGATGGCTCAACAGGTCATGTTTGGAGCGGTTTTCCTGGATACCTCCCCCAGTAACTACCGCGATGAGGAGAGGGGTGGCGTCGAAGGTTTCGCGCCGAACATGGCACTCCTCTCCAGGGTCTCGTGGCCTTTCCCATCTTCTCAATCTTCGATCGATGTGTCGACCAACGCGTCCCATGGCGTTCTTCGTGGCCGGAGGGCCGCTCATGGATCGCGCGCTAAAATCGAGATCGTCAGATGCCGCGGGGCAGGTCCGTATATTGCCCATTTGAGCGCGCGCGAGCCCACACGAGGAACTTGGGATGCATCTCGACGGCTACACCTTCATGGCGGATACCGTCGCCAAGTTCCACCGGTCCGTCTATGTCATCGGGTGGTTTCGCCACGACCAGGATCGGCTCGCGACGGCCGCCTTGACCGGCGCCGGGATTGTGGCCCAACGGAGCGAGGTCGGGCTCACACACCACAGCGTGGACCCTGGATCGCAACCCGGGCGCGGTTTCCGGCTGCAATGCCTGCGCGATTCAGATCCGTTTGCCGATGATCTGGGGATTCTCTTCGTCACCGCCGCAGGCCGCCAGATCGAGGCGAATCTGCTTGAACTCTCCGCCGAGCGGCTGGCCCAAAGCTCGACGGCTCACCTCTATCACCAGTTTCAGGATGCCATTGCCAGCATGGATCGTCCGCTCGTCATCGACATCGGCGGGCGGGACCGCAGCGACTTCGACCGCTCCCAGCATTTTCCCAACGCTGCCTATCGCGTGGTCGATGTGCTGCCAGGGGACAACGTCGACATCGTTGCGGACGCGCACGAGCTCTCCAGCCATGTTCCTGGTGAATCGGCCGACGCCGTCATCTCCACCGCCACCTTTGAGCACCTGTTGATGCCCTGGAAGGCGATCGTGGAAATCAACCGCGTGCTGAAACCGGGCGGCCTCGTCTGCATCATCACGCATCAGACGCTTGGCCTGCACGACATGCCGTGGGACTTCTGGCGCTACTCCGCTGATACCTGGGACGGCCTGCTCAATCGCTATACCGGCTTCGAGATCGTTACACGGTCGCTGTCGCAGGAGCAGTTCGTGATTCCCTTCTTCTATCGCCCGGAGATGGATATCGCCGAACAGAGCGCCGGATTCGAGTTCACTGGCGTCATCGCCCGCAAGGTTGGTCCAGCACTGGTCGACTGGCCCGTGCCCCTCGCCGATGTCATCGCTTCCCGCTACCCGGTGACCGTCGACAGCGCGGCGAGGGCCGCCAGAAGGCGGCGCAGAACGCGATCGGGACGCCTGATGACGAGCAATTGATGGAGCGCCGAGTTTCAACCACGTAGGTGGCCACTCGGTTTTGGAGCCGTGGCGCCGTTTCCAGAGCCGCGGACTGCAGGGACGCAGGAGACGCCCCTACAGCCGCGGCGGTGGGCGATGCGGGCGTCGCCCTCGCGGCGGTGGGGAGCATGCCATGGGAATCCCTGTCCAGCTACAGCGGCGTCAGGGCGACGGGTTCGGCGCGGGCGAAACTGGCGGCGTCGGTGCGCGGGTCGGCGCCAGCACTGGAGGGGTATAGGCCGGATCGCGGCCGGCACTTGGCGCGTTGTGCGACACCATCCAGAGCAACCCGATCAAGAGCGCCGCGCCCAGCGACGCCAGGGCCGCGCCCAGAAATCCCCGGCGCGTGCTTGTGGCGGCGTCCGAACGGGAATTGTCCGGGGCGTCTCCCACCGACGGCTTATCCTCCGCGTTCTTCACGGGGTCGTCCCTCTTCCCTACGCAGGTGGTCACAGAGATCTGGAACATCGGCGCCGTTTGCCGTGCCGCGGGCGACGCACTTGCAGGCATCGCCCCTACAGCCGCGAAGGCGCCGGAGCATCCTCCCGGAATCCCTGACGACCCGCCTAGACGAGATACTGACCGTCGCGCATGAATGGCTCGCCATCGACCTCCACAAGCCCACCCTGGCGCAGATCGCAGATGAGATCCCAGTGGATGGCGGACGCATTCACGCTGCCCGATTCGGGATAGCCTGCCCCCAGCGCCATGTGCACCGTGCCGCCGATCTTCTCGTCGAACAGGATGTTTTTCGTGAACCGCGTGATGTCGAAGTTGGTCCCGAAGGCGAACTCGCCCAGGCAACGCGCTCCTTCGTCAGCGTCGAGTGTTTCTACCAGAAATTCTTCGCCGCGTCCCGCCGTTGCATCCACGACCCGCCCATCCTCGAAGCGGAGGCGAATGTCGTGGATCTCCCGTCCGTCCGTGATCCTGGGGAAGGAAAAACAGATATGCCCCCGCGTCGCGTCTTCATGTGGTCCCGTGAAGATCTCGCCATCCGGAAAGTTGTTCTCGCCATCGCAGTTGATCCACGGGCGGCCCGCGACGCCAAGCGTGAGATCGGTGTCGGGCCCGGTGATATGAATCTCTTCTTTATCCGCCAGCCAGTCGATCAACCGCTGCTGGGTCGCCGATTGCTCTCGCCAGACCGCCGAGGGGTCTGGTGAACCGAGCTTGCATGCGTCGAAGACAAACTCGGTGAAATCAGCCGCGTGCATCTCGGCATCTTGCGCGTAGGCATTGGTCGGGAACAGCGTCAGCGTCCACCGCAAATCACCGACTGCCTGGCGCTGCATCATGGTTTGCAAGAGCGGATGCAGCGCCCGCTTGCGCTCGATCTGGCGCTCCGGGTCAGCGCCGGTGAGATTTCGCGTGTTCTCCTCGGCCATGACCCGGATGAAGACATCCGCTTCGCCGCGAGACCAGGTGTCGATGGGAGAAATCCAGGCGAGCTGCTGCGCCGACGCCAGGGCGAGGAGATCGGCCTGGAGCTCCGGGATGCGCGGGACTACGGCCGGCAAGCCCCCGGCCCGCAGCGTTTCCCGATAAATCGCCTGCAGGAGCGGCCGACCGGCAACATCGCCTTCGATTGCCACCACGTCCCCCGGCTGGACGCGGGTCGAGTAATTCACAAGGGTGCGTGCCCACGCGTCGATGCGGGGATCTGTCATCTATCCAAACTCCTGGAATTGCAACCTGCCGCCAACGCCCCCGAAATCCGCGAGAGCGGTTCGTCCATTATCGCCGCGAAGCTTACCTGGCGGGCCGGAGGACCTCGATCGCGGCCACCATCGGCTCACCCTCGCTGGCCGAAAAGTCCAGGTTGAGCTCGCCATCGTCAACGCGCACTTCAGACTGCTTGATGAGCGCCGTCATCGCCCCTGCCTCGGAGTAGATGTCGAGGTTTTCGAGCAGCGTATCCCCTTCGGCCGAAACCGAGAAGACCCGCAGGCCGCTGCCCCCTTCCGGCCCGCCGTCGGCACCCCAGTAGGGTTCGGCGAAATAGAGGCGCACCATGTAGGATTCGCCCTCTTCCACGGGAATGGCGTAGGAAAACCCGCGGCGCTTGCCGGCGCCTGAACCGGCCCTCTGGGTAAGATAGAGTTCCTCATCATCAGTCCCCACGATGGAGACACCACCGCTCCAGTCGAGCGCCGATCCTCCCTCGAATTCGCGATCGTCCGTCCAGGCGGCGGGCCCGCCTGTCCGCTGTGCGGACCGCTGCTGGCGCCGTTCCTGAGCACGCTTCGCGGTTTTCTCCTTGCCCGGCTTCTTAGCGGCCGGCTTTGCAGATTTCTGATCTTGCGCGTTGCTTTTGCTGGATTCATCGTTCGATCGGGATCGCTCGCGATTCGGAGCCGCCGCCGCGCGCGAGGAACCATCTCGACGACTCCCGTCCGCGGCAGACGATCGCTCGGTGCGCGACGAAGCATCTTCCGTCCTGACGTTTTTCGGTGCTTCACCATCCCCTTGCTGGCCATTGCGCGCCCCGGAGATCGCCCGGCCCTCGCGTGGCGACACGTCTGCTGGCGAGGCGTTGGCCGCCGGGTCCTGGGCGGCAGCCTTCTTTTCTCCCCCGGTGATCACCAGCCCGTTTTCAACCGGCACCGGCGCGGAACCCGGCTGCCCCTCGCCATCGCCGGGGTCAACTTCGGATGGCGCCTCTTCCTGGAGCAGCAGCGAGGCGCGCATCCAGCCTTGCGTCGTGCCGCTGTCGCCGGTCTCCTCATCGGACGAATTACGCGAGCCTTGAATCTGGCTCCCGCCAGAGGATTGCCGTGAAGCGCGATCGAAGTCCGCGGGGCGAACCGCTTGCGCATCGTCCGAGGCTCCGGCATCGATCCGGACAATCGCCTCCCAATCTTGCGCGATGGCCTCCTCGTCCCAGGCCCGCTGCGCGACAGGAGGGGGCTCTGGTTCCGCGTAAAGCTCCCCGGAGGCCGCCGCCTCGGCCACCAATTCTTCGTTCCGCCGCGGATTGTCCCGCGCTGGCGGCTCATACGGCTCGGCGTTCGGGCCCTCGGTGGCGCCTTCACCCTGGCTGCCGACGCCTTCCTCCGCCGCGGGGTCCACACCGGCTGAGTCGGTTCCGGTGGTAATGATGGGGTCGGACGTTTCCGTTCGGGTGCGCTGTTTGGAGCGGGACTTCCCGTCCCGCTCTAACGACCGGCCGTCCACTCCCTCGCCATTGACGAGGGGCGCGGCCTCGGGTTCGCCGCCCCCCTCGGCGCCGCTATAGTCAGGCAGGGGTTCCGGCTCCGGGTCGATGCCATCCGGCGACTTGTCGCAGGGGTCGCCGACGCCATCCCCATCCCGATCGGCAAAGTCAGACGTGGCGATATTTGGGCAGTTATCCTCCTTGTCAGGCACCCCGTCGCCATCGAAGTCCTGATAGATCGGGCAGGCATCGCCGATGCCATCGCCATCGGAATCCGCCTGGTCGGGGTTCTGCACATTCGTGCAGTTATCAAGGGCGTCGGGGATGTAGTCTCCGTCGGCGTCGAGGGAAAGAAGCGTCCGATCGTTGCCGTTGGCACCGCCTTCGGCCGCGGAGGTTTGTTCGCTCACGCCTCCGTTTTCCACGGCGATCGCGGAGTCTTCCTGAACCGCGGGCTCGGCGGGCGGCGCTTCAGTTGCTACCGCCTCGGAGCGCGCGTCCTTCTTGTCTTTTGGGCGTGCATCGGCCACCGGTGCAATGGCAACCACGATCGCTATGATCAAGGCCAACAGGCCGAGAATCGCTCGCGGCGCGGCTCCTCGTGGCACTGACGACTCCCTCCCAGCGGTCGCGGCTTCGATTGCCCTGTGCGGCCAGCCTATGTGTCTGGCTCATCCGGGCGCGAGTGGATGGCCACGACGCTCGGTCTCCACGGGTGCGGGTCCCGTTAGAATAGCGGTGTACGAACGGAGTTGTCTATGACAATCCGTCACCCCCGAGGTTCTCAATGCCCTGGCGTCCACCATCCATGACGCTCGAACAGGCCGCCAGGGGTCTTCTGGGGTTGGCGCACACCGCGTCGAAACTGAAATCAACCCTCCGCACGGGCTGGCTGGACCGGGGCATTTCTCCGCGGGAAGCCGAGTCGGTCGCCGATCACTCGCTGGGCGTCGCGCTCCTCGCCTGGGCATCCGCGCTCGAAGTGAGGGATCGCGGAACCAGCATCGATCCAGAGCGAGTGCTGAAGCTGGCCCTTCTCCACGATCTGGCCGAGGCCGAGACAGGTGATATGCCCCCGTATGCCCACGAGGATGTTCCAGTCGAAGCGAACCCGGACGCACGCGAGGCATTTCTGAATCGCCGGCACGTCCGCGATCCGGAACGAGAAAGCGCAAAACGCGCCGCCGAGCAGGCCGCGATGCAACGGCTCCTGGGAACGCTACCCGCCGCCCCTCGCCGGGATATCGAGGAGATCTGGAACGAGCTTCGCTCCGGAACCAGCCGGGAATCCCGTTTCGTGAAACAAGTCGATCGGCTGGAGACATTTCTCCAGTCGCGGAGCTATCAGGCGACGACACTCGATCTCCCGGTGGACTCCTTCTGGAAGGAGGTACAGGAGATGGTGGACGATCCGCTTCTGGCCGCGATCCGCGACGCGGCGATGGCCCCGGGTGACGGGTGACGGGTGACGGGTCATAGGGTCATAGGGTCATAGGGTCATAGGCACGGTGTGCGGCGCGGACGTGGGACACGGACGCGGCAGGAGGACGCGGGGCAGCGGGCGCCGGGATGCGCGAGGCAATGGCGGCCTCGAAGCGCGAGGCAATGGCGGCCTCGATGCGTGAGCAGACCACGAGTTCAAAGAAACAGTGAACTGGATATACCGAGCGCTGATGCGCTGACGTCGGGTGATACGATCCCGGCTCCCGCTGCCCCGCGTCCTCCTTTCGTTGGCGATGATTGCCGTGGTTACGCTTCTCTGCCTTCCCCCGCGCCCGCCTCCCGTCGCCGCCTCCCGCGCAGCGGTCGGGAGTGGACAGGCCGTCGGCCCGATCTCGGGAGGATAAATCCTCCCGCTGAAGGGACGGAAGCACCCTGAAAGGCGCTGCGCACGGCGCGGTCGGCGGAGGCCATCAGGGCCGGGTCGCCGTGCCCCTCCACGCCGCATGAGCGCCGCGGGACAGCAGGGCACGCCGGAGAATACGCTGGAGGACCCGAGGGGATGGCCGGGATCCCGGCTCCCCCTGCGCATGAGGCGGCGGCGGTGGCCAGCGCGGACGCGTCATCAGCGTGAGGGTAAGGGGGGAGAGATCGGCAGGCGTCCCTGCTGTCGTTCCCAAGGGCGGGGGGGGCGTGGTCTCGAGGACCACGCCGCATTCTGGCCGCCCAGGGGGTTTGATGCAAGCCCCTCTATCTATATAGACACGTTTTCCGAGAAAAAGTGCGCCATATCTAGGTAAATCTAGGTATCCGAGGAGGCGAAACGGGGTATGAGCAGGTCTCGGCGTTTGCTCGGCGATGTGCGCTGGGAGAGGGGAAGGGGGTGTGCCGCCGCGACCCGGGGAATTCTCCAGGCGTTATGTTAGTCGATGAACATTCCCGCTTCATCGAAGGCGATCGGCCTTAGCTCTCCGGTCACATCCACGCGCCCACTTGCGAGCAATTCTGGCAGCAACGCTTCTGACGCCCAGAACGATTCCAGATGCTTCGTATCCAGAATTCTGGCGATCCGTGATGTCTCCGGCCGCGTTTTGAGGCAGCACGCCAACGCGATCTGCAGGGCCTGCCGGTCGGTATCGACCGTGAGCGGAATACGCGCACCCTGAGGCGCCTTCGCGGTGATCATGTTCATGTAGGTCGCGATGGGGTCCATCCGCTCCACCGCCCGCCGCAGCACCACATCGGCCATGCCAATGCCGGACGCGTTTCCTTCCGTGTCATTGGTGAGGTCGCGCACGATCATCCGCTGAACGCGTGGCGTCACCGGCTCTTCCGTTGGCGGCAGGCTGCCGGCCACATCGCGGTTGATCACGTTTGGGTCAGCCCCGTCGCCTGAGATGTCCTTCCCGATGCGATCGACGATGAGCACGTCGATGCGCTCCCCTGGCAAACGACCCATCCGCTCGCGAGCGATCCGGAGGAGTTCCTGCTCCCGCTCGTAGATGCGCGCGGCCGGCACGGCTTCGGCCTGGGCGAGGTTCCCGTAGCCGTTCTCGATGACCGCGATGCCAAAGGGGATGTTCACCTGGGAGAGGGTGAACTGCGCCACGGTGGGAATCAGATGATGGAATTCGTCCATGCCCTGAAAATGGAAATACTCCGCGCCGTGCTGCTTCCCAAGCCCAATGGCGATCATTTTCATCAGACCGGATTCCACTGGGCCCCGGAAGTCGGTGTGCGGCTTGACCCGGCCTACCGGGATAACGGCGTCGGCGCCGTAGGCGTTCTTGTCGATCCAGACCGGGATGTCATCGTTCACGTAGCCGAGATGGACGGTTTCCATACTCGAGAGAATCGGGCACCCCATCGTTGCTTCTGTAATGTTGTAATGGGCGATCAACTCGCGCTGACCCTCGGCGGTTGCTCCGCCGTGGCTGCCCATGGCGGGAACGATGAATGGCTCGGCGCCCCGTTCACGCACTTCATCGACGACAGCGCGGACCACGTCGTCGATGCGATGGATGCCTCGGCTGCCCGCGGTGATCGCCACCCGCTGCCCAGGACGCAGCCGATCGCCGATGCCAGAGCGAAGAAACTGGGTGGCAATCGCGGCACGAACGTCGCCGATTTCGAGGTCGTCGAGGGCCTGTCTTACCGGCGCCCAAAGCGGCAGCTCGCCACGTTCGAAGATTTCAAGTCCCATGATGGTTCTCCATGGTGCACCGCGACGCCGCGCTCCGAGGCTCGTGGGGAAGGATACAGGCGAAGCGTTGGAGTATGCGGGAGCATTTTCTATGGTGGTCGAGCGCCGGTGGGCCGCGTTCCCTGACGCATGTGGCGAAAGGTCCGCCACCGGGCATCAGACCCGATTGCGCACCCGCGGATTGGCGATCTCGTCCAGCCCGACCGCGACCAGGAAGAGGCCGATGAAGAGGACCGCGATCACGATGATGGGCGGCACCCACCACCAGAACCAGCCGTTCACGATGGCCGCGTTGTAGTTCACCCAATAGAGCGTCATGCCGAGCGTTGGCGCTTCGAACGGGCCGAGCCCGAGGACCTCCAACCCGATCGACGCCAGAATGGCGGCGGACACCGAGCCCACCAGCGAGGCGCCGAGGTACGGCAACAGGTTGGGCAACAATTCTTTGGCGATGACTTCCGCATTGCTCATGCCGGAAAGCCGCGCGATCTGCACGTAACCCCGCTGCTTCATGGTCAGCACCTGCGAGCGAATGGTGCGCGCCGGGTAGAGCCACGCCAACGCCCCGACCACGAGCGCCATCTGATTGACGCTCAGCCCGCCGCGCACGTTCATGCCGATGATGATCAGGATCAATAGACCTGGAATGGTGAGCCCCACGTCGACGATCGCCTTGATGACATTGTCGACCCATCCCCCGTAGTACCCGGCGATGAAGGCCAGGGTGGCGCCCAACGTGACCCCGATGACGCCCGCGAGCAGGCCGATGCGCAGCGTGAGTGGCGTGCCGACGACCATCACGGCGTAGAGATTTCGCCCTTGTTTGTCGCTGCCAAACGGGAGTTCCTGCGACGGCGGCATCAACGGACGAACGGAGAGCGGCCGCGCCTGCACGGGATCGACGGTGAAGTGCCCGACGATGACGAAGATCGCCAATGCGCTCAGGAACAGGAGTCCGATCAGCAGGGCGGGGTTTCGCCGCAGATAGCCCCTGGTCGAACGCGTGGCTTCTCGTAGCGACGATCGTTCCGCCGGTGGTTCCTGGGTCGTCAGAACCTGAACCGCACTGGCCATCCTAGGCTCTCCGGTAGGTGATGCGGGGATCGAGCAAGGGATAGATCAGGTCCAGGATGAACGTGGCCAGGCCGATGGACACGATCAGAATGAAGACGATGCCCTGCACCAGATAGAAATCGGATCCGCGGATAGCGCGATAGAGCACGGTGCCGATTCCCGGATAGGAGAAGACCACTTCGACCAGGACCGCGCCGGAGATCAACTGGCCAAGCACAAGCGCCAGCGCGGTTGTCTGGGGCAGGAGCGCATTGCGAATGGCGTAACGCAGGAAGATGGTTCGCCCCTTCAGTCCCTTGGCGTCCGCATACGTCACGTAGTCCTCGCCCTGGGTAGTGATCATCATGGCGCGCATGCCCAGCGCCCAGCCGCCGATGGAAACGAGGATGATCGAGAGTGCGGGCAGCACCGAGTGGGAGAGCACATCTTTGACGAACGGCCAGCTCAAGGCGGGAAAGGTTCCCGCGGTGTAGCCGCCAGAGAGGGGGAAGAGCTTGTACTTGAACGCCAGGAGATAAATCAAGACCAACCCCAGGAGAAAGAATGGTATAGCGCTCAGAGAGAGCAGCGGCGGCATCAGATAGCTCAGAAACTTCGGCGAGCGCGGCCAGGCCATGAAGGCGCCGAGTAGATTGCCGGTGATCCACGAGATGATCGTTGTTATCAACAAGAGCACGATGGTCCACGGCAGCGCCACCATGATCATGTCGATGACCCGCTGCGGATAGTTGGGAATGGAATAATTGAAATCGAGCCGGGTCATGTCACTGACATAGGTGAGGTATTGCCGCCAGAGGGGTTGATCCAGGCCGAACTTGCGGTCGTACTCGGCAATCATGTCTTCCATGCCGAGTTGGACACTCCCGCCGAAGGCTGCCTGCTGCAACAGTGCTTCGCGCACGGGATTCTGTCCGCCGAGGCGGGGCAGAAAGAAATTGACCGTGGCGGCCAGCCAGATGATGAGTAGAAACATACCAAAGCGTTTGGCAATGTAATCGAGTGGCACAACGGGTCTCCGGGGTGATGGGGGATGGGGGATAGGTGATGGGGAAGACGAGACAACTCAGCCCCGGTGGGCGTCCTTCAACCCATCACCCATCACCCGTCACCCATCACCCGTAACAGCTACGCCCCGGCGGGCTCAAGCTGATGCAGGACGTACGGCCATGTGAGATGCCAGTGCGCCGGGTTGACGTAGGGGTTCTCGGCCGTCGGCCAGTTCGTCCAGTAGGTCGTGTTCATCGGCAGGCGGTGCAACCCCTGAGACATCTGAATGTCCGGAATCTCCGGCAGCCAGATGGCCATGGCCTTGTTCCAAATCGCCAGGACCGCTTCCATGTCGGTCGGGCTGATGCCGTAGAGCTCATCGACAAGCTTGTCGTACTCATCGTTGTGCCAACGGGAGAAGTTGACCAGATGGCCGCCGGGGATCTTCTCCGACGCGCTCTGGTAGAGCCGCAGTGAGTAGTAAATATCCGAGCTGTAGCTGCCGCCATGGCCGAACATGGCGCCGGTGTATTCGCCGGCGGCGAAGCGCTCGAAGAAGTTCGGCGGCTCGGAGTAGGTGGCCTCGATGCCTGCCTGCTTGAACTGCTCGACGACAACCGGGCCGACCGCCGTAAAGTCGAAGAAGCTGATGATCTCCAGTTGAACCGGTTTGCCTGTTTCATCAACCCACATGCCGTCGCCGCCCTTGGTCCAGCCCTTGGCGGTCAGCAGCTCATCACCCTTGGCGGGATTGAACTCCAGATACGGGTTCGCTTCGATCAGTGGTTGCGCCGCTTCCAGGAACGGCTGCAAGCCTGGGTAATCGGGGACAAAGAGCGTGGAAGGACTGCTGGCGCCAGACCAGCCGATCTCAATGATCTGATCCCGGTTGATGTAGTAGCTCAGCGCCCAGCGAACATTCGGGTCGCTCCAGGGCTCGACCTCGTTATTCACGTAGAGCGAGTGCGGCCACCAGTCGACATTGCCATACGGCAGCTCCTTGCCGGTCCAGGTGGTGACCTTATCGTTCCCTTCAAAGACCGTGGCGAAGCTGGCCGGTTGAATGCCGGTGTCGATGTCATAGGAGTTAGCGATGATGCCGGTAACCAGTCCCTGCTCGCCGGGATCAGGCAGGTAGATGAAGCGCTTCATGGCCGGCAACTGGCCGACGCCGGCCGCGACGCCCCACCAATCATCGGCGCGATCCATGACCTTCTGCTCCGGTGAGGAGAAGACGACCCGCCACGGGCCGGTGGTGACCGGCCAGCCCTTCTCGATGTCAAAGTCGGTGAATGATGTCCAGTCCTGCGTTTCGAAGATATGCTTCGGCACCATGTAGACGCCGATGTCCATTTTGTAGGAGACGAACTCGAAGAAGCGTGGCGCTGGCACTTTGAAGGTCAGGACGACCGTATTCTCGTCCGTGGCCTCGGCCTTCTCGAGAAACTGCTGGACATCCGCGCCCCATTTGACCCCTGAGCCTACCTCTACCAGCGAATTGAAGGTGTAGGCGACATCTTCGGCAGAGAATGGCTTGCCGTCGCTCCAGGTGACGCCGGGCCGTGTCTTGATGGTGAGCGTCTTGTAATCGGCCGAATACTCGAAGCCCTCGGCCAGCCACATGATGGTCTTGTCTTCGAAGGCGCTGTAGTAGGCCAACGGCTCGAACATCATATGGGAGCCGAGTTGGTGATTTCCGGTGGGGAGAAACGGGTTCCAGATCTCTGACTCAATGAACTTGCCCTGCGTGCCGCCCCGCACGGCGATCAACGTCTCTTCACGAGGAATTTCGGCGAGTTGCGCCTGCGCGCGGGAGGCGGCGAGCTCCGGTGCGTAGGCCGCGCTGGCGGCGGCGGACTGTGAACCCAGCAGCTTCGATACCGCGGCGGCGGAGAGACCAAGCGCGGCGCCGCGCTTGAAGATCGTGCGCCGGTCGAGGCGCCTGTGTATTGCCTCCACGAGCAATGCGTCGAGACGGGGATCGGTCATCGATTCCTCCTCAGCGTAGAGTGGCCTGGCCAACGTGGCCGGGGTTGCCTAACCCTCTGCACCGGCAGAAGCCGGAGCCGCAAAAGCAACTATGCCCTGCTAGGGCGGCAGACTAGACCGCTTCGACAATTCCGTCAACAGTCATTTGGCGGCTCACGCGGCATCCAGGCAAGACGTTCCGTGCCCGGCCAACGCCCTCCCCCTCCTCCCGTCGGGCTGTCTGACAGGGGGAGGGAGAGGTGAAATGCCGCTCCTGTCGCGACCAGCCCTCACGCCAACCGCCACCCAGAGGTCGCCCGGCCCGTCGGGCCGAGAGAGGGGCTTATTGTCGTGTTGTAATTGACATTTGTCGCATACCTTCCCCTGTCGGTGTGCGCAGGGGGAGGGGCTTCCTGTCGTGTGGAGTGGGGCATTTCGGGTCGACCTGCCCCTGCCAATCGATCATCCAGCCGGATCGGGAAGGCTGAGATCGAGATCGCACACGCCGATGCCGCCGGAATACCCATCCAGAAACGCGTCGATGCGATCGACGCCCGAGCCATGGGCCCGCGGGTCATTCCAGGCAGTTCCAGGAGGGTCGCCGGAGATTTCGGTCATGTAGAGCGCTTCGTCGACATCGCCCGGATCGAGCCAACCGCTGATTTCGGCGTCAATCGAGTACGCGCCGGCCAGGCAGTCCGCTTGTTGCTCGATCTCGATCGGGAGCACCTCGCCGGCAAGGTCTGGTGAGGCGCCCAACTCGAAACCGAGTTGGGCTTGCACGTGATGGCCCCACTCGTGCGCCACCACGACCACCCAGGCGAAGTCGCCGATCTGACTCTCGATAAGCTGGCGGAACGATGCGGAATAGTAGATCTTCTCGTCGATGACGCAATAGAACGCCGCTTCCTCATCGGGGTCGGCTCGCCCGCAGGCGGTGACAATCGGAGTGTCGAAGGGGATCACACCTGCCGGAGGGCGATAGTCGCGGCCCACGTCGTCAAAGCGGGCCTGCCAGAACGCGTCGACATGGGCATGGAGCGGATCGGGGAAAAGAATCTCGCGCGGTATGGGCGCTTCGTCCGCGCTGCCTTGAGAAAGCGAAAAGAGGGTGGCGGAGCCATCGTCGCCGTACAGGGCGATCTGCTCTTCCACAAACGACGCGGAGGCGCCGAAAAACCAGCCCCAGGACGATTCAAACGGCACGACATGCACTTCGCTGACGACATCCTCTGGAGCGCCGTTCACCAAATACGGTTGGACGAAGCGGACCGTCACCGCGTTCTCGTAGGTAACGCCCGTTACACCCCACGTCCAGGGTTCATAAACGGCTTCGGTGATCCGCGCCTCACGCGCTTCGCGGTTCACGAAGTAGCTTTCGTACCAGCCGACCACGGCGGTTCGCGGCGCCACGGCCCGGGAGTCCGGATGCATCAACTCGTAAAGTTGTTCGAAATCGCGCGTGGATTCGAGCAGCGAGAACTCGCGCACGCTATTCGCGGCGGCGTCGAGGTCATCATCGGTTTGCGCCAGGTGACGATCTTGAGTCGCGACTGCCGATGTCATTCCAGCGGCATTGACTGGCGTCAAAAGTGAAAGTTGGCACGCAACAAAAAGCACGCACGCACAAAATCGCAGCAACGGCGCCTCCAGCCCCGGCCTTCGGGCCGTCTCCCCTCGGCTAGATGTACGTCGGTCGCTCACGAAGGGATGTTTCGACCGCCGTTCTCGCGTACGCGAGAACGGCGGTCGCCCCGGGTTCGTGCGATTCTGGTGGAGAAGACGAGCAAATTCAGAACCTAGCGCGCCTCGATGGCCACGAATGTCTTGTCCATCGGACCGATGAATTCTGACTGCGGCCGAATGAGCCGATTGTTCGCCACTTGCTCAAGGACGTGAGCGGTCCAGCCGGCAACACGGGAAACCGCAAATGTCGGTGTGAACATGTCGCCCGGGAGCCCCACCGCGGAAAGGACCGCGGCCGAGTAGAACTCGACATTCGTGTAGAGCCGCCGCTCGGGCTTTCGTTCGTGCAGCATGGCGAGCGCCCGCTCTTCAGTACGCCGTGAAAGCTCGAAGAACTCCGGGGTGCTGGCTTCTCGCGCCATACCGCGCAGAATCTCCGCCCGGGGATCCTCGGCCTTGTAGACGCGATGGCCGAATCCCATCAGGCGATCGCCACGATTGAGGGCGTCCGTCAGCCAGGCGTCAACATTTTCGGCGGTCCCGATCGCCTCCAGCATATCCAGCACCTTCGACGGCGCCCCGCCATGCAGGGGACCCTTCAACGCGCCGACGGCGCCGGTGATGGACGAACAGAGATCGGACCCGGTGGATGCGATGACGCGTGCGGTAAAGGTTGAAGCGTTCATGCCATGGTCGGCGAGAAGCGTCAGATAGACCTCAAGCGGGCGCCAATGGCGTTCTTCCGGTTCCTGACCGAAAAGTTGATAGAGATAACTCTGGGCGGTGTTGTGCTCAACCTTGGGACGGACCGGTTCGAGGCCCTGGCGATGGCGAAAGAATGCCGCCAGGATTCCGGGAAACTTCGCCGTAACCGCGATGGCTTCGCTGAGATCCGGCGTGTCATCGAACGCCTCGGCATCGATCGCCCCCAGCGCGGAGGCGCCCGTGCGCAACGCATCCATGGGCCGCGCCGAAACCGGCAACGATCGGATCACGTCGATCACATGATCCGGAAGGGATCGCTGCTCTCCCAGCGAGCGGAGCAAACCAGTGAGCTCCGAGCTGGTCGGGAGGGCGCCGTTCCAGAGCAGGTAGGCCACTTCCTCAAACGATGCCTTGCCCGCCAGTTCATGAATGTCATAGCCCCGGTAAACGAGCTTGCCCTGCTCTCCGAGAACGTGGCTCAGAGCGGTCGACGCCGCGACCACGCCTTCCAGGCCCTCCGGCTTCGGTAGGACAGGCTGATCGGAAACGGCCGTGCTGCCGTTAGACCCGGTCATGATTTGCTCCTGCTGAGTCTCGTCGCACGCAGGCGAGCCATCGACGCCACCAACCTGCTCCATAGCCGCTATCGCCTCGCCTCTGTGGCGGGCAGCATCGGTTGTGCCACCTTTTATCGTAGCACGGTCGTCTGGCGCGCTCGCGCACGCCGGTACGTTCCATTTACGGGCCATCAGTGCTACTGTAGCGGCGCCATCCCGACCTGGGGCGCCGCAGTCGTGGCAGTCTAGGCGTTCCGCAATCGAGCACGGCCTCGTACCTATGGAGTAGAGGGATTGCGGCTGCGCGACCTCCCTACAGAACAAAAGCGATGCAAGGCGGCGTTCAGGCTGTTCTCGATCCTCGGCCTCGCCCTCCTCACCTTGCCCTTCGCACACTCCGCGACGTTGGGAGCTCCACCAGAATCGGAACATCTCGATTCAAGTGTGCCCACCGATGAGCGGAGATCCGTCGACGCAACGGATTGGGCAGCGTCCGAACTTGAAATTCTCCCCGAGGATGCGCCGTTGCCCACCGCGAGCGATGTCGCGGAACGTGCAGGGCAAGAGCAACCCGATCGATCCGGAGCGGGAAGCGTGCGGCCCCGGGGCGTTGAGGCGCCTGTTCAACTCGAAACGATCGTCGCCGACGCTGTCAGGGCAGAAGCAGCTGTAGTTGATCCTGGCGATGGCGCCTCGACTGAAAACCGCTCCAGAACGCGTGATACGAATGCGAAATCGGATTCAAAACCGGAACGCGGCATTCGCATCTGGCCAATGCGGGCGAATACCTACACCTTCACGCAGGCATTTGGCTGCACGCAGCAGATCGCGAACTTTTACTTCCCGGATCCTGGCTGCCCGGCCAGTGCGCCAGTCGTTCATTCCGGCATCGATTTGGCGGCGCCAGAAGGGACGCCGTTTTACGCTGCCGCATCGGGATGGGTGGTTGGTTCAGGCTATGACCGCGAGATTGGGGTGCCCAATACCCGCATCATCATTCAGCATGACGGCCGCGACGATGGATTTTCAACCGAGTACCTCCATTGGATCGCCTCATACGTTGAGGTCGGCGATTACGTTGAAGCTGGCGAGATGATCGGGGAAGTGGGCTCCGTCGGATATTCGACCGGCCCGCATCTGCATTTTTCACTCGTCGATCTCGCCACCGGAGAACACGCTGATCCCATCCGATGGCTGCCAGACGAGGCAGGCAGCGAAGGGTATCGCGGTAAACTCCCGAACGCCCGCGCGCACATGCGCTTGCCGGCAGGGACCACAGCCGGGCTTCCTGAAACGGCAGACCCCGCCCCGCCGCCACCGGCAGTCAGGCAAGACGTGCCTGATTCCCCGCGCGACAAGACCCGTCGCGACCGCTCGCAAGGCAAGCACGACGGGCAAGCCAGGACGTCGCGCTCGGCGAAGAAGGACCATGCCAAGCGCAAATCGGACGCCGCCTCAGCAACCGGAGACGAAACGACCGCGGACCAGGCAGCCACCGAAACGACGAAGACGGAGCGCACTCATAAGCGGGAGCGCGACAAGAACGGGAAGTCGAAGGAAACGAGCGATATTGGCGTGGACGGCGAGCCGGATCGCGCCACCAAAGAGCCCGCCAAATCATCGAAGCGCAAGGACGGGCCGAACGAGCGCAAGAGCGCAAACGAAGATCGGGGCGACCAACGGCAATCGCGTCGGAATGACAACCAGAACCCGAAGGACAATAACACCTCGAAGGACAAGAAGAACGAGAACAAGGGAAAAGACAACGCGGGCGGAAAGGACTCAACCGGCAACGGCAATGGTGCCCCTGACGGGCCGGCCAGCGAAGATCCTGGCAACAGTGCTGATGGAAGCGAGGGCGCCAACGGGAACACTGTCGAGGAGGATATCGGTTCCGGAAAAGATGCCGACGGCGCTAACGGTACGAACGGTGACAAGGGCGACGACAGCCAGTCTGGTGACGGCGGCAACGGTGGCAACGGCGAGAAGGGCGGCTCCAGCCTGGACAACGGGACCGGCGGCCGTGGCGGGCGTGGCGGCGACGGGGGGTCCGGCCGAAACGGCGGCGATGGAGGCAGCGGCGGGAGCGGCGGCGAAGGCAAAACCGGGGGCGACGGCGGCAATGGCGGAAACGGCGGTTCTGCTACCAATGGGCAGGGCGGCGACGGCGGCAGCGGCGGCGCGGGAGGCGATGCTAAAGATCTCTGAGTCGAGCGCGAGTATAGCGCCCGTGTGCGGGGCGGCGTTCGCGTTCGCTGCCAAGGGACACGAGCCAAAGGGCTCTTCATTTACTGAGATCGCACCTCTCGATACTCCCGGTCAAGCGAAGCCCTCGCCTTTGGCAGCTCGGCGGCGATCTCGTCCAGAGCTACGCGTAGCGCCTCTTGCTGTGCGGCATCGGCATCGGTATGAAGGTTCGGGTAGATTGAACGCGTCAGCACGAGCCGGAGGGCGGTTACAAAATTGCCGATGTCGGCGCGCGTCTCATCCGATAGATGCAGCCGTTGGGCGCTATACGCGTCAGCCAGGGCAAACGCCCGCTCACCGATCTCGTTCCAGTTCTCCCAAATCAGGGCTTCCGTCACGAGCTCTTCGGGAGGCGTATAAGGCTCCCCCGGCAGCAGGACGGGGTTCGTCACCGCCGACAGAGCCGCCTCGAAGCGGGCCAATCTCGCATAAAGCTCAGCGCTGACCTCCGAGCGTCGTTCGGCAAGGCCCGATCGATTTGACGGCGATCCCCCGATCGCCAGCACCAGATCGGCGCGCAGGCGCTCGAGGGTCACCTCTCGCCGCGCCTCTTCGATCTCGAAGCGCCGCCGCGATTCGGCCCCGGCGCGGGCAATCTCCGCGTGTTGGCGGTCGATGGCGCGCTGCAGCTCCTCAAGCTGCTTCTCGAACTGGTCCAGGCGATCGACCAGCGCGGGAGACAATTCCAGGACAGCGCCAGATCTCGGGATGTCCAAAGCGGCCGCTGGCGCATCGCTGTCCCACGACGGGAAGGCGGCGCCTGAAGACGGGCGAGCCGCGATGTGCCCGGACACCTGCCCAGGATCAGCGAGCGCTTCGGCGGCGGCGATGGGCGCCACGTCACGTGGCCGGAAGTTCCTGGATGCTCCAGTATTGCTTCCGGATGTCCTGAGCGAGGGCAGGCTCCAGGATGGCGTGCGCTGCCGGGCCAGGAGGGCCACCGTTCCCCCAACCAGCACAATCAGGATGACGATCGCAACGGCTTGAGATTCCAACGCTTCCCCTTGCCACGCTCGAAGGCATGATCGAGATTCGCTGGCGACTATACCTCCCAACGCGACGAAGCGAGTGAATTAGCACCCTGTTGCCAGCAGCAACCTCCTCGGGGACCGCGGATTGCGCCTACGTAGGTGGTCACTGGATGCTGGACTACCGGCGCCGTTTGCCGCGCCGCAGGCTGCAAGGACGCAGGCGTCGCCCCTACCGCCGCGGAGGCGCCGAAACGTCCTCCTCACCACCTACTTATACGGAATCCGGGTGAACCGTCGTCGTAGCGGCGGAGAGCACCCTCACCCCCCTGCCCCGCCACCCGCACGCGGGCGCCCGGCCCCGTGCGCTGGAGAGAGGGGGGACGAATCCGGCAGGGAGGCGCTACGCAAAGCCATCAA
>JBBRVX010000006.1:0-51908 GCA_038246475.1 Thermomicrobiales bacterium | reverse complement strand
TCGGGGGTTCGAATCCCTCCCCCGCTACCATGCAACGCCGGCGCCATTTGGCGCCGGCGTTGCGTCGTTTCTCGATCCAGGAGCCACCATCATCGAACACCTGCGCTCGGCCGGTGAATTCGTGGTCGATCTTGTGTACCCGAAACGCTGCGCGGGGTGCGGTCGCCGAGGCGCTTGGCTTTGCCACGATTGCGACCAGGGTCTGCGGCGCTTTGAGGCCCCCTTGTGCGCCCGATGTGGGGTTCCTGATTGCTTCCAGAATTGCCAATGCAGTGCTTTGGTTGAGGCTATTGGTCGGGTGCGTTCGGTGGGGCCATTTGCCGGATGGCTGCGAGGGTCGGTGATTCTTTTCAAATATCATGGGGAGTGGGGTAGGGTGCATCACCTTGCCGTCCCCCTTGTAACGGCTATGAGCGAGCTGCTGCCGGCCGACGGCCTGGTACCGGTGCCATTGCACCCAGCTCGTCAGCGACAGCGCGGGTTCAATCAGGCGTTTGTCCTCGCAGAAGCAGTCGCCAAAATCACCGGTCTCGAAATCACAGAGCCATTGCTTCGTTCACGAGAAACCATCTCGCAAGTGTCACTCGGCGCGTTCGAACGAACTCGAAACATCGAGAACGCCTTTGCATTGAATGCACATGTGGATGTCGCGGGCCAATCTCTGATCCTGGTGGACGATGTCATTACCACTGGGGCCACGCTCGCGGCATGTGCGTCGCTGCTTCATCAGGCTGGCGCTCGGTCCGTGATGGTGGCCACCCTTGCGCGGGAAATGGGCTGAGGAGCCGTTTCAAGACCTGGCGCCCAACTCCCGGATGGCATCAAGTGCCGCCAACCGGGCCCACTCATCCGCCACGAGAATCGCTTCCAGAGACATCGGACCGATCGGTTGGTGAAGTTCAACCACACGTTGTACGACGCGCGGGATATCGAGAAATCCCATCTCGTAGTTGAGGAATGCGCTCACGGCGACGTCATCCGCGGCGCTGAGCACCGTGGGATACGTGCTCCCCGCGATTCCTGCTTCGCGAGCCAGGCGTAACGATGGAAACCGCACTTCGTCGGGCGGCTCGAATCGGAGCAGTCCTACCTGAGGCAAGCTAAGCCTCCGGCCAGAGCTTGGTAGGCGCTCCGGATAGCCAAGCGCGTACTGAATTGGCAAGCGCATGTCCGGCAGGCCAAGCTGGGCAATCTGGCTCCCGTCGATAAACTCCACGAGCGAGTGAATTATGCTCTCCGGATGGACGACAACCTCGATCATTTCGTATGGCAGACCGAATAGCCAGTGTGCCTCGATAACCTCAAGCCCCTTGTTCATGAGGGATGCCGAGTCGACAGTGATCTTTCCGCCCATGGACCAGGTCGGATGAGCCAGTGCGTCTGGCACGGCAACATGCTGGAGTTCCTCAACCGGTGTTTCTCGAAACGGACCTCCCGACGCGGTAACGACAATCCTGCTCACTTGGCGTTTGGGCGTCGTTCCCATGGCCTGCCAGATTGCGCTGTGTTCGCTATCAACCGGGCGTATCTCCACGCCATTTCGAGCAGCCAATGGCATGATCAACTCACCAGCGCAAACCAGTGTCTCCTTGTTTGCGAGGGCGATAATCTTGCCGTGCTTAATTGCCTCCATAGTGGGTTCTATCGCGTCATGCCCAGACGTTGCCACAACGACAATATCGACTTCGGAGTGGATTGACGCCGCGATGAGTCCTTCTATTCCGACATGCACGCTTCCGTTCTTGACGAGCCTCGCGGAATCATGGTCGGCCACCGACGCGATGACGGGTTGATAACGGGCAACCTGACGAAGGAATGCCTCGGATCCGGACCGTGCCGCCAATGAAATGACCCGAAAGTGTTCTGGGTGCGCATCGATGACTTCAAGCGTTTGTCGTCCCACCGAGCCCGTTGATCCGAGGACCGCGATGCCGAGAGGTCGTCCTGGTTTGCGAGCGATCGTCAAGATCCAAGCCTCCCCAAGGAAACGGCGATAAGAAACGCGGTTGGAAACGCGAAGAGCATCGCGTCAATGCGATCGAGAATGCCGCCGTGACCAGGAATCAACGTCCCACTGTCCTTTGCGTTTGACTGTCTCTTCAGCGCCGATTCGCAAAGGTCACCAACCTGACCAATGCCACCAATAGCAGCGCCTACGGCCAGCCCGCCTGGCCAGGTGGCGATCCCGAAAAGAACTATTGCCGCACTGCCCACGAGCATAGAGCCCAACAGGCCCCCAACTGCTCCTTCGATCGATTTTCCAGGGCTGATGCTTGGAGCGAGCTTCCGTTTACCAAAAGTCCGGCCTACGAGAAATGACATCGTGTCGCCAGTCCAGATAACAAGGATCGTTGCCAGCGCCCAAGCGAGCCCTCGCGGTGCTGGCGGCCATCCAAACGAAGTCAACGAGGCGAGCGATGAGAGCCATGGAGCATCAATGCTGCCTGGAAGTGCGCGAAGCGACACTGCTGCATAAATGGGAAGTCCCAGGTAAAGGGAGCCGACGCTGCCGCGAGACCAACCGGAAGCGTTACTCCGCCAGGTCATGGATGGCAATTGGAGGACAAGGGGAACGAATACGGCGAACACCGTGATGGCAAAGAGAACCGTCGCGCTTCCCGCGGCAAGCCCAGCAATCGCCATAACGACAATAACAATGTAGCCAGTTATGCTGGGGAAACTTGGCGTCTCTCCACCGACATCAGACATCAAATGCAGGTATTCATGAAATCCGATGATCCCCAGGAGAATCATCAGCAACGCAAATGTAGGTCCGCCGATGATCGCGGGGATGAGTGCGACAACAACAACCGCAACTGATCCCAGGACACGCGACTGCACCCTGGTCAGCGATTCATGAGGGGCGATGCCGGCTCGTCGCCAGGGATACCGCCAAACCGTCGCTCACGTCGACCGAATTCCGCGACAGCGTCGAGAAGATCTTCCGGACCGAAATCTGGCCAGAGCGTTGGTGCGAACAAGAGCTCCGCATAGGCTGACTGCCAAAGCAGGAAATTACTGGTGCGGTGTTCACCCGAGGTGCGGATGATGAGATCGGGATCGGGTAGATCGCGGGTGAAGAGATACGATTCGAGCGTGGCCTCGTCAATCGCTTCAGAAGAAAGTCCACTGGAAATCATGGCGCGTACGGCGGCGAGCAGTTCTTGCCGTCCGCTGTAATTGAACGCAAGGGTCAGCACCAGTCGATCGTTGCCCTCCGTGCGCTTCACGGCGTCGCGAACGGAGCGCTGCAGTTCCGCATCGAGTCCTTCGAGACTGCCAATATGTCGAAGCTGTGCACCTTGCCGATGCAACTCATCAGTTTCACGCTCTATGACTTCAGCAAGGATTCGTAGGATGCCATCGATCTCTGGCTGGGGTCGTCGCCAATTATCGGTTGAGAACGCCCAAAGGGTCAGATATTCGATTCCAATTTCGGCAGCAGCAGTCGTAATGCGACGTATATTATTGACGCCATGTTGGTGGCCAGCGAGGCGGGGAAGGCCGCGTTGAGCAGCCCAGCGGCCATTTCCATCCATGATGATCGCCACGTGACGTGGCACCCGCCGCTGATGCGCAACGTCTAGCTTCCCCGATTCGTGGTGAACGATGGCATCACCCATGGCGTCCTCCAGAGAGGCCGCCAGCGGTCAGGAATCGTTGGAATTGTGCATCGGGAGGAGGACATGGAGCGGTCAAACCTCAAGAACCTCCTGCTCCTTGGCCTTGCCCACTTTGTCGGCTTCCGCGACAAAGCGCCTGGTTAGCTCATCGACAAGCTGTTCAGCCTTGCGTTCCTCATCCTCGCCGATGGTTTTTTCGTTCAGGAGATCCTTGACACGTGCCACGGCATCGCGGCGGATGTTTCGCAGGGCGACTTTTCCTTCCTCTACATGGCCATGGACGAGCTTGACCATTTGTTTGCGGCGGTCTTCCGTGAGGGCAGGGATCGCGATGCGAATCACCTGGCCGTCGTTGGACGGATTCAGGCCAAGCTCCGACTTCAGGATGGCCTTCTCGATGGCAGGCATGGACCCACGGTCCCACGGCTGAATAACGAGCAGTCGAGGCTCCGGGACCGAGATCCCAGCAAGTTGGTTGAGCGGCGTCGAGCTTCCGTAGTAGTCGACGGTCAGCCGCTCCACGAGAGAAGGGGAGGCGCGGCCGGTGCGGATCGAAGTAAGGTCACGTTGGAGGGCGTCGATGGCCTTGCCCATGCGGACCTCGGCGTCATCCATGACGTCCTTGATCATGTGGTTCTCTCCTCGGCACGATTGCGAATTTCAGCGGAATGCGAATATCGGAGGGCGCGAATCCCGATTTTCGGTGAGATGATTGTACGATGCAATGCGTCTTGAAGGGCCGATCAGATCGCGCCAGAGTTGCTAGAAAAACTCCGACGAGCCTGGTCGCACCAAGGTGCCAACGGGGTGGCCAAGCGCCGCATCTTCGATGCCGGAAGCCTGGCTGACGTCGAATACGACAATCGGCAGGCTGTTATCGCGCAACAGCGCCAGAGCAGAGGTGTCCATCACTTTCAAATTCCGCTCGATGGCTTCCTGATGACTGATGCTCCGATAACGGCGCGCGGTGGGTTCCGAGTTTGGATCGGCGGAATAAATGCCATCGACGCGGTTCTTCGCCATCAACAGAACGTCGCAGTCCAGCTCTAGAGACCGCAGCGCCGCGGCGGTATCGGTCGTAAAATATGGATTGCCGGTGCCCGCAGCGAGGATGACTACCCGGCCCTTTTCCATGTGCCGGATGGCGCGCCGCCGAATGTATGGCTCAGCAACTTCGTGCATTTCGATGGCAGTCATGACGCGGGTCTGAACTTCCTGCTTTTCCAGTGCATCTTGCAGCGCCAAAGCGTTGAGAACCGTGGCGACCATGCCCATGTAGTCAGCGGTTGCCCGATCCATTCCCTGGCTGCTGGCCGCGAGTCCTCGCCAGATGTTCCCGCCACCGATAACGATGGCCATTTCGACGTGTTGGCTCGTCACCCGCTTGATCTGGCGAGCGAGTCGTTCCACTACTCCCGGATCTATCCCATATGAAGACTCGCCGACCATTGCCTCGCCGCTCAACTTGAGCAGGACGCGTTTGAAGTGTTCGTTCTTCACGACTTCTCCCGCGCTAGTGGAAGACGGCGAGCCATTCAGCGTCGTATCGAGAATCTAGTTCGTCTCCGCTTCAGCGCCGTGTACGCCAACCTCAAAGCGCGCGAATCGGCTCACGACAATGTTTTCGCCAAGCTTGGCGATCTTGTCTCGGATAAGATCCCGAATCGTCAGTTTGGAGTCTTTGATAAATGGCTGATCGAGGAGAACGACCGCAGCAATTGCCTGCTCCCGGCTTCCGTACTCGCGTTCCAACTCAGCCCACGCACCAGGCGAAACCTCGTCAACCGAGACAAACGCCGGAGACGTCGCGGCGACCTGCATGGCCAGATCGTGAGCCAATTCGCGGAAATCCGCGGTCCGAGCAACGAAATCCGTTTCGCAGTTGACTTCGACGATCGCTCCTATGCGACCTCCTCCATGGATATAGGGTTCGATGAGGCCCTGCGAAGCAGCTCGACCTGACTTCTTGTCGGCCTTCGCAAGGCCCTGCTGCTTAAGCAAGTCGATTGCCTTGTCAACGTTTCCGTCAACTTCTTCAAGTGCTCGCTTGCATTCCATAATTCCTGCGCCGCTCTTTTCGCGCAGCTCTTTCACCTGGCTGGCGGTTATGACCACGAAATCTCTCTCCATTGTGAAGAACGTCCCTGCCCGCGGCTATGCCAAGGCGGGAGGATCAATTGTTCGGTATTCCGTCCAACGACACCTGATGGCTCGACCGGGAGCGGACCAGCGCCCACGCTTTGCCAAGACGATGCGTTATGCCGTTACTGACTGTGCCTCCGCCGTTTCAGCCGTAAAGACGTTGAAAAGATCCTCGGCGCGAGCGTTCGTGGGCATGGCACGATCGGCCAGGGCAATATCATGTCGCGTCTGACCTTCAATCGCCGCGTCGGCAATGCCGGTGGCGAGCAAGCGAACTGCTCGGATGGCGTCATCGTTCGCTGGGATCAAGTAATCGGCATCGTCAGGATCGCAATTCGTGTCGGTGACGGCAATCACGGGAATCTTCAGCCGCCGGGCTTCATGGATTGCCAATTGTTCGCGCTTGGGATCGATGACAAAAATGGCGCCCGGCAGTTGCGTCATGTCCCGCATGCCACCGAGTGTGCGCTCAAGTTTCTCAAGCTCGGCGACCTTACCCGCTGCTTCCTGCTTCGGCAACACATCGAACGCGCCCCTGGCTTGCTCGGCTTGCAACTGCTTCATGTACCTCAAGCGGCTGCGAATCGTAACGAAGTTTGTGAGCGTCCCACCCAGCCAGCGGCGGTTGACAAAATACTGCCCAGAACGCCTGGCCTCTTGTTCGACAACGTCCTGCGCTTGCTTCTTCGTGCCAACAAAGAGGACCTTGCCGCCACGAGATGTGACGTCCTCAACAAATGCATGCGCGGAAGCAAGGAGAGGCACCGTCTGCTGCAAATCGATAATGTGGATGCCGTTGCGTTCGGTGAAAATATACTGCTTCATCTTCGGGTTCCAGCGCTTCGCCTGGTGACCGAAGTGAACTCCGGCTTCCAGTAGCGCTTTCAGCGTCTCCCGGGGCGTTAGCCCATGCACACTTGTGAGATTTTGCACGATTCCTCCAATGACATGTTATTCATCCGCGTCCTTCTCACCGCAACGGGACTGGCACTCGTGCCAGCACACCCGTTCCAGTCCAGACGCGTGACAGATTTCGGCGCGGCCTCTCGACCGCGCCGCCTGAAAGTATAGCGTAGAAGCGGTTTCGAGCAGGTGCAGTGGGCGCGCCGCTAAGCCCGTAGAGTTCGCGCTAGGGTGCCGCGGGCTGCAAAAAATCTTCGCGAACATAGCCAGACTGATTTGTTGCCGTGTACGTGACCGGCCACCAGTCGCATTGTCCGGCTTCTTCAAAGTTTTCCGTGACTTCCAACTGGGTGCCCGCTGGCAGTTCGGTGATAATTTCGCCTTCGGTCGACGGGCTGCCGCGCAACCGAACCTGATCTGTTGTGGTGACGAGCGCCCCCGCTTCATAAACTGGCATGTTGGCACATGGGTTGCTGGCGTCCCCGGCCGCGGGTGCGGCCGTGGGCGCGACAGGCTGAGTGGTCGCCACGACTTGTGGAGCAAGTGTTGGCGTGGGAACCGCGGGCGGACCAGGAGTTGGCGCAATGACCACGGCCGTCGCGGTTGGCGGTGAAGGGGTTGCCTCGTTGACTGGCGTGATGACGGCGGCCAACTCAGGCGTGGGAGGCACGTTGCTGCCGCCATCGCCAATCAGCGCAGATGCCCAGTACCAGAGCAAACCGATGAGAAGGAGAAGCCCGATGACAGGCAAGGCGATGCGGAGGTAGTCGGTCCAATACCGCTCCTCTGGTTGGTAGCTCACTGTCCGCTCCTCGCTCGTGTCAGGCCTCCCTGGCCCAGCGGGCATTGCTCCTCCTCCCAGCCTCTCCCCTATGTCGTCCGGCGTACTGGCGCCGGCTTCCCCTCTGGTCTGAACAGGTCGAACCCCAACAGTGCGATCTTCCCGGCCAGCGACCGGTTGCCAGAAGCTCTTCGAGGCTGCGTTTTCGCAATCGAGCGTTCCAGCCTCGACGGGATGGCTTTCCTGGGGGCCATAGAGCCGAGGATTTCGGCACCAACCATGACGCCATACTCCGGACGGCTCGTAAAACCGGCACGTGGCACACTCTCGCGAGGTCACCGGCAGCATCCCGCCCGTCAGGCGCTTCGCCAATCGATCCGGCAATTCCGAGAGACCGACCGAGACTCAGCGGGATTGTACACCTCGGTGGGGTGCATGAGCGCAACAGGACTAACTCGAGGGATCTTCACCGGGTGATTCGTCCGTTTCATCAGTTGAATGGGCTGCTTCGCCGCGTGATTCCCAAGGCGATTCAGCGCTGCCGAGCCGGCGGATGAAGGTGGAACCCGAGCTTGATTGGCGCTCATTGGCGACGGACTCGATACTGACAGGGCTGACGGAAGACCGTGATCGCAACGGGCGTGGGGCGATCCGCTCAAGTCCGGCCATCTCGATCTGACCTTCGTAGACCGCGCCCTCCTGGATGATCAGCGCCGAGGTAGTCACCTTAGCGCGAACCCGGCCACTCGGCATGATCTGAAGGCGGCCGCGACAGCGAATTTCGCCACTGACATCGCCGGCACCATTGATATGTTCGGCATCTACCGACGCGGAAACCGAGGCGCCTTCCGCGATGAAGAGGGTGCCATCGCACGAGATTGTGCCCTTGAGTTCCCCTTCAACGCGAAGATCTCGCTGAGCGCGAAAGACACCTTCAAAGGCCGAATGTCGATCGACAACGCTCGCGGTTTCAAATGGAATCGTTGGTTCTCCATTCCAGTCAAAATCCGTCGCGGAGAGATCTCTCATGAACAATCTCCTGCTACAGCACGGTGCATCCCTGGCAACCATCCGGTTCGTGGGACTCGACGCTCCCCGGCAAACGATTCTTCAATCACCGCCGCGAGCCGCGCGAGGCTCCATCGAGGCCGCGGGGGCCCTGACATCGATTGCCGCCGTCATCGCGATGTCCCCAGCGACCAATGCCCCCTCGTGGATGACGATCACCGGCGCGCGAACATCTCCCACTACCCGGCCGTGGGGTAAGACCTCGAATCGATCGGAGCAGCTGATCGATCCGCGCACATTTCCTGCCACCGTGACGGTGGCAGCGCTGACAACGGCGTCGATTTCAGCCTCTTCGGCGATGAAGATATCGTCTCTCGCGACGAGGGAACCTTCGACTCGCCCGTGGACGTGAAGTGATCCACTGGATTCAAGGTTTCCGCTCCAGGCGGTGGTATGAGCGATCACACTGGTTTGCGTATCTACCGTGGGCACAGCAGGCAAGTGAGACAACGAGGGGTCGCTGTTCGCGGGTTCCATCTCCTCTCTTCCGAATGCGTAGGACGCGGAGCCGTCAGACCGGCTCCGGTCCAAATCTGGCAAATCAGAGCGGAAGTAACTCTCCCCGAGGATTGCCGGCGATCGATCGCGATTCACTGAGTTGGCTTCGTCGCCCTCCCCCCCTAACTGATGCCGCAGCGCGCTGATTTGTTTTTGAAATGCATCGACTTTGCTGTCCCTGCGAAAGACCACGCGAAACCCTCCTGGACGCCGAGCCGGCGCGACGACGAGGGCGCCGGTGCGGCCGGAGCCTTGAAGGCGGGAGGCGGCGTCCTGCGGGGGAGGACCGAGGGGAATGTGCCGCACCAACTCTGGTCGCTTGCGGAACGATGGCGAATGTCCAGCGCTCGTGCGCCGAGACCAGAGATGTACGTACAGCATATCATGAGGGTGCGGCCAACGCCTACGAATGTACGTACATGTGGATAAGCCATGCCGAATGTTTCCGGAATTGGATCGGGAGCATGGCAATGAAGAAATGGGTACGCCCGAGAGGACTCGAACCTCTGGCCTCTTGCTCCGGAGGCAAGCGCTCTATCCGCTGAGCTACGGGCGCACGCACACCGGAACGAGTGTAACCGATTTATCCATGTTGTGTAGAGGCCAGAGGCCATGCTTTACGATAAAAACGTTCCAAGTGGCGTGATGAGTAATCCGCGGCTACCATTGGCGGGTTATGCGAGCGCGACATTTCGCGACGTCTCGATCTAGGTTCCGGAGGCCCGATGTCGTTTCAGGATGGGGTGGTTGAGCCCAGTCAGGTTCGTCTCAATGATGAAGATGTCGCCTATTTGATGAATGTACTTCGAAATGCAACACAGCCTGTGGCCACGCAAGAATTGATAGATGTTCTGAGAAAGCAATCGAGTCAGTTCCATGTTGCTTCAAATCCCGTTGCTGGAGCTGAAGAGGAGCCTGGATCCTGAACAGGCCTGTCTGATCGCGCCAGCTCCGCGCACGACGCGGATCGGCTGACACGGCATATTTGCGTTTCGTTGTCGATCCCAGCTTTCTCCAGGAAGGACATCCCATGATTGACCTGCAGCAGAAATCGATCAAGAAATTGGCGGGCAGCGAGAGAGAGAAAGAGATCGCGGCCGAGATCGTAGGGTTGATGCTGGCACGCGGCATGTTCATGTCGTCGAATTCGGTTATTCGGGTCTCTGTTTCCTCGATCGCCGCGTTCCTGGAAAGTCAAGGGCGGTCCGATGGGCGAGCGGCAATCCAACGGGCCATCTTGGCCAATCCTTCAGTGTTCGCACTCGAGGGAATTGAAGACGAGGAGTATGTCTCGACGACGATGGAAGGCAAAGCGCCAACCACGTTCAAGCGGGTTGCCGAGCACACGTTTGCGTCGCGTTTTCTCACCCCCATGCCAAAGCTGGATCGACCTTCCTCGGCGCGGCCTCGTTCTCGACCGCTATCGCCAGACGTCGATGTCCTTGCTCATATGGATGACCTTCTCGCAGATAGCGGGGTGGCCGAGAAGTTTGTTGAAACCCTCGCTGAGGTCGAGAGTGATGTCGAGACTCCGACGGTGGCCGCTCGGACCATAACTACGCACACCTTAAAGCCGACTGACGTTTCTGATGTCGACGATATCAACCTCGCCGCGGCCCTTCGCCAACGGCTTGCCACCGACCCGCGCATTGCCAATTTTGGCGAGCAGTGGTTGATGGAAGACCGTGTGCCTCGCTTCAGCCGGGGTGATCTTCGACGCCTGCGGGATTACATGCAGGAAAAGGAGCAGCCCCTTACCGACGATGACCTCGCACATGACGTGCTCGGAGTCCGACCCGGGACCACGGATTTCGAACTCGTACGGTTTGCGTTGAATTATCGGCTATCGAGTGAGCATCGGGAATTTGAGTTCGTTGGAACCGGCAATCAGCGATTCTGGAGCACCAGTGGCCTGCCACAGATTGGAACAACACGCCGCAAACTGAACGAGATCGGGACAGATTATCGGTACTTGCTCGACGAGCAACCGTCTGAACCAGCCCACCGATCGCGAACATCCATCGATCACACCCTAACCTTCTATGAGTTCTTGCATGGCCTGCTGCCGTACGACGCGGAGATGCAGGAATTGCTGCCGGCGCCAATGACGGCCAGTCAGAAATCGGCAGTCTTGACATTTGAATGTCCGCAGTCGTTCACAACCTACCTTGTGGAACTGCGTTACCCAACGCCGAACCGCGGTGGATTCATTTTAGGGCTTGATGACTTCTACACCGAGAATCTGGTGCCAGGCGCCATCATCTCGATCCAGCGAACAGAGAACGACGGCAATTACCGGGTTGAGTATCTTGCGGAAAGCGCTCGCGGCGACCAACTTCTCGAACTCGATGAGCGGCGCGCACTGCGCTACGTCTTCCGTCCGACAACGTACGCCTGCGGCGTGGACGATTCGCGGTTGCTAAGCGAATCTCGATTCGCTGGACTCGCGAATGAAAAACCACTTGACGAAAAGGTGCGCCGGCGTCCCGAGGCCGTTGTCGCGGCAACATTTGAGCGGTTGGGAGACGAGCGAGAAGGCAATTTCTCCGCGGATTTCACCAAGCTTCTGGCCGGGGTAAACATCGAACGGCCGATGTCGGAAATGCTGCTGCGTTCGATCCTGGAGCATGACGATACGGGAGCATTTTCGCGCGATCCAGATGCGCAGGATTCGTACACGTACGTTCCTGGCACGACCCCGTAAGGAGCCGTACTGTGGACGAAACAATCACGAAGAGCGAGCCGTCGCGCTCGCTTGTCGAGGCGATCGCTGATTTTCGCAAGGGCGACGTTTCACACACGCCCGTGAGTCGACTGTCTGACCTTTCCAGGGCTGAAGTAAAGACGCTGGCCGAGGCTTGGCTCTCTATTCCCGAGGAGTATCGTGCCCGCCTGGTCCGGAGCTTTGACGAGCTCTCTGAGGAACGCGTTGACGTTAATTTCCGCCGCGCCCTGCGAGTAGCACTTGAGGATTCCGAGCCTGTCGTTCGCCAACTCGCGATTGCGGGCCTTTGGGAAGACTGCTCCAGCGATCTCCTGGAGAGACTCGAAATGTTTATGCATGAAGACCCTTCCGCCGATGTTCGAGCGGAGGCCGCCAGGGCGTTAGAGCGTTTTTCAGTGCTGGCGGCTAGCGGAGAACTTGATCGTACGTCAGCAGACAAGTTGCGCGAGAGTCTGCAGCGCGCCGTCCACGGCGACGAGACGCCGTTTGGAGTGCAACGCAGGGCGCTTGAGTCGTTAGGGCCATTCGGCGCTGATCCAGAGATCGTGGCGATCATCACCGAGTCATACGAATCAGGGGATCACGGCCTACAGTGCAGCGCGGTGTACGCCATGGGTCGGAGCATGCAATCCCGTTGGCTCCCGGTTGTACTGGCAGAGTTGGAAAGTGACGACTCAGAACTGCGGTACGAAGCGGTGCGGGCCGCTGCGGCTCTCGAAGCGACGGACGCACTCCCGGCGCTCCTGGAGGCAGCGCGCGATGGCGATGCTGAGATCCGCTACGCCGCGATTAGCGCTGTTGGCCATATTGGCGGTCGAGGGGGCGTGCGCGCTCTGGAACGATTGTCCGAGGACGCGAGCGACGCCGATCAGGAGCTCATCGAGGCGGCCATGGAAGATGTCACTGCCTTGCTCGATCCATTCCCTTCGTCGTGAGTGGGCCTCGCGCTTCCACACAAGGGAGCGGGCATATTGGCGAACGTCAAGAAGCCTGGGACGAGGCCGTTCTTTCTGGCCATGGCCATCTCCTTCAATCGTGGCGTTGGGGTGAATTCAAGAACAGGTTCGGTTGGGAAACTGAGCGCGTTGCGGTTTCTCGACCTGGGGGCGTCGCACTCGCGCAGATTCTCTTTCGCCACAAAGCTGGGGTCAGTATTGGCTACATACCGCGTGGGCCAGTTGTCGCGGGAAATGATACTGAGGTATGGCCGGAACTCTGGACGAAGATCGATCAAGTGGCGCGGCGGCGGAGAGCGCTGACCGTCATCCTCGAACCGGATCTGGAATTGCCACAGGAACTCAGAGGACGCCCTCGTCTTGACTCCGGGCCGCCGCCAATCCAACCATCGCGAACGGTCAAGATCGAACTCGCCGACGACAATTCGATTCTCAAGCAGATGCATCAAAAAACGCGATACAACGTGCGTCTGGCACAACGGCGGGGAGTGACGACGAGCGTTGCGGCGCTGTCCGACACGTCGATAGCGGACTTCTATCGGCTGATGGAAGATACGTCGTCGCGAAATGATTTCAGCATTCATTCCGAATCCTACTATCGGGAATTTCTTCGGCTGTTCGGCCCTGATGCCGCGCTGATTTTTGCTGAAGTCGAAGCGCATCCCGTTGTCGGCATCGTGGTGGCGACATTCGGGACGGAAGCCATTTACATGTACGGCGCCTCCTCCACAAAGGATCGTGCCCACGGAGCAGGCTTCTTGATTCAGTTTGAAGCGATGCGCTGGTCCCGTGAACATGGATGCCGTCACTACGACTTGTGGGGCATCCCGCGAACTGATCCCGAGACGACCCACGTTGACGGCGGCGATCGAATAGCGGGGACAAAAGGCAATGACTGGCGCGGGCTCTACGAATTCAAGACCCGATTTGGGGGCTCCATCGTCAATTACTCCGAGCCCCTCGAGCGCCGATACCATCCTCTGGTCCTTTCGGTTGCGCGGCGGTTGTACAACCCAGGAGCAGGGGAGTGAACAAACGGACCAGCGCCCTCCGGGATCTGGCGAATGTTGTGCCAGGCGCTCGGCTGCTCGGCGACGGTCAAGCAGCGATCACGGGAATCACCTACGACTCCCGGCTCGTTCAGCACGGAGACCTCTTTGCTGCCTTGCGAGGGGCAGATTTCGATGGCCACTACTACGTAGCAGAAGCCGAACGACGGGGCGCGGCGGCCGTACTCGTCGAGAAACCACATTCCTCTCTCTTGCCGCAAGTCGTCGTTCGCGACACGCGCTCAGCATTGTCTCCCATCGCGGCAGAGTTTTTCGGCCAACCTTCGCGTTCGGTCGGCGCCATCGGGATCACCGGGACCGACGGAAAGACGACGACATCGTATATCGTCGATCACCTGTTTCGGTCGCTGGGTGCTGCAACGGGTTTGATCGGTACGGTCGCGATTCGCATAGGGGAGAGAGAGGAACTGCATTCCTCTCGGCAAACGACGCCCGAATCGAGCGACATACAGCGTTACTTGCGCCAGATGGCAGATTCTGGTGTGGATTGGGCGATTCTCGAGGCGACTTCGCATGGGCTGGCGATGTTCCGCCTGAACGATGTTCGATTTCGCATAGGCGCGGTCACGAACATTACTCACGAGCATCTGGACTACCACGGAACAGTAGAGAACTATCGACGCGCCAAGGCGAAGCTGCTTGAGCGCGTGGGCAGCGAGTCCGGGGTTGCGGTGGTCAATGCCGATGACGCCGGAGCGCGATCGATCGAGAAATTCGCAGGTGACGCTCGCGTCTTGCGCTATAGCAGCCGTGACAGCAACGCCGACGTGGCGGCGAAGAACATCAGGCGCGGCGCGAGCGGGAGCAGATTCGAGATCTTGGCCGGGGGCCGGCATGTCGCCATGGTCGACTTTCCGCTAATGGGCGATTTCAATGTCGCAAATGCGTTGTGCGCGGCGTCAATCGCCGTGGCGGCCGGATTCGACATCGAGTCGGTGGCCCGGGCACTGGAAACCACGCCGCCGGTGCCCGGCAGGATGACGCGCATCGATCTGGGGCAGCCGTTCAGTGTCGTGGTGGACTACGCGCATACGCCGGATTCGATGGCCAAAATCTTGCGGCTTTTGCGAGAGCTTCATTCGTCAGGACGTCTGATCGTCGTCTTTGGCAGCGCCGGGGAACGAGATATCGAGAAACGCTCATTGCAGGGGGCCGTGTCCGCACGGCTGGCAGACATCAGCGTAATTACGAGTGAAGATCCTCGCAATGAGGACGCGGAGGCGATCATCGCTCAGATCGCCGCTGGCGCCAGGATGGCAGGAGCGGACGAGGGACGGACGCTCTTTTCGAGGACGGAGCGGCGGGACGCGATTCGGCTGGCGCTCTCGCTGGCTCAAGCTGGCGACTGCCTTTTGTTGGCCGGAAAGGGCCATGAGGGGAGTATTATTTGGGGCAGAGAAAAGCTGCCCTGGGATGAAGCCGGCGTGGCGCGTGAACTCCTGGAGGACCTTGGGTACGCCGTCCCTGAGTAACGCAGAGCGCGACCTTCAGGAAGAATCGTCGGTAAGCTGCCAAAGGTGAACTCGCACATCGTCGGCAACCGAGAGGCCAACGTCAGCAAGCTGATCGAGGCCTACGGCGTCAGGAGCCTTGAACATCAGATCGAGGCCACGTTGATTCTTCGGGAAGGCGATGACTTCGCGGATGTTCTCTTCCTCGGCGAGGATCATTACGAAGCGATCGATGCCCATGGCAATGCCGCCATGCGGCGGAGCTCCGAAATCAAGGGCATCGAGCAATGCGCCGAAGCGGAGCGCGGTGTCTCCGGCCGAGTAGCCCATGAGGGAAAAGAGCCGCTCCTGATCAGCGCGCAGATGATTCCGCACGCTCCCGCCACCTAGCTCATTTCCGTTCCCGACCAGATCGTATTGCTTGGCGCGAACCTTGCCTGGATCGCTGGCGAGCAATGCGGCATCTTCAGACAGGTAGCCGGAGAATGGGTTGTGGGTTGCTTCCCAACGGTTTTCGTCGGCGTTCCACTCAAGAAGTGGGAACTCGTAGACCCAACAGAACGCAAGCACGTCTGGGTCCGCGAGTTCCAGCCTCCGCCCGAACTCGTCGCGCAGCGCGGAAAGCGTCTTCGCGACAATCGGTGCAGTATCGGCAACGGCGAGAACGAGGTCGCCTTGTCGTGCGCCGATGCCCGTGGTGATCGCCGCGATCTCCAATTCATCGAGGAACTTGGCAATAGGCGACCGGATGCCGGCTTCGCCGAGCGCAAATGTCGCCAGACCCTTGGCTCCCGCCCGCTTCGCGATTTCAGTGATCTCGTCAATTTCGCGCCGGGTGTACCCGGCAAGTCCGGGAACGACAATTGCCTTCAGTTGTCCGCCTGATGCAAGAGTCTGCGCGAATGCCTGGAAACCGGTTCCGCGGAAGGCGTCAGTCAGGTCCTGCAGCTCAAGACCGAATCTCAGATCTGGCCGATCATTGCCAAAACGATCCATCGACTCCCGGTACGTGAAGCGAGGAAATGGCTGTTCCAGAATGCGCTTGTCGGAGAAGCGCGACATCAGGTCGACATAGAGATTTTCGATCAGGTTCATGACGTCGTCTTGATCGACGAACGACATTTCAATGTCGAGCTGAGTGAACTCCGGTTGCCGGTCAGCTCGCTGTGGCTCATCGCGGAAGCAACGCGCGATCTGAAAATAACGATCAAGTCCTGCGACCATGAGGAGCTGCTTCATCTGTTGCGGAGATTGCGGCAAGGCGTAGAAGTTACCCGGCAGCACGCTACTGGGAACCAGGAAATCCCGGGCGCCTTCCGGGGTACTCTTGATGAGCGTTGGCGTTTCGACCTCTATAAAGCCGCGATCAGAGAGGTGCTCGCGCATCGACCGAACCAGCGCATGGCGCAAGACGAGATTTCTCTGCATCCTCGCCCGCCGCAGATCAAGGTACCGGTGGCGCAGCCGCACCGACTCGTCGATGTCCGCGGCGTGTGTGACTTCAAACGGGGGCGTTTTCGAGGCGTTCAGCACATTGATTTCGAGCGCTTCAACTTCTATGGCGCCTGTGTTGAGCTTCTCATTTCGGGTGCCTTCGGGACGTTCGCGCACGACGCCGCGAATCTCCAGCACAAACTCGGCGCGGACCTCGCTCGCCTCTTGATGCGCCACAGGGGCGATCTCGGGATTGAAGACGACCTGGGTCAATCCAAAGCGATCCCGCAAATCGATGAAAATGAGGCCGCCGAGATCACGCCGCCGGTTCACCCAACCGCGGAGCGTGACTTCTTCGCCGATGTTTGCCGCACGCAATGTGCCGCATGTCAGCCTGCCGATCGCTGATGGATCGACATCATGCGGAATGCTCACGCGTGTTCCTTCCCTGACGGACGCGACGGAATCGAGCCTGCCGCGATCGTGGTTCGAACAAACTCACTTGTCCGATTTCGAAGCGAAGCCTCCAGGGCTAACTCGGGATCAATGCTCCGATCTATCAATCGGATCACCGCCTCGAGTACTTCGTCACCGGCCCCATTGCTGCTGGCCGTAAACTGAGCACGGGGAGCCACAAGTTCAATGACTTTGCGCAGAGCCGGCATCGACCGGGGAAGCCGGTCGTACCGGTTGTCATCGGACGTTTTCGAGCCCTTGCTCGCGCGCTCGCCTTGCTTGACGCCTTCCCAAGTCGCGATGACTTCATCAGGAGTTGCCGCCTGAACACTCCCGAAGACATGTGGATGGCGCCGAATCAGTTTGCGGGTGATCGCTTCATGGACATCTTCGATGCGAAATGCACCCGATTCTTCGGCAAGCTGGGCATGCATGGTGACGAGAAGCAATAGGTCGCCCAGCTCTTCGGCAAGGTTGGCCTCGTCGCCGGTGTCGATGGCATCAACGGTTTCGTAGGCTTCTGCCAGAACGGCGTTGCGGAGGGTCGCGTGCGTCTGTTCCCGATCCCACGGACATCCACCAGGAGCTCGCAGCCGGGCAACGATGCGGGCGAGGGTTTCAGCCGATCGTACGGCGTCTAGAGGCGCCATCGGAGCCACCCAAATGGAGGTGAGGTGGTCCACCGCGTGCCGATCGAGCGCGTGCAGCACGATTGCTTGCGTCAATTCTTCACCCGGAATGCCAACTCCCCGCAGGACAACGATCGGTTGCTCGTCCGGGTAGATCCGAGAGAGCGCAATCTTGACCGTTGCCGCGATCTCGCTGTTGTAAACCTGAGCTAACAACAAGGGCCGCGTTGGATCTATGCCGAGTTGGCCAGCCCCGTACGGCTGCGCATCGAGCACAGCGGCCAATTGCAGCGCATCGCGAATTTGCAACCCAGACGCGACGGGGTCTGTTCGAGTCACGGTCGCCGCGGTATCAACGAAGCTGACTGCATCGAGCACAGAAACGGGCATTCCCAGCTCTTCCGCCTTGGCCTCGATGATGGCAACGGAACGTTCGGCGAAGCGGGGGTGGCCCGGCACCGCGTAGACGAGAGTTTTTCCGGGAATCGACCGGTCGATGACCCTGTCGGCGATCGCCACGTAGAGCTCTTCGAAGCCCGATGCAGTCGAGTAGAGGTCGTCGCAATCGGTGACACGAGGGTCGTGGGCCAGATCATCGATGCCGGGATGCACGCGCGTGCGCAGGATGATGGCATCCGCCAGATCGATCGTCTGCTGCGCTCCAATCGTGCGGAGGTTGGAATCGCCTGGTCCAAGCCCGACGATGACAATGCTGGAGGGTGCGCTCACGTCTTGGATGCCGCCTTGTCGCCGCCAAGGCTCAGCACGGCAAGGAACGCTTCCTGTGGGATCTCGACGTTGCCAACCAGTTTCATCCTGGCTTTGCCCTCTTTCTGCTTTTCCAGCAGCTTCCGCTTGCGACTGACGTCTCCGCCGTAGCACTTTGAAAGGACGTTCTTGCGCATCGCCCGAATGGTTTCCCGGGCAATCACCCTACTGCCAATTGACGCCTGTACTGGTACGTCGAACATCTGACGAGGGATCAACCCGCGAAGATTTTGCACCAGCTCCCGGCCGCGGGCGTAGGCGTCGTCGCGATGGGTAATGAGCGAAAGGGCGTCGACCGGTTGTCCATTGACCAGGACATCCAGCTTTACCAGATCGGACGCGCGCATATCCTTGAACGCGTAATCGAGCGAGGCATACCCCTGCGTTCGGCTCTTGAGCTGATCGTAGAAGTCGACGATGAGCTCCGCGAGCGGCATTTCAAACTTCATGTTGACGCGATCCGCGTCGAGATAGAGCATCTCGCGATACTCGCCGCGCCGACCGGTGACGAGCTCCATGATGGCGCCAATGAAGCGCGTGGGGACGATGATAGAGATATCGAGCCAGGGCTCGCGAATCTCATCGTAGTCTCCAGGAGACGGCATTTCGGACGGATTGTCGACCCGAAGCTCGACGCCCCCGCGCAGCGCGACTTCATACTCAACGCTGGGAGCAGTGGCAAGAAGCTGGATTCCATATTCGCGTTCGAGGCGTTCCTGAATGATCTCCATGTGCAAGAGACCGAGGAAACCGCATCGAAATCCGAAACCAAGGGCGTCGGAGGATTCCGGCTCCCAGGTGAGCGCCGCATCATTGAGCCGGAGACGCTCCAGCGCGTCCCGCAGCATGGGATAGTCTTCGCTGTCAACCGGGTAAAGACCGGCGAAAACCATCGGTTTGGCTGGTCGATATCCCGGGAGGGGCGCGGTTGACGGCCGGGAAGCGAGGGTCACGGTATCGCCAACCTGAACGTCCTGCACGGTTTTCAGACCGGTGGCCAGGTAACCAACCTCCCCTGTATTCAGTGTGGCGGCGGGGTGCATTTCGGGATCGAAGAACCCGACTTCCAGGAGTTCAGCCTCTTTCCCGCTCGACATCAGCTTGACCCGGTCTGAAGAGCCGATTTGCCCGTCAATGATCTTGACGTACGCGATGACGCCTTTGAAGGCGTCGTAGTGCGAATCAAAAATCAGCGCTCGCGTGGGAGCGTCGAGGTCTCCGCTGGGCGCTGGCATGTGACGAACGATGGATTCGAGGATCGCGGGAATACCAATGCCTGTTTTGGCGGAGGCCTGGACGATCTCGTCGTCCAGCAACCCTATGAACTGCCCAACTTCGGCGGCGACCTTTTGTGGATCAGCATTCGGAAGATCGATCTTGTTGATCACCGCAACAATAGAGAGCTCCTGCTCAAGCGCGAGATAGACATTGGCCATTGTCTGCGCTTCGATCCCTTGCGCGGCATCGACGACGAGAAGCGCGCCCTCGCAGGCAGCAAGGCTGCGGCTGACCTCATAGGAAAAGTCAACATGACCTGGTGTATCGATCAGATTGAGTTGATACGTTTCGCCGTCCGGAGCCTTGTAGCTCATGCGCACGGCGCGGGCCTTGATGGTGATGCCCTTTTCCCGCTCGAGATCCATCGAGTCGAGGAGTTGCGCCTTCATCTCGCGCTGTGAAACGGTGTCCGTCTGTTCCAAAAGCCGATCGGCCAGGGTCGATTTACCATGATCGATATGTGCAATGATCGAGAAATTCCGAATTCTGGAGAGATTTGAAGACGTGGTGTTGCTCATTCGCTCGTATCAATACATGCATGCAAATGCCAGTTGGCGAGTATAGCCGACGCGGATGAGGCTGAATGACTCGTCAGCTCCACGTTCCAATCCGGAATATTCCTATCAGTAGCGGACGATAGCCGTGAACTTCCCCAAGGGGGGGAACCGCCGAACAAGATGGGTGAGAAACGTTGCGAGTTCGGGGATGCGCAATATCCAGGAGGACGCGAGATACACGGCGGCGACCACGGATAGCGCGAGCAAAAAGACAAGAAGTTGCAGGATTTTCGGCACTGCCCCGGGAGTCGTGACCTCGGCCAGCGGTTGCGCGAGCAGGGCGGCCACGGCGGCGGTCACCGCGGCGGCGAGGAGGACACGAGCAACCCAGGCCCTGGCCTCAGTCGCGATGGTTCCTAGTCGGCGGCGCAGCACCAGGGCGAGGATGATGGCCTCTATGGTGGTGCTGACACTCAACCCCAGTGCCAGTGATAGGTACCCCATGCGATCTAGCAACGCCAGGCCGATAGCGAGGTTCAACGCAATAACAACGAGTCCCGCAAGTACTGGTGTGCGGGTGTCGTGCATGGCATAGAACGCACGGGTCAGTGCCTCGACGATCGCGTAGCTCACGAGGCCCGCGGCGAGGAAGGCGAGTGGCGAGGCGACAAGCCCGGTCGACTCTGAGGAGAACGCGCCGGTCTGAAACAGCGTTTGCACGATCGAAGTTCGAAATGCGAAGAGTGCAACAGAGGCTGGGAGAGACAAGAAGAAAAGTGGCCGTATCGCCCTGGCAAGGGTAGCTCTGAAGGCGTCGGTATCTCCCTGCTGCCAGAACCGGGAAAGCGTTGGCAGAATGACGGTGGAAACGGAAAGGGCGAGGATGCCGTGAGGGAGCATGAGGAGTTGCCACGCATAGTTTAGTGCCGAAACGCTCTGATCACCGGTGCGCCAAGCCAGGTTTGTCACTGCAATGAAGTTGATCTGAAACGCGGCCTGGCCAATGAGCCTTGGGGCGAGTAGGCGACCGACCTCGGCCACGCCGCTGGCGCGAGGGTCGAATGAGAACGAGTAGCGCATCCCAGACTTAAACAGTCCTGGAATCTGCAATAGGAGAAAACCGATGGCCCCAATGACCACGCCGACGGCAACCCCCAGGACTCCAATTCGTGGTCCGAGCGCCAACGCGCCCAAAATGGTGGCCGCGTTGTAGACAATGGGGGCGAGAGCGGGGAGAGTGAAAAGCTCTTGGCCTTCCAGAATTCCCTTTGCGGCGATGCCGAATCCGAGAAAAATAGGCGAGAGCAGGAGCAGGCGCATGCAGTCGGAGGTGAGCTGCTGAACCGACGCGCTGGCGCCTGGCGCGACCAGGTAGCGAACGAGCTCGGGTGCGAGAATCCAGGTCGCCGCAGAAATCACGACCACGCCGATGCCGGTGAGATTTAGAATGACCGAGGCGAGTTTCCATGCCGCGTCATCCTCGCCATTGCCAAGAAAGCCAGAGAAGACCGGAATAAAGGCCGAGCCGAAGGCCCCGGCCATGATGACCAGAAAAAGGAGATCGGGAATCCGGAAGGCCGAGATATAGGCGCTAAGTTCCTCCGACGTGCCGAACTGGCGGGCGAGCACGACCTCCCGAACGAGGCCGAGCAGTCTGCTGACTACAAAGGCGCCCGCGATGATGCCCGCCGAGCGAGCCAGCGATGATCGCCGTCGCAGCCGTCCCCATTCGCGCTCGGCAATTGGCGCACCGCGGTCGGGCCACGTGGGCCATGGAGTTTCGGAAAGTATCCTGGCGGCTGGGTCGCTGGTGGAATCGCCGCGCCCTTCAGACATCTCTAGCATCAGCGGACGAAACTTGAGCCATTCGAGAGAATTTGGTATGATGCATTGTCCCAAAGCATCGCGCAGGGGACTCTAAATTGTTGATCTGCGGAGGAACGTGACCATTGGCTAACTCTAAGTCGTCCAAGAAGCGGATTCGTGTCGCCGAGCGGCGGCGCGAACACAATAAGCCGTTCCGCACCGAGGCCCGGACATTTGTCAAGAAGGCGGAAGTAGCGATCGCCGCGGGCGATGCGGCGGCTGCTGAAGAAGCAACGCTTGAGGCGGTGAGTGTCCTCGACCGCGTGTCGAGCAAGGGCGTAATCCACAAGAACAATGCGGCCCGGCGCAAGTCCCGGCTTGTGGCCAAGTACCATGCACTCTTGGCCGCGTCCGCATAGGTCCACCCAAGCCAATGCAGTTCCGAGAGATCCTGGCCGCTCATCGTGAGCGGTCGGTGTTTCGTTGGGCGGAGGTGTTGGCAAGTGCGGCAATCAGGTCTTGAAGGGCGTCTTCGGGACGGCGCATACGGCCTGTCTTGAGCGCACGGTCGGATGCAACACCAGCATTCACGGCGGCGCCATCGCGCGAGGGTTGTCTTCTTGATGAGGAGAGGATGGCGGACATTCGTGACGCTGAGATCGATCCCAGATCTCGCGCAATTGCGCTTGCGTCACGATCTCCGGCCGCGATCGCCACAGCGGTCAACTCTATTTGACCGAGAAGCTGGGCAAGCACCATGGCGAGTTCATCACCAGCGGCGGCCAATCGATCCAACTCCGTGGTGGTCGTGCGCAGATCACCGCTCAATGCGGCGTCCAGAAAGCGAAAGACGCGCTGATCCGGGCCTCCGGGAATGAGCGCGGAAATATGCTCGCGGCCGATTTCTTCGGGATAGGCTGCCAAGGCAAGCTTTTCAATTTCCTGGGTCAGCAAGGCCATATCGGGGGGGCGGTCGTAGCGAGGGTTGCTCGGCGCCCGATCCCAGGTTTGCGGAAAGAGCGTTTCCGCCAGGAACTGTGCTGCTTGGCGGCTGAAGCGCGCCCCCGCGTTTGACGCCGTTTCGGCTATCCAGGTCACGAGTGCTGCGCCCCTGGGGGGCTCGCCAGAGATCACCTTTGCGTCTGGCGCGACGGTCTTCAGCGCCGCCGGAGGAGAACTCAGGCCGGATTCCAGGAGGATCAAGCAGTGTTCATCAGGAACAGCGCCAACCAGTGCCGCCAGCGTCGCGGTGTTGCGGCCGCGCGACCCGTCGTCAGCGATGTTCGCGCCTGAAGGTTCCGCGTCGCGTTCCGCTCGATCGAGCAGGCCGGTCACAACGACAACCCGCGAGCCACCAAAGAACGAAACCGTGCCAATGGCGGCGATAATCCGGTCCAATGGAATCTCGCGTCCATCGAGCCAGGTTGTGTTCGCGTTATCGGGGTCGGCGGCTTGAGCCACAACACGGGCCGCTTCGCGCGCCAAGAGGCGATCTGGACCGTGGATGAAGTAGATCACCGGAAAGCTGACCCACGCAGTTCCATCCCTTTCGGGACATGTAAGGAGAGGATTGGCCTCCTCCGCCTGTGCCGTGTGCATCGGAGCCTTGAACCTGCTTTCGCAGGTGGGCGCCCCGACGCTGGCACGCTAGGCGCCAGCGCGCGGCTCCCGACTCTTAATTTGTTGGCTCAAGACCGCAAATGCATCACGAACACCGCAGGATCGGCCAGTCCGAGAGTATCGCTGGGATCAGGGTCGGGCAACAAGGGTGTACGGACATGCGAATCTCAAGGATCCACGTCGATGGCATGACGTGGGTGGAATGTTGAGACTGGGCGCGGCACGGACTCGCATCGTAGGATGATATATGCGATTGAGGTGCAAACTATGAGTTCAGAAGAGTTCGCTCGTTCACGTCGCCGGGATGTGGTGATTACGGGAATCGGGGTGGTTTCGCCGCTGGGTCATGACCTGCGCTCAACTTGGGACGCAATCGTGGCCGGGGAATCAGGGGTGGCGCCGCTAACCCGTTTTGATCCCAGCGGATACGCGACAACCTTTGCGGCCGAGGTCAAGGATTTCGACGCCGCCGCGCGCCTGGGACGAAAAGATGCCCGACGGACTGATCGATACACGCATTATGCCGTGGCCGCCGAGTTGGAGGCAATGGAACAATCAGGCCTCGTCATCGACGACACGAATGCCGACCGCGTTGGAGTGCTCATTGGCTCCGGAATGGGCGGAGCAGAGACGCTCGATGCGGGTATGGAAACCGTGCTGACGGATGGGCCCGGGCGGCTGAGTCCATTCTTTATGCCGATGTTTCTCGGCAACATGGCATCTGGCACCGTGGCGATTGCCACGGGAGCAAGAGGGCCCAACTTCTCACCGGTATCGGCGTGCGCAAGCTCGGCGCATGCCATTGGCGAAGCCGCGGAAATCCTGCGCCGGGGCGATGCTGACGCGATGTTCGCTGGCGGCAGCGAAGCTCCCCTCGCGCGAATGATCGTGGCCGGATTTAATTCCATGGGTGCTTTGTCAACCCGAAATGATGATCCGTCTGCCGCGAGCCGACCCTTTGACGCCGAGCGCGACGGCTTCGTGCTTGGTGAAGGCGGCGCCGTGCTGTTGCTGGAGACGGCGGAACATGCGGCCAAACGGGGGGCGCAAGTACTGGCTCGTCTCGCGGGCTACGCCACAACGGACGACGCGAACCATATGGTGCAGCCTGCTCCGGGAGGGAAAGGAGCAGCTCGTGCGATGACGCTGGCTCTTGCGGCGGCGGGGATACTGCCGGAGGCGGTTGGCTATATCAACGCGCATGGCACTTCGACACCATTAAACGAAAAATTCGAAACCGAGGCCGTGAAACGCGCTTTCGGGGACCACGCGTACCGCGTCCCAGTAAGCTCCACCAAGTCGATGACCGGACACCTTCTGGGAGCGGCGGGCGCGCTGGAAGCCGCGGTAGCGGTGATGGCGATTCGCGAAGCCATTCTGCCCCCGACGATCAATCAAACGAGTCCCGATCCGGAGTGCGATCTGGACTATGTGCCGAACGTGGCGCGCCGTGCCGCGATTGAGCATGCGATGAGCAATTCAATGGGCTTTGGTGGTCACAACGTATCATTGATCTTTTCACGGGGCGAGGGTTAACAGTGCCGGGCCGCTCTCGCGACCCGGCACATATCGAAATCTTGTCTGCACAAGTCCCGGATTATTCGAGGTAGCCGCGGAGCTTGCGACTGTAACTCGGGTGGCGCAGCTTGCGCAGAGCCTTTGCTTCAATTTGACGGATGCGCTCGCGGGTAATCCCGAACTCCCGCCCGACTTCCTCCAGCGTGCGAAAGCGCCCATCTTCCAGACCGAAGCGGAGCACGATGATCTTCCGCTCGCGATCGGCGAGTTTGCTGAGCGCATCGCAGATTTGTGACTTCAGAAGCTCTTGCGAGGCGAGTTCGAGGGGATGAGGCATGGACTCATCTTCGATGAAGTCTCCGAGCAGCGCATCGCCATCCTGCCCGACGGGCGCTTCCAACGAAATGGGATGGCGGGAAACATCGAGAACTTGCCGGACTTTATCATCTGAGACATCCATCGCTCTCGCGATTTCTTCCCGCGTTGGTTCCCGCTCAAGAATCTGCTGGAGGCGGTGACCCGTCTTCTTTACCCGGTTGATGGTTTCACCAACGTGAACCGGCAAGCGAATGGTCCGGCTCTGATCCGAAATCGCGCGAGTTATCGCTTGCCGAATCCACCAGGTGGCATAGGTTGAGAACTTGTAGCCGCGTTTGTAATCGAACTTATCAGTGGCCTTCATCAGGCCAATATTGCCCTCCTGGATCAGATCCAGGAAGGAGAGTCCCCGGCCGACATACTTCTTGGCCACAGACACGACAAGGCGGAGATTGGCACGAATCAGATGCGCGCGGGCTAGTTCGCCATCAAGCTTATCCGCGTCCAGGGCCGCGCGCACATCGGCCCCAATGATCGCATCCAATAGCGATTCTTCAGCCAGCTTGCCGCGCTCCATGCGTTTGGCGAGCCAGACTTCTTCCTGCATGGTAAGAAGGTCGGTCTCACCGATTTCCTGAAGGTAAAGACGGACAGAGTCGCCGACTCCTGAGGCCAGATCTTCAGCATAGTGCACCCGTTCGGGGTGACGAACGGGAATGATTTCGCGGGGCCTCGACACGGGCTTCAGCGGAGCCTGATCGAGAACCTCGATGCCTTCTGCCAAAAGGGACGAGTAAAACTCCTCGACAGCGTCAAGATGTTCTTCAGCATTCGGGAAGGCAGCGACCACCTCATCGGAGAGAAGGTAGCCTTGATCTCTGCCCTTATCGATCAAGTTCGTGACCATCGCCTCTGTCACCATTTCCAGACGACGCGCGGCCTCGACACGATGCGGAGCGGGTGGGCGTGGCGCGGACGGCAAACAAAAACCCTCCACTGAAACAGTGGCGGGCTGGAAATCGCCGGAGTTACGGTGGATGACGTCCATTGCGGGCTGGCATAGACCGCTCTCTCCACGCGGCAGCGCGGTAGACTCTTCCTGATGGACTCGTGTATGGGCGAAGTCTAGCTTAGCTTTACCTATATTTCAAGAGGGTTGAGGGGGTATTTTTCAGGAATCACGAGAATCGGCGGAGTATACTTGCGTGTTGCCAGGGCGGTGTCGCCGCATATCCGAGGAGCTATAGCATGTCTGGCCACTCAAAATGGTCCACCATCAAGCGTCAGAAAGGGGCCGCCGATGCGAAACGCGGCCAGCTTTTCACGAAACTGGCGAGAGAGATTTCCATTGCCGCGCGCCAGGGGATGCCCGATCCCGATGCCAATACCCGGCTGCGGCTGGCGGTAGACCGAGCCAGGGTGGCGAACATGCCAAAAGACAATATCGAACGGGCGATCCAACGGGCCGCTGGTATCGGCGTGGGTGATCAGTATGAAGAGATTTTCTACGAAGGATACGGGCCCGCAGGCGCCGCGCTCATGATTCAGGCGCAGACAGACAACCGGAATCGAACCGTAGGAGAAGTTAGAGCAGTCCTGACCCGATCCGGTGGGACCTTGGGAGAGAATGGCAGCGTGGGCTGGATGTTCGATCAGATGGGAGTGATCGAGATCCCCATCGGTTCGGCTGATCCCGACGAGCTTTCGTTGGCAGCGATTGACGCGGGGGCCAGCGACGTCGAAACAGATGAGAACATGGTTCTCGTCTATACCGAACCCACTGAGCTGCACCGGGTGCGAGAAGCGATGACTTCAGCGGGGCACGATGTCGAATTGGCACAGCTCACGATGCGACCAAAGACTCTCGTCTCGCCCGACCCCGACGACGCGGTGAAGGTCATTCGGCTGGTCGAGAAACTCGAAGATCTCGATGATGTGCAGGAGGTCTTCACGAATGTCGATATCAGCGATGACGTTCTCGCGGCGGCGATGTAACAGGTTCGCGTGGCCGAATAGATGATTGCGCTGGGGTTCGATCCTGGAACCGCCCGGCTCGGATACGGAGTCATCGAGAGTGAGCCTGAGCCTCGGGCCGTGGACTATGGCGTAATTGTGACATCCTCCAGCGCCCCGATGGCGCAACGGTTGCTAGAGATTCACGCGGCCGTTGGAGAACTGATCGCTCGATATCGACCGGATGCGATCGCGGTGGAATTGCTCTTTTTTGCTCGAAATGTAACGACGGCCATGACGGTGGGTCAAGCGCGGGGGGTAGTGCTCCTCGCGGCCGCACAGCATGGCGTGCCCCTCGCGGAATACTCCCCGTCAGAGGTCAAGCAAGCCGTCGTTGGGTACGGCAAAGCCGACAAACAGCAGATTCAGGAAATGGTTCGCATCATGCTTGACCTGGCTACCGTGCCTGCACCAGATGACGCTGCCGATGCATTGGCCGTGGCGATTTGCCACGCGCAAATTGCCCCATTTCGCGCCCGAGTGGGCTTATAGCGACGTGGTTAAACGATCTGGGCTTGGGCAGTCAAAATCGCGGCTGGATGATGCTTTGGTTGCGCGAGGACTGGTAGAGAGCCGATCGCGAGCCCGCGCACTCATTCTTGCCAACCACGTACTGATCAATGGGTTGCCCGTTTCCAAAGCTGGGGCCGTGGTTCATGCTGACGATGCAGTCCTGCTAAAATCGCCACCGCGATATGTGAGCAGAGGAGGAGAAAAGCTGGACCATGCAGTCAAGACCTTCGTGGTAAACGTTGATGGGATGGTTGCTGCAGATTTCGGCGCAAGCACTGGCGGCTTCACCGACTGCTTGCTCCAGCATGGCGCGAAGCGAGTCTATGCGATCGATGTCGGCTATGGGCAGTTGGCGGAACGGCTGCGCACCGATCCGCGCGTGGTTGCCATGGACCGTCTCAATGCGAGGACCATCGAATTGCTGCCCGAACCAGTGGACCTGGTCACCATCGATGTCTCGTTCATTGGTTTGCACCTTGTTTTGCCGGCTGCCATACGGGTTCTCACCTTGGGTGGCGAGATCGTGGCGTTGGTGAAGCCGCAGTTCGAAGCTGGCCGTACCGAAATCGGACGAGGCGGTGTGGTCCGAGATCCAAAAATCCATAAACGAGTGCTGGAAGGGATCTTCGCGATCAGCAAGGATCTGAATCTTGGTGTGGTGGGATTAACCGCTTCTCCTCTGCGCGGGCCAGCCGGAAACGTCGAATTTCTCGCGCATTTGAAGCCCGGCGAGCCTTCGATCGCGTGCGCCGCCGCAATTGACCGAGTGCTTGCGGAGGCCGCCGCGTGACGACATACGGAGGGGACTCGCCTTTTTCCGATTTGCGCGCGGCTCTCTCAAACGTTGCAGCCCCACGTCCCCATGGGCCAGCGACTGACGGGCGAGTGCGGACCGATGTTGGCCGCTGGCGCCGGACCGGAATTCCCGAGGTCGTGCACGCGGAGGCGAAGTCGAGTGCGGATGTGGTGAGGGCATTGCGACGACTTGCTGAGGTGCAAGGTCGCGCGATGGCCAGCCGCGTTCAGCAAGACGATATCGATGCCATTGAGCGTGCTTTGGCGCCTGAGCTGAGGTGTGAAGCCTTTCAGATTGCCCATGCCATGGTGGTATGGCGGCCCGGCGTTGACCGGCCGTGCAGCGGAGGCATCGTGGGAATCCTGTCGGCCGGCACTTCCGATATCCCTGTTGCCTCTGAAGCCGGGATTATTGCGGCGGAAATGGGCGCCACTGTTCTGGAGGCCTGGGATGTCGGGGTTGCCGGATTGCATCGCCTGGTGGAGCCGCTCGAGCGCTTCGCCGCCAATCGCGTCGATGTGATCATCGTGGCGGCAGGAATGGACGGCGCATTGCCTTCGGTGGTAGCTGGATTGGTAGACGTGCCAGTGATAGGATTGCCGACATCAATCGGGTATGGTCTGGGCGCCGGGGGCGTCGGCGCTCTCACCACGATGCTGCAGTCGTGCGCGCCGGGGTTGGCGGTGGTCAATATCGACAACGGCATCGGCGCGGGGTCAACCGCCGCGCTGATTGCTAATCGTGCCGCTTCATTTCGGGGCGGCGATCGATTCCAGGCCAGCAGAAATCGCCTCAATAGCGCGACCGGGGGATAGCTCCCTCTTACTCACGCGGGAAATGAGATTCGCGAGCTGAGCGGAGCGCTCGGGCCCGGCGTCGATGCGACGATTTAGCGCGGCTCGTAATCCGGCAAGAATCTCCGCGCGTGCCGCTTGTTCACGCCTGTAATGACGTTCACTCGTCTCGTTCAGCCACCGACCGTGCGCGTCGATTTCTGCCATGAGATCTCCCACACCCTCGCCCGTGGCGGCCACCGTGCGCAGTACCGGCGCGCGGCGCCCAGTTCTGGAGTGCGCGAGCTCGAAGGATGCCCTGAGAATGCGGACGGCATCATCAGCGCCGGGTTGATCGCCTTTGTTGACCACAACAACATCACCGACTTCAAGCAAGCCCGACTTTATTGCTTGCACCCCGTCGCCGAGACCGGGCGCCTCGACGACGACCACGGTTGCTGCCAGAGAGGCAATGTCTGTCCCGTCCTGACCGGTCCCGACCGTTTCCACAAGAATGAGCGGATATTCGGCGGCGTCAAGGAGGTGGACGAGTCCGGCCGACGCCCATGCCAACCCACCTTGCCGGCCTCGGCTCGCCATGCTGCGTACGTACACCCCGTCGTCCAAATGCCGGTCCATCATTCGAATGCGATCACCCAGAACCGCGCCCCTTGTCAGCGAGCTGGAGGGATCGATCGCGAGGACAGCCACGCGCCGGTCGGACGCGCGGATCTCGTCGAGGAGCGCCGCGACCAAGGTGCTCTTTCCGGAGCCTGGGGGCCCGGTGATGCCCACAACGTGTGCTTGTCCAGTCGAGGGATAGATGAGATCGAGTGCCGCTAGTCCGCGCGGATCGCCGTTTTCGATCAAGGTTGCCAAGCGGGGCAGCGCTCGGCGATCAGCGCCGCGCAGCCGTTCCAGAATGTCGTCCTTGGTCACCACGAACGCGAGGGTTCGGGAGCGTTGGCTCGGATGTAGTCGACAATCGTAGACAGCAGGGTTCCCGGTCCGAAGACCTGATTCACGCCGAGCGCCTCGATGGCCGGAATGTCGGCCTTGGGGATGGTGCCGCCGGCGACGACGAGGATGTCGTCAAGGCCACGGGCCTTGATCTCATCAATGATGCGGGGAAACAAGGCCATGTGAGCGCCGGAAAGGATGCTGAGGCCGATGACCTGCACGTCCTCTTGGAGCGCGGCCACGGCGATCATTTCGGGAGTCTGGAAGAGGCCAGTGTAGATGACCTCAAAACCCGCGTCTCTTAACGCCCGGACGAGAACTTTGGCGCCGCGGTCGTGTCCGTCGAGCCCGGGTTTGGCGATGAGAATCCGGATTGGCGGGCGGTTGTAGCCAGGTGACGTTGGAGCATTCATCACAGTACGCCTGCATCCCGTCTGTTTCGCGGAGTCTCAATAGGGGTAAAAGCCATGGCTGACCTTACGTCCAAGATTTCCCGCGGCGACCATCCGGCGCAGCAACGGAGCTGGCCGGTATTTGTCGTCTCCAAAATCACGATGGAGTGTCTCGAGGATGTCGAGGCAGACATCGAGTCCGATAAGGTCTGCCAGCGCCAGGGGGCCCATCGGATGCGCCATCCCGAGCTTCATCACCTGATCAATGGATTCCGCGCTCGCCACCCCATCCTGTAGCGCAAAAATCGCCTCGTTGATCATTGGCAGAAGGATTCGGTTTGCGACGAAGCCGGGAGCATCGTTTACGACGATCGGTGTCTTCCCGAGATTCGACACAAATCCAACTGAAGTCTCGATCGTCTTTTCGGACGTGTCAAGACCGCGAACCACTTCCACGAGTGGAAGGACGGGAACCGGGTTGAAAAAGTGGAGACCAACGAACTGATCTGGTCGACCAGATGCGTGACCCAACGCGGTAATGGAGATCGACGACGTGTTCGAGGCGAAAAGGGCCGTCGGCTTTGCGATCGCCGCCAAACCGTGCCAAAGCGCCGACTTGGCGTCGAGCCTCTCGAAAATCGCTTCGATGATCAGATCAGCGCCGGCAGCGTCGTGTTCGCCCGCGGCGCGGAGGTTGTTTGCAAATCCCGCAGTTGCTTCGGGAGGATGACGTCCAGTGGCGACTGCCCGTTCCCAACGGGAACGAATGGATTGCAGCGCCCGATTCAGGTTTGCACCGTCCGCGTCGTAAAGCATTGCCTCGATGCCCGACTCCGCTACGACTTGGGCAATGCCGCTGCCCATCGTTCCCGAGCCGACGACGAGCACGTTCGTGATGGATGAGGCACTGTTTTGATCTAAATGGTCCGCGACACTATCCATGTTGGAGGTGAACTCCTATTCCCGAATGCACGTTAGTGAACTAATGTAAACGCAGCCTGGTTCATGTGCTCACATCGCTGGAAGCGCCAGATGCCGTATCTGCAACCGGTTCGGTCCGCTTGTTGCAGCTATTCATGGCAGTGATGATGCCATGCTGGCGCCAGGCCAGCGCACAATCGGCCCCCGCGCGCACGATATCGGGCAGTTCGCGCTCCTCCTCTGGATTGAAGCGCGTCAAGACCTGCCGCGAGGCATGGCCGGGTCCCCGGCCGATCCCTATACGCAGGCGAGGAAAGTCCTCAGTACCAAGCTCGGCAATGATCGATTTCAGTCCGTTGTGACCGCCAGAGCCTCCACGCGCCCTCATTCGAGTGGAGCCAAAGGGAAGATCGATGTCGTCCGCAACAACGAGGAGTTCATCGCTACTGACCCTGTACCAATGGGCAACCTCTCGCACCGACGAACCACTGAGGTTCATGAACGTTTGTGGTTTGACCAGGATGAGCTTGTCCCTGTTTGCAAAGAGCTCAATGAGTTCGGCGCGGAACCTGGATCGACGCTCACTTGTCGCGAAGCGTCGGGCGATTTCGTCGACAACCATGAAACCCAGGTTGTGTCTCGTTGCTGCATATTCCCGGCCGGGGTTGCCCAAGCCGATGACGATTTTCACGACCCGCAAGCCTCTCGGTAGATGAGCCACGATACCTGGGTGCTATACTCCCCGCCGCGATTCTGCCTCGATTGCAGCGGTGTGTTGCAGTCGATCTCCATGTTACTTCCAGCGAAGGTGCATTCTGATGTTCGGTATTGGATACCAGGAGATGTTCATCGTCCTGGTTGTTGCCATGATCATATTCGGCCCCAGCCGACTGCCGGAGCTGGCGGGGCAGGTCGGACGTTGGGTACGTGATTTTCGTCGCATGAGCTCGGACCTCACTGGAGAGTTCGAGAAGACATTTGCCGAAGTCGATGAGGTCAAGAAGTCGTTCAAGCGCGAACTCGATTCGATTCAAAGCGAAGTCGAAGGGGTGGGCAAGAGTACGCAGCGCGATCTCAAGAGGGCCGCTGCCAAACCTGCAACCAGCGCCAAGAAGACTCCGGCCGCGCTCAAGGCTGGCACTACCGCGGAGGGCCAGACGGGTTCTGGAGTCGCGAGTGGCTCGCGTGCGAAGATGCCGGCGTTGGAACCTCGGCAGAGATCGACACGGGCCGCCACGAATGGTGATGGTGGAATCACCGGCAAAATCCAAATGGCTACGAAGGCTGATCCTCTGGTGGATGTTTCCCGGTTTGATTCCACGTATGTCCCCGGGAAGAATGGCAATAGCGCGGTGGCGATTGAAGCAGACGTCGATGACGATGCGCTGAGTCGAGTTCGCCGACGCCGTGCGGCGGCGTCCTATGCGCGTCGTGTCTCCGCCTAAGGCCCACTTGGCCGATCGTTTAGCACTCCGTTGAGGCAGGCATTCACGGCATCGAAGGGGGCCAGCGCGGGCATAGCTACCGCGTTGGGAATCCCACATTCACCAGAAATCGCGTCCGACCGCGCCTTTCGTTTTGATCTCCTGAAAGGGGCTGATCCGAGCGGGGCGCGCCGCGGGCGGATGAGGACTCTGCACGGTATTGTGGAAACGCCGTCTTTTATGCCGGTTGGGACGCAAGCAACGGTAAAGACACTTCTGCCGCGTGAAGTCGCTGATACTGGCGCCGAGATCATCCTTGCCAATACATATCATCTGATGCTGCGGCCTGGCCTGGAAGTCCTCAAGGGCGCTGGCGGTCTGCACAAATTCATGGGCTGGCACGGTCCGATTCTGACCGATAGCGGGGGATTTCAGATCTTCAGCCTGGCCGGCAATGTGCAGGTGCGCGAACGAGGGGTGACGTTTCGATCGCACATTGATGGGAGCGTCCGCCAGCTCGATCCAGAAGGATCGGTGGCATTGCAGCTCGGCTGGGGTTCGGACATTGTTATGGCACTTGATCATCTGGTTAGCTTGCCTTCTGACGCCGGAGTTGTGCGCGACGCAATGGACCGCACCCACCGCTGGTTGGGGCGCTGCATAGAGGCCTTTGGCGCACATGGGGGCACGACAAGCTCCGCGCTCTTTGGTATTTGCCAGGGAGGGATGGATCTGGTCATGAGGCGGATCAGTGCCGAAGCCTTGGCAAATTCAAACGTCGCCGGATGCGCCATCGGCGGTCTGAGCGTTGGCGAGCCGAAGCCAGTAATGGCGGCTATGATCGAAGTCGTGACCCCTCTCCTCCCTCCTGACAAGCCAAGGTATTTGATGGGTGTGGGCTCACCGGAAGATCTCTGGATGGGTGCGGCGCGCGGAATCGATCTTTTCGACTGCGTATTGCCGACGCGGCTGGCGCGCAACGGGGCCTTGTTTACCCCATCCGGCCGCGTCAATATCAGGCAGCGTCGGTTCGCTGATGTACACCAGCCGCTTGACGACGAGTGTGACTGTGAAACGTGCATGGGGTTTACAGCCGCCTATCTCCACCATCTCTTTCGGGCCCGGGAGATCCTCGGCCTGCGTCTTGCCTCGGTCCACAACCTCCGGTTTCTGGCGCGGCAGATGGCGGCAATACGGGACGCCATCGAAGAAGAGCGTTTCTCCGCCGCACATTCCGCTTTTCTGGAGCGCTATCGAGTAGTCGGCGCGGAGCCGAAGAACTGAGATGCTCGTCGTCCTCAGTCGTGCGGCCGGATAGATTCGGGACACGGGTACAATCGCCGCACGGACATCGGGAGGGTAGGGTTGCGCCGTTATGAAGCTGAGTTCGGCTCCGAGCAGAGCGGCTTGGTCGCGGTTGGAGTCGATATCATTGAGATCGCGCGGATTGAACGAACATTAGCCGATTTCGGCGATCGGTTCTTGCGACGCGTGTTTACCGAGCGAGAACGAGAGCGATATGGCTCGCGGCCGTCGGAGCTGGCCGCGCGTTTCGCCGCGAAGGAAGCAACATCCAAAGCGCTTGGCACTGGGATCCGGGGCATTCGTTGGCGGGACATGGAAGTGCTGGCGAATCGGAGGGGAAAGCCGGTATTAGTGCTGCATGGCGGCGCGGCGGATCGGGCGGCCACGCTGGGACTTGTCGCATTCGATGTTTCGTTAACTCATTCCCGAACTGACGCGATGGCCTTCGTCGTTGGGCTGCGGGATCCATCGTTCGTCGCGAGCAGGGACCCGGTTGAAACAGGTCGCGAGGGAGCAAGTGGTCCGCATGATCGGTAAGAATGGCGGCGACGCCGCAATCATCCAGGAAGTAACTGAGGCGTGGGCGGCATCGGTGCTGCCACGGAGGGAACCGGGCGCGCACAAATGGGGCGTCGGGGGAGTGGTGGTCGTCGCGGGTTCACCACCATATGCCGGAGCAGCAGCATTGTGTTGCGCCAGCGCGGGGCGGGCTGGCGCCGGAATTGTTTCAGCCGCGCTATCTCGTTCCGTCATTCCGATTGTCGTGGGCCTTGTGCCGGAGATCACGGTGATCATCCTCCCAGAAGGCGACAGTACCTCTGCGGCGAAGAGGGCAGCAGAGGCTATCGGGGCGCGGCTGGACCAATCCGCGGCCATCGTGATTGGGCCGGGTCTGGGCAGCGATGAATCGTCGGATGCATTGCTCGGCGCACTCTTCGGGACGACGAAAATGCGCGGAGGGATCGGGTTCGGATCTCTCTCCGGCGCTGCGCAGGAAGCTGGCGCGGGGGTGCTGGCCAAATCCGACAGACCGATCGTCATTGATGCCGACGCTTTGAACTGGCTGTCGAGTCAGGACGCATGGTGGGATCGGTTGCCCAAGGGCAAGGTTGTGCTTACTCCACACGTTGGCGAGATGTCAAGGCTAACTGGAAGCAGTGTGGAAGAGGTGCTGCAGGACCCCCGCGCCTCGGCAGTGCAATCGGCGAAACGTTGGCGTCAAATCGTGTTGCTCAAGGGAGCTATGACCATTGTGGCCGATCCGGGAGGCGCCGTCCGGGGTGTTGAAACGCATCCGAGACTGGCGACCGCTGGCAGTGGCGATGTGCTTAGCGGCGCAATAGGTGCGCTACTGGCACAAGGGCTTTCTCCGTTTGATGCAGCGGCGCTGGCGATCTATGCCGGTGGACGCGCCGGTGCACGGGCTGCTGATCGCTTCGGGACGCTTGGTCTTATTGCTGGAGACCTGCCAATCGCCTTTGCCGAGGAGTTGGCGGCTCTTGAAAAGCTGGGGGTCTAGCGTGTCGCAAGGGGTTGAACTCACGGTTAAAGATGTCATGCGGCGGGAAGTTCCCGTCGCGGAACCAACGACGACGATTGCAGAGCTGGCAAGATTAATGGTGGAGCACAGGGTGCCTGGCGTGCCAGTTGTCAGCGATGGAGAACTTGTCGGGATCGTTACGGAAGCAGATCTTATTCAGCGCGAGGCAAATGTAGACGTGCCGTCGGTGATCGCGTTTCTCGACGCGATCATCGTTGCTGATGCCGGTACACCGTTTGAAGAAGAGTTCCGGCGGGTCGTGGCTACCACGGCGGAAGAATTGATGACATCGCCTGTTTTCAGTATCAGGGATATCGCCACGATTCCCGAGCTGGCGACACTCATGCTTCAGCAACGCGTCAATCCGGTGCCTGTCGTGGACGAGAACCGTCAGATCGTCGGATTGGCGACGCGCGGTGGGATCGTCGAACTGATTGCCCGCCTGGAGTCGCCAGCGGCAGATGACGACCCAGTTCAGTTTTAGGGCCGGTGCGTTGGGGCAATTGCTAACGCCGCTTGTTGCACCTCAAGGAATCCGCGCAACACGCGCAATCATCGATCTTGACGCGATTGGTGCGAACGTACGCGCGCTACGAGGCGCGATTTCCCCGACTTCGCGTCTGATGGCCGTCGTTAAGGCTGACGCTTATGGTCATGGTGCGCCGTGGGTGGCGAAAGCGGCGGTGGACGCGGGGGCTGAGCTGCTTGGGGTGGCGACTGTAAGCGAAGGTTTGGTCCTGCGCGCCCATGGAGTCGAGACGCCAATTCTGATCCTTGGTTCTATTGAACCGGATGAAGCAGCAGCGGCTTGTCAAGCGAGGCTCGAGATCACAATAGCCAGCGATCGAGTTTTGACCGCGGTGCAGAACCTTGCCGCGAGCGGCGCAGTGAGGACGCCAGTGGGCATCCATCTAAAAGTCGATACGGGGTTGCGACGCTTCGGGGCCGAGCCCGAACTGGCGATCGCGCTGGCGAGGCGCATTCACGGCGACCCCAGGTTGCGATTCGCGGGGGTGTTTACGCACTTTGCGTCAGCCGATGAACCGAGCGAACCATTTACTGGTGAGCAACTTCTCCGATTTGAACGATTCGTGGCCGCGGTCCAGGAGAGCGGGGCGCCGATGCCGCCTCGCCATGTAGCAAATAGTGCAGCAATCCTGACCGGACGAGGTGTCGACTGGGGAATCGCGAGGGCGGGCATTGCTCTCTATGGCGTTCCGCCTTCCAATGAGGTCGGGCTCCTTTCCGGCATGCGGCCTGCCCTAAGCATCGAGAGTCGAATCGCCAGGCTCTTTGCGATCGATGCCGGCGACACGGTCGGGTACAACCGCACGTATCGGGCGAGCGTGGCCACGCGTGGCGCACTTATTCCTATTGGCTACGCGGATGGGTACCGGCGTTCTCTAGCCGGTAAAGCCTGGGCAGGGCTGGCCGGAGAGCGGGCGAATGTGCTTGGGCGGATATCCATGGACCAGATCGTGATCGAGGCGCCTCGGCGCCTCGACCTGAAGGCCGGCGACCCCGTTCAGGTGCTTGGGGGAGATCCCAGACTAGCGGCACCGTCCGTTGCAGAAATGGCTGAGATGATGGATACGAACGCCTATGAAGTCCTTGTATCCATTCGCCAGCGCATTCCGAGAGTAATCGTCAAGGATGGCGCCGTGATTGCAGTTAGGATGCACGAGTCCGGCGACATCCTGAAGACGCAAACGACGGATTGAAAGATTTTATCCCTGGGCCGAGAGCTCAGCGGCGACACGCTTGAGATTGTCGATATCGCGACGGACCACGAACGTTCGCCCACTCATGTCGTCACGGACATAGTTCAGGGTTCGGTCATCCATCCATCGGTAGATCGTGGGACGGGTCACACCAAGCTGTTGCGCCGCGTTGCCAATGCTCACCAGCTCTGTGCGCTCGTATGCGGAATATTTCGCCTGGGCAAGCATGCGGCCGAGCTCGGTATCCCAAAATGAGCGAGGGACCGTGTAATCCTCCGCGGCGGCTGGCCAGAAAAGGATTTGCAGAACCGAATCAATCGCGGCGAGCACGAGATCCTGTTCTTCTTTCAATTCGCCCGTAGCTAGAGCCGCGAGCCGCTGCAAGTCCCGGCCCAACGGCCCGTCTCGTAGATCGGGAAGGGTAAGCTGGACGAACGAATTGGGTTGGAGCCGATTGACAATGCGATGATGCTGGCTATAAACGAGCTGAAGGGCATCGTCTATCGCTGCCTGGTAATCCGGCAGTACTGAATCCACGGGTTCCCCTTTCATCCGTGAGGCACTACCAGTTCAGCAAGCGAACGTTTCGCGAGTACGGTCAGAGTGTACGCTCATTGTTAATGAGGGTCAACAGGGAACTGTCCATGCGAAAGAAACCAGTACCCCTGGATGGTCAGAATTCGAAGTGCCCTTCGATAATTCCGTAGACGTGACATAGAGATAACCGAGCCCGGAAATGCTGTGACTTTCGGCGATGGGGCGAAGGGAGTACAGCGGGCAAAGAGTGAGTCAGGCGGGAAAAGAAGCATATTGTCTTATTGAAGGTGACATTTCAGCAATCTCCGCCTGTCAGTACAAACGGCGGAAGAAAGGGATCAGGTGACCTTGGTCGCCGAGTGATCACTAACCATCGATTATCGTCCGGTCATCATCCCTCGCACCGCCAGGCCAAAAATGAAGAGCGCGATCAGGCTATAAATCAGGAGAGCCTGACGTTGGTCCCGATCGCGGAAGTACGACCACGCGAAGGGCAACACCAGAATGGCGGTAATGCCATAGAGGTAATGAACGGAGGTGGGAGGGCGTGCTCCTGTTGCCAGGATCGCCACTCCGGCGATGACTTGCACCACAACGAGAACCTCGCCAATGACCAACGAACCCGCGAAGCTTCCCGAAACAGCTTGACCGCGAATGTAGGAAATGAGTCCCCACAATCCGATCACGGCCATGAAGAGCATGACCGTGACCGAAAGCCGGTCATGGATGAGAAACAGCACGTCCAGGGCAGTCATCCTTCTTGAAATCGCGGGTCGGTGGCGACCTCGCGCGTTCGATCATGAGGTCATGAGTATAGGGTGCCGTGGAACCTTAGCCAGACGGTTCGGTGGAACCTACAGTTCCAGCATGAGTTGCATCTGGCCTTTGCTCATGCTCCCCGCACTCCACACCGGGCCTACCTCGCGGCGAGGAAGCGTCTGAATATCGAGCCGCATCCCGATGCGAGCGACACGGTCTGCCACCGTGTTTCTTGCGAGGAGGGGACGGTTGTTCGCTTCTGAGAGATGGGCGAGCCACACGGTTGGAAGGTTGCTCGAGTTTCGAAGCGCGTCAGCGAGAAGTTGGGCACACGCGGTGTTGGAAAGGTGACCAGAGTCGGAGAGGATCCGCCGCTGAAGATGCGCTGGGTACGGACCGCGCCGAAGCATCGCTTCATCATGATTCGCCTCAAGCACCACCAGGCGCGATTCGGCAATGGCGTCAATTGCAGCCGGGGAACCACGACCAAGATCAGTGAGGACTGTCAGCGACCCACTCGGTGTTCGAATGAGAAATCCGCATGGCTCACTGGCGTCATGAGAAACCGGAATCGAGTGAATCTCAATGCCGCAAATCCAGGCAGATAACCCGGTTCGAATCTCGTGCCAGGATTGAGGCAGGACGCCAGCCGCGCGTGCTGTTCCCCTTGTACAAAGTATTGGCGTGCCAATCGCCGAAAATCGCGGCAACTCCCGGATGTGATCGCTATGCTCGTGACTTAGCAGGAGCGCATCGACATCATGGATCGTCATTCCATATGAGGCGAGTGTCGTAGCAATGCGCCGCACTCCGACCCCGCAGTCGACCAGAAGCGTTGCGCTACCGGCGCGCACCAGAACCGCGTTGCCGTTGCTGCCACTACCCAGGCTCATGACCTCCAGCTTCTTGTCGAGGCTGGCGTCACGTGCATGTGAAACACGTCCATTCATGGGGACCAGAGTACACTGCCAGCGCCAGCGGGGCGTTCGGGTTCAAGACGTTCGGTTCCGTAAACCTGGGTAGAATCGATAGCAGAGGGTCACTGCGTAGGAGGGGGGGCGGCTCTGCGATGCAGTCAGCTGGGCGGATATTCAAGGGCATCCCAACGCCCGGTCGGTCGGGAGCATCAGGGAGTGGGGCCGGTGGACGTACCTGGTCGCCGTCTCCTTCGACGAAGCGCATGGTGGTTACGGCGATTGTGCTGGTCGGCATTTTCGCCTTCATCTACCTCACATCGACCTTCTGGATTCAGTGGTGGTGGTTTGAAAGTATTGGATACCGAGAAACTCTGACGACCAGGTACATCTCGGGTGGGATTGCGTTCATTGTGGCCGCTCTGCTTGTCGGCGGCATTTTCGCGGTGAACTGGCACGTTGCCCTGCGAAGACAGGGGGCGAGTAAGAGCGCTCGCCTTTCCTCCAGCCGCATATTGCGGTGGCCCCTCTGGCTCGTGACGCTGATCATGGCAATTGCCGCCGGCACACTTGCGGCACAGCAATGGGTCACGTGGCGGCTGGCATTGGCGGGCGGATCGTTCGCGGTCACTGAACCCACATTCGGCCTGGACGCAAGCTTCTATGTATTCCAGCTGCCAGCTTTGGAAATAGCTCACAGGGTGTTGCTGGTCACGTTACTTATCTCGTTAGCAACGGTCGCGCTCATCTACCTGGGCATGCAGGGACTTGACCGCATCGATCAACTGGGGGCCTCTCCGCAAGCTCGGCGGCACCTCCTCATCCTGGCGGCATTGCTGTTGATGGTTTTTGGCCTCGGCTATCTGATCAGCAATTTCAATCTGCAATATTCAACTAGAGGGTTCGTGCCGGGACCCGGCTTCACCGATGCCAACGTCGTTCGCCCCCTGAACTATCTGCTGGTCCTGGTTTCGTTTGTCGCCGCTTTGGTGTTGTTGTTCAGTCGCAGATCCGAAAAATTGAGATGGCTGGCAATTGTATTCATTCTCTGGCTCGCGGCGGCCGGACTTGATGCGGTTATTCCCCGTGTCGTGCAACAAACCATTGTCGAGCCAAACGAGCTCCAGCGGGAAAGTCCGTATATTGAGAACAACATCGCGTTCACCCGAGCGGGCTTCGGTCTTGACAACGTGGAATTGCGCTCACTGAGCGGCCAGGGAGAGCCCCCCGCGAGTGCACTGCGGTCCGATTCGGCCGTGTTGCGCAACGTGCGACTCTGGGACTATCGCATCGCTCGCAACACATACCAACAGCTACGCTCATTCGTTCCGTACTATGTATTCAATGATGTCGATGTCGATCGATATCCGGAGGCGGATGAACTGCAACAGGTTCTCGTGGCCGCGCGTGAGCTGGACACCGACGGGCTTCCAGCAAATGCGCAGACCTGGACTAACCAACACCTCTCCTACACCCATGGCTACGGTGCGGTCGTTAGCCCAATTAGTGAAGCCACAAGTCAAGGCCTTCCGGTATTCACGGTGGGAGGAATTCCCCCGGAACCCGCGGGGGTGTTGACCATCGAGCGACCAGAGATCTATTTCGGCGAGCTGGAAAGCACCTGGGTTGCGGTCAATACAGGGGTGCAGGAAGTCAACGGAATACCTGGTGATACACCGCCGAGCCCGTACGTCGGTCGAGCTCTGGGGTCCATTACCCTCGACAACTATCTGAAACGGGTCATTCTGGCGATCTACCTCGGTGACCGAAGAATTCTGTTTACAGACGAACTGACGGGGGAATCGAAGGTTCTGCTGAACCGCTCAATCGCCTCCCGTGTCAGCGCCATTGCCCCGTTCCTACGCCTCGACAGTGATCCATACCTAAGCATCGTCGATGGCCGGCTGATCTGGATTATCGACGCCTACACGGCAACGGATCGTTTTCCGAATGCGTCTGCATATTCCGGAGTCAACTACGCGCGCAACACGTTCAAGGCGACAGTGGACGCCTATGACGGGAGCGTAACGTTTTACCGAACGACGATCCCTGATCCGATCGCTGACGCGTACCAGGACCTCTTCCCTGAAATGTTCGTTCCAATCAGCGAGGCGTCTCCCGTTCTAGCGGAGCATTTCCGCTATCCAGAAGAGCTTTTCGACCTTCAGTCACAGGTTTTCTCCGCGTACCACGTTACTGATCCGACGGCCTTCTACAACGGCGAAGATCGTTGGGAAATTGCTACTGAGCAGGTCGAACTCGACGGAGAATCAGATACGGTTCTGCGCCCGATGGAGGCGTACTTCATGACGCTTCCCTTACCGGGGGAAACCGAAACCGGTTTCAAACTGATCCGGCCATATACCCCGATTAACCGACCGAACATGACATCGTGGATGGCGGGGCAGGCAGATGCAACAGGAGCCAGCCGGCTCGTCGTCTACCGCTTTCCGCGCCAGACGCAAGTGTTTGGACCACAACAGGTGGAAGCGCGGATTGATCAGGACCCGACAATTTCGTCGCAATTCACCTTGTTGAATCAGGCGGGATCGCGGGTCATCCGGGGAAACCTTCTCGTCATCCCGGTTGAAGAAACGGTCATGTACGTGCAACCGGTGTACTTGCAAGCCACAGGATCAGGTGGAGCTCCAACAGAGCTCCAGTTTGTAATTGTCGCCACCAATCTCGAGGTATCGATGCAGCCGACACTCGAGGCCGCACTGGCCGCGGTCGCGGGTGATGATGGGGGCGCCGCTCGGGATGCGGGGACAGCCAATGTCGAAGACGGTGCAGCACCTGGCTTGGAACAACCCACGGCAACCATTACTGATGCCCTGGTCGCGTTCGACAGAGGACAAACTGCATTGAGCGAGGGAGATTGGGCGGCATATGGCGAAGCACAGGCTGAGCTGGAGAGGATTCTTGGAGAGCTTGCCACACCCGTCGGGGCCGATTTGAACCCGGCCGCTGCAGGGCTCGCGCCGGAGAATCGCGCGACTCCAGTGCCGTGAAGCGACGACGGCAGCATGTCTTGGGTCGTTGGTCGACGGTCGGTATGGCGTTTGGCGACTCAGCGATGTTGGATCGGAACCTGGAAAACCAGGTCAAGGATGGGGAGCGGTTTCGTGAATATCTGGGGCTGGCTGATCACACTGGGGGCCGTTGCGGCCGCGGTTGGACTGACCCTTTACGGCATGGGCACCTCGACGCTGCAGCCGAGTGGCAACATCATCGATGTCGGAAAATACCTGATGATCGGTGGAACCATCGCGCTAGTCGTCGGGGCAGTTGCGTTCAAGGCGACGGAGCGTTCAGAGAGCACCTGAGCTGGACGGTTGTTCACCGGAGGGCCAGGACGTCCGTTGGAGGACGATCTCCTCATCGGGGAACCAGCGCCGGCGTGCCTGGCCGGCAAGGTACATCGACCCGGTCACGAGCACGCCTGATCCCAGCGTGGCAGCAAGGGATTCCGCATGAAGAACGGCCGATGCGGGTTCCGAAACAGCATGAATTGATCCAGAGAATCCGGTTTTCAGCAAGACGGCGGCAAGGTCTGAAGGATCGTGCGATCGTTTGCCGAAGACCGTTGGCCGTGTTGCTACGATCGCGGATGCGGCATTGGCCAGCCCCTTGGCAATCTTGAAGGCGTCCTTCGTACCGAGTATTCCGAGGACCACGACTGGAAGCGGACGGGCTCCAGACCGCCGCACAACCTCACTAGCCAGGGCCGCAATCTTGTCAGGGTTATGGGCCCCGTCAATCGACACCTCAATTGAGTCGCGGCCTGGCATTCGTTCAAGGCGACCTGGAAGTCTTGTCGCGGCTAATCCAGCCTGCACCGCTGCCTCGGGAATCGCGTAGCCCAGGTCGCGAAGTACTTCGACGATACACACGGCGGTCATGGCATTAGTCTGCTGGAATGCGCCATCCATCCCGAGCGACAAGCCTGTCAGGTTCGTTATTGCTGGAACACGCACAAGGCGCGCTCCGACAACATTGGATTCCGCCTCGATCACCGACATTGCTTCAGAAGGAACGTTGCCTACAACCGCAACGGAGCCACGCTTGATGATGCCGGCCTTGTGCCATGCGATGTCAGCAAGGGTTGGGCCAAGCGAAGCGATGTGATCGAATCCCACGCTGGTAATGATGCTGACGAGCGGATCGACAACGTTGGTCGTGTCGAACCGGCCACCCGCGCCCACTTCGACAATGCCAAAATCGACCTTGCGGTCGGCGAACCACTGCATGGCTATCGCCGACCAGACTTCGGCGTATCCGAGATGCTCTTCGCGGTTGCTGGCGGGCCAGCGGCGGTGACCTTCGGCAAGTACGTGCCGGGCTACCTGCTCGAACGAAACAGCGTCGATGAGCGAAGGGCCCATCTGTAGCTTTTCTGTGGCAACCTGAAGATAAGGCGAGGTGCGTAAGCCCACGCGGAAGCCAGCGGCGGTCAGGACGGCCGCAATCGCGGCTGACGTCGATCCCTTACCTGATGTGCCCGTAACGTGGATGATCGGAATGTGGCGTCCCGGATTTCCAAGTAACCGCAGCAGGGTGCGAACGCGCTCCAGTTTTGCCTGGGCCCGACGGCGCCTTCCTGATCCTGAGCGGCTGCCAAAGCGCTCACCTCGGATCAGCGCGAGGAGCGACGCATTCGCACGGTGATAGGCGTCGAGCTGCTTTCCTCGATCTTCTGGAGGGCTCAAAGAAACTCCGCGCTGACGGAGTTCGCGAGCATTGCGCCGCGTTCTGTGAGACGAACGCGGAATTCGTCAGACTCGAGCAACCCAAGGTTCGCGAACTTTTCGACAACGGCTTCGAACTGGTCGGTGATCGAGATGCCATGCCGTTCCGCGAACGCCTCCTGCGAAACGCCGTCCTCAAGTAGCCGAAGCCCCAGCATCATCGTCTCGCCCATGGCCATTCTGGGGTCAATCTGCTCGATGTTTGACGCTGGCGACATGCTATTCTCGAGGAGTTCCATGTATCGGCGAGGCGAAGGATGATTCATGATGCGGCTATTGTCGACATGTCCGTGGGCGCCCGCGCCGATTCCCGCATAGTCGCCATTTCTCCAGTAGATTGCGTTGTGGCGAGCCGCACTTTCTGTTGAAGTTGCCCAGTTGGCGATCTCGTAGTGCCGCCAACCAGCATCGGCGAGCATAGAAATCGCAAGCTCGAAGAAATCGGCGCTGGCGTCGTCGTCAATCGGCGTGAGGATGCCTCGATGCACGGCGTCTGCCATGGGCGTGCCAGGTTCTACGATCAGCCCGTAGAGCGATAGATGGCTGGGAGGCGAACCGCCGACGCAACCCGAGATGATCTGGTCGAGATCGCTGCGCCAGCGTTCCAGCGTCTGTCCCGGCCAACCATAGATGAAATCCAGGCTCAGATTCTCGAAGCCGGCAGCATATGCATCCTTTACCGCGGACGCGACTTGATTTGCTTCATGAAGTCGACCAAGGGTCCGCAATCCGCGGCGATCAAGAGTTTGGGCGCCAATGCTGATGCGATTGACGCCAGCGGCGAGAATTTCCGAGCAATAGCGCTCCGAAATGTCATTTGGATTCGCCTCGATTGTGACTTCGGCCACTGGGGACATGGCAAATTCGTTCGCGCAGGCGGCAAGAATGGACGCGATTTGATGCGGTTCGAGCAGTGAAGGCGTTCCTCCACCAATGAAAACGGATTCGGCAATGCGTGTCCCGAATCGTGGCGCCCAGAGCTGCATCTCTCGCGCAACGGCCTCCGTGTAGGCGGGGATGCGGAAGGACTGATTCGCGTACGTATTGAAATCGCAATATGGGCAAATGTGCGTGCAGAACGGGATATGGATGTAAATGCCAAAAGGATCGTTCGGCAGAGAAGGCGCTGAAAAGTGTGGTGTCACCGGCGACTCAGCGGCGCCAAACAGGGTCATCGATTCTCAAGTTTCGCGAGCCAAAGGTGTTTCACGGAGTTGGCGTTACCTGACCTAAAGTAGACCTTGGGGCGCCGGTGGGAAACAGGGTCGAGAGATAAATGACCACGGGGTCGTTGCCGTCGTTTCGCCCCTGGTGAATGGCCGAAGGCTCCTCAACAAGTGCATCACCAACCTGGACCTGAACCGTTTCTCCGGCACGAATGCTTTCTGACCCGCCGTTCGCGTGCAGCCATTCAACTTCTCCGATATAGACCGTGTAGGTGAGCGTTCCCTGCACGACAACACCGATTTGCGTGCCGGGATGATGGTGAACTGGAATGATCGCGCCTGGCATGATCGTGACACGGCCCAGCGAAAGCTCCGGGTCCTCGACAGCCACCGGTGTGGCGCGACCGAGCACCTCGCTGCTGATGACGACCTGGGGAGTTGACGGTGTCTCCTGGATGGCGAGAGACGGTGACGATTCCCCACCAGCGAACATCAGCGCGACTGAAACCACTATCGCGGCGATCGGAACCATGACTTTAGTCATTGAACTCCCTGATGCCTTTGCCATCACACTCATCCGAGCAGACGCTTGATCTTTTCGAAATCGACGTTTCCGCCGCTCAACGTCGCAATTGCTCGCGAATCTCGTTCGGCGCCAGCCTTGCCGGTAATCAGGGCCGCGACGGCGGCCGCCCCTGCTGGTTCGACCAGCATTTTTGTGCGCTCGAGAATCAGGCGAAAGGCGTCGAGAATCTCCTCATCCGTGACAAGGACGACATCGTCAACATAGCGCTCAATGAGGCGTTGCGAGGTGGGAGCGGCAAAGGGCGCGGAGAGTCCGTCGGCGACAGTTGTGATCTTTTCGATTGTAACAGGATAGCCCGCGACCAGACTCCGTGTGACAACCGGTGCCCCCTCCGGCTCGACACCGACAACGCGAATCGATGGCTTGAGAGATTTTGCGGCGACAGCAATGCCGGCCAGAAGCCCGCCGCCGCCCACGCAGACGACAATGGTGTCTACTTCGGGGCAATCTTCGAGAATCTCCAGGCCGACGGTTCCTTGACCGGCGATGATATCGGGATCCCCGAACGGATGTACATAATGCAATCCGTGAAGCTCACGGAATTCGTCCATGATCGGCAGCACGGTCTCCATGGATGGTGCAAAACGGGCTTCCGCGCCGTAGCCTTTAACGGCGGCGACTTTCGTTGGTACGGCGTGTTCGGGCATGAAGACGACGCAGCGCACTCCCGCGAGCTGGGCCGCATACGCTAGGCCTTGCCCATGATTGCCAGCCGACAGGGTGATGACGCCGCGCTCGCGTTGCTCGGGGGACAATCGCATGATGGCATTGAGCGCGCCTCTCGCCTTGAAGGCGCCGGTCCTCTGGAGATTTTCTGCCTTGAGCCCCAACCGTGTCCCGGTTATCCGGCCGAGGGTCGCAGAGTCGAAAATGGGAGTGCGATGGATGTGGGGCGCGATCCGTTCGGCGGCGGCCCGAATATCTTCGAGGGTTACATCCGGGGTGGACATTCCCTCGTAGGCGGCACGCGCTTCCCGTGCGGCCACCGCGATGCCCATGGCGCCACTTGCGTGTTGAAGCACGTCTTTACTCCTGGTGCGTTGAATGCAAAGGATCGCGCATGGACGTGGCCAAATTGCTCAGTGTGCCCAGTGCGACAGCGGAGTATAGGCATTTGGCGAAGTCCGGTTTCGAGGCCTGCATGAGCGACCCATCGGGACATGAACGAAGTCCCCGGCTGCGGTCCGTTCCTTTTCGCGACGATATGGTGGCGACCATCGCCGACGCGATCGGGGCGGAGCCAGGATTGGCGCCGTTTCAGCTTCCGGGTGCAAAGGTTCACCAATTCCTCGTCCCCGGCTCTGACGAGCGGCCATCGGCGATGATCACGCTCTGGCCATCACTGCGCCGCGTCGATGTCATCGGCAATGGAACAGCAGTGGTTTTCACGAGGATTGTCTCGGTGCAGCTCGTGGACGGGGCCGAGATCCTCTTTCGTCGGGAGGGAGGCGAGTATCTGGTGATCGCCAAAGGCGGGCGAATTGTCGTCCGAAGTTAGGACTGGCGACTCCGCGATTCAATGCACCTGAATGGTTCCGGGACGGAAGTCGCTATCGATCGTTATAGTGCGAACGAACTCCGCAATGATCCGGGCCGCACCTTCGATGTCGGCCAGACTGACCATCTCATTGGGTGAGTGCATGTATCGGCCAGGTACCGATACAAGCCCAGTCGCCGTGCCGCTGCCAGTCTTGATCATGGGATCGGCGTCTGTTCCGCTCGAGCTTCCGGTAGCCTGAATTGCCGTGGTGATGCCAAGCCTCTTTGCCGCTTCCATGAGGCCATGGAAAACCGCGTCGTTCAGCGTTGCGCCCCGGGTGAGGACTGGCCCGCCGCCGACACTGACCTCATGGTTGCTTTTCTTGTCGGCTCCGGGGTAGTCGGTTGGGTGGGTCAAATCAATGGCAATGGCGACACGAGAGGGAAGCGTGAACGAGGCGGTGTACGCTCCGCCAAAGGTGATCTCCTCCGTCGCCGTCGCGACTGCATAAACATCAGCGTCGCAACGATTCGCGGCGATCAGCCGGGCCGCTTCAAGCGCAACAAACGCTCCAACGCGGTTGTCCATGCTTCGTGCCACGCAGCGATCGTCGCTGAGCGCGATGAATTTTGAGTCGATAACTGCGGGATCGCCAATCTCTACGAATCCGAGTGCGTCGTCTCTGTCAGCCGCGCCAATATCAATCCACATCTGATCGAGTTTGGTCGGTTTGGCGCGATCCTCTTCTTTGAGCAAGTGGGAGGCTGGCTTGCCGACGACCCCGATCACATCGCCCCGCCGATCGAGGATTCTGATGCGCTGGCCGACCACAACCTGGTCGTCCCAGCCGCCAAGCGGCGAAAACCAGAGAAAACCTTCCTTGTCGATATGGGTGATGAGGAAGCCGATTTCGTCAATGTGGCCGGCCAAAATTACTTTGGGAGCATCGGGACTATCCTGGCTCGGTTTGACACGGGCAAAGGAGTTGCCAACCACATCATGCGTAACCTCATCAGCAAATTCTGACGCTTCATCACGCCAGACCCTGGCTGGCGCCGTTTCAAAACCGGACGGACCTGGCGCATCCAGAAGACGGCGCAAGAACGCCAGCATTTTTTCATCCATTCGTAGATTCACTCCCCGGTAGCGCTAGAGGACGGAGGCGCCGCTTCTGGGTCAGCGTTCATGCGTGACGATCAGGACCGCAATGACGGCGACCGCGACCATCGTCATTACGACCCAATAGCCGATCATGATGCGATTTGGGCGAGTCTGGGAATAAAAGGACGCAGCGCGCCGACCGCGCTCGCGATTCGATCCTCATCAACACCTGTCCTCAAGCCAAGGCCGTGGAGGTGCGCCAGGAGAAGTTCCGTTGACAGGTTGCCGGGCGCGCCAGGAGCAAAGGGGCAACCACCGAGGCCCCCAGCAGCCGAGTCGAAGATGCGAACGCCACGATTGAGCGCCACTTCGATGTTCGAAAGCGCCATCCCCGCGGTGTCGTGGAAGTGAAGCGCAATCCGGTCACGGGCAATCGAGGGAAGCACGGCAGTGAGAACGTCGGTGACCTCGGTTGGGGATGCCTTGCCGATTGTATCGGCAAGGCAAATTTCATCGCACCCAAGCGCAAGCAGTCGCTCGACGATCGGAGGAATTGAAGATGCTGAAACAGACCCGGCATAGGGACAACCGAAAGCCACAGAGACATATCCGCGAACCCACATGCCTCGTTGGCGCGCTACGTCCATCACCCGCTCAAATCGATCGAACGTCCCGGAAATCGTGGTTCCAACATTGGCTGCCGCGAATTCTTCGGTCGCGGCCGTGAAGAGAGCCAAGGCGCCCACATTGGCCAGCAGTGCGCGCTCAAGGCCGCGGTAGTTTGGGACTAACACGAGATAGCGAATCCCCGGCAGACGATTGATTCCGCGCATGACTTCATCCGCGTCGGCGAGCTGTGGAACCGCAGCAGGGTTGACGAAGCTTGTGGCTTCGATGACCGTGAGGCCGGCGGACGACAGCGCGTCAACGAACGCGATCTTGGCGACGGTTGGTATTGGGATGGCTTCGTTCTGCAATCCGTCTCGTGGACCAACCTCAACTATGGTGACATCGTTTTCTTGTCTGGCGATCGGCACGAAGCCGTTGAGATCCCTCGATGGGTTCTCAACGGCTTCGTTCAACCCGTGATCGTGACGGCTCATCCGCCAGGTGGGGGCGGTGGCGGAGCCGAAGTCGGAGCGGCACTGGCCGGTGTCGGTGTGCTCGTCGGCATCGGCGTGCTGGTCGGTCTCGGTGTACTGGTTGGTCTCGGCGTACTTGTCGGCGGGACAGGCGTGTTCGTCGGAGGAATCGGAGTCACGGTGGGAGGCGCCGGCGTACTGGTCGGTGGAACGGGCGTGCTGGTCGGTGGAACCGGGGTCTCTGTCGGCGGCGCTGGCGTCTCGGTTGGCGGCGCCGGAGTATTCGTTGGCGGCGCCGGCGTCTCGGTTGGCGGCGCCGGGGTATTCGTTGGTGGCACGGGCGTGTCGGTCGGAGGCGGAGGCGTATTGGTCGGTGGAACAGGAGTCTCGGTCGGTGGAATAGGAGTCTCGGTCGGTGGCACAGATGTAGCGGTCGGCGGCAAAGGCGTCTCAGTCGGCTCTGGCGTGCTCGTTGCCGGGACGACCACGGGTGTCGCAATTGGCGCCGAAGTAGCCGCCGCCAATGGCGTCGTCGCCGGAGATGCTTGCACGACCGGCGTCGCCACCGCGACCTCGACTGGTGTTGCGGCAGGCGAAGCAACGGCCGCTTCAGTCGCTATTGGGCTAGCGATTGCCTGGACAGGTGTGGCGGCAGCTGCCGCAAGCGGAGACGCAACGGGAGTTGCAACGCCGGATATTGGGGTTGCCACTGCGCCACCGACCGGAGTTGCTGGAGTTGCAACGGACGGAGCCTCTTCGACAATCTCCGGGCTCGCCTCAACGACTGGACTCGACTCCGCTTCGGTGGTTGGGCTTGCCTCTTCAGAGGTAGTCGTCGCCGGGGAGACAGCTTCCTGTGTTACAGCCGGTTCCGCCGTGGGTGAAGGCGCCGGCGCCTCATCACCACACGCTACCAGCGCTACGAGAGCGATGGCGCCAACGGCCATGAGCGGAAGACGGGGTCGGGTCGGGCGCAGACCTGGCATGATTCAGCCTCTTCGTAGACGACGGGCGGATCTTCCCGGATCCCCCGAAACAACGTGACGGCGGTGCTGTGCCGCATCGTCATCGTACGGCCATGTTGATTTTGCCGCAAGGCGCAGCATCACCGTGCGCTGAATTCCAGGCGTATCTTGTAGCAATCTCCGTGCGCCGGTATACTCTCACGCGCCGTTCCGCGGGAGTGTGGACCTGGATCCTGGGCAGATGCCAGAGTGGTTAAATGGGCCTGACTGTAAATCAGGTGCGAAAGCTACGGTGGTTCGAATCCGCCTCTGCCCACCAGCCGCCGGAAATGCCAGGAACGGTCGCCGCTGGCCCACATAGCTCAGTTGGTAGAGCACATTCTTGGTAAGAATGAGGTCCCCGGTTCAAGTCCGGGTGTGGGCTCCAGCAAGGCTCCGGCGACGAGAGGCTCAATCGAGCCTCTCGTTCTGTTGCGCCAATCCAGGATTTAGAAGGCTCGAAAGTCGTAGACGTCGTTGTCGATGTTGAAAGGAGCGCAGGGCGATGGGGAAGCAGAAGTTTGCGCGGACGAAGCCGCACATCAACGTGGGGACGATCGGGCATGTGGATCATGGCAAGACGAGCCTGACGGCGGCGATCACGAAGACGCTGGCGTTGCGGGGGCAGGCGC